>JAPVWO010000330.1 GCA_027493375.1 Candidatus Multivorans thiocomprendens | reverse complement strand
GGGGGGGGGGGGGTCCTGGCCCGCGCAAGCACTCTGAGCGAGCGGGACGGCTGCAGCCCGGGCCGGTACTCGAGCTTCATCCGGTAGCCCGGAGGCGTCAGCTCGAGGTCCAGGTGACGGAACATCGCAGCGAGAGTGAGCGCCGTCTGCATCTGCGCGAATCCCTTGCCGAGGCAACTGTGCGCGCCGACGCCGAAGGGGGTGTAGACGCCCGGAGACCGGTGCTCCGCCCTCTCGGGACCGAAACGCTCGATGTCGAAACGCGCGGGATCGCGAAAGTGCTCTTCCAGCCGGTGCGTGGCGGCGAGCGCGAAGAGAACATCGGCGCCGGCGGGGACCGAGTAGCCCGCGAAGGGGAAGGAGTTCGTCACGCGGCGCAGAATCCCGGTCGTGAGGGGATGCACTCGCAACGTCTCCATGAGGAAACGGTGCGTCACGTCGATCTGCTCCGGAGACGGCACATCCGGAGTTCCGTTGCCGAAGAACGCATCCGCCTCCGCCCTCATCCGCCGCAGCAGATCCGGACGGCTCAGCGCCTCGTACAACGCGACGGAGATGACGACCGCCGAGGTGTGAAGACTCCCGAAGAGACCGGCGGCAAGATGAAACGGCAGATCCTCTTCGGAAATGAACTGGCTATCGGCCCGGTGCGTAGCCAGCATGTCGTCGACGAGGGTCGAGAACTCGCCCCGGGTCTCCGGTTCGTCCTTCGCCACCAGGTCCTCGCAGAGAGCGACCAGGCGCCGACCGGCTCGCTTGGCGGCCGCGCGCTTCAACAGGAGGCGAGGCAACGGTCCCACCAGATGAGCGGTCACGGCCGTCTCCATGAGAGCATCCATGTCCTCGACGAACCGCGGGTCGTCGAGCCACGCGCCTTTCGAGGCGCCCGCGAACATCGAAAAGGCCTGACGACTCGTGATTCGCTGAATGGCAGGCAGGACCGGGATCGGCCCGCGGCCCGGCCAACCGGCCAGTTCCAGTCGCGTGGAGCGCAGGAAGTCGGACATGCGCCTGCGAATCTGCTGCACCGAAAACCCCGGCGCCACCAGCTTGCGGAGGCGGACGTGAACGGGACCGTCGAGGGCGAAGAGGAACTTCGAAGTTCCCAGCCGCCAACCGACGAACCGCCAGGCGTCCATCGAACGCAGGTGGGCTCTGCCCCGGCTCTGCAGGAACCGACTCGCCTCCGGTCCGGCCAGGACGATGAAGCGCCGGTTCGCGGCCCGCACCCGGTAGATCGGTCCCAGTCTCCGATACTGACTGGCCAGGAACGGATTGGGGTCGCCCATCAGGCTCAAGGCGCTTCCGAGCACCGGCAGGCCCCTCGCGGCCGGAATCTCGCCGGCCGGGCGAGCCGGCGCCGCTTCTTCCGCGGCTCGCATCCTGGACACGGCGGCGAGCAGGGAGCGGCCTAGCAGTTCCAACTGCCGGATCAATTCGATCCGGTCCTTCAACTGGACCTTCTCGGCCGACGTGAGGAGGCGATCGAGCAATCCGCTGGCGTCGCTCAGGCAGATGAGCAGCAGATCGCGCGGATCCGGTACTCCGTCGTCGAAGAGTTCCCGCATCAACCGCAGGCGAACCTCCTCCACCCGCCGGCCGTCCCGGGTGGGGTAACGGCGGGACCGCGAGACGAAACGGGAGAGGAAGACGCTGCCGGCGCGGACTTCGAGAACGCCCCGTTCCACCAGACGCGAGAGGATGCGTTCACGGATCTCGCCCCCGGCTTCCGCCACGCGAGCGAGCCAGAAATCGGCGGTCCGGTCCGCCGGCCCGGTCACGATGTCGGCCAGGACCGGATCGAGAAGGTCGTCGTCGAGGGGCGTCGAATCCGTCACGAAGAGCCGCTCCAGGTCCGTGTCGATGCGTCCCTCCAGGGCCAGATCCATCAGCAGCGCGGCCGCGACGACGACATCGAGTCGGCGGGGCGACCAGGCCGCCGACAGATCGCCATGCTCCTCGTCGATCAGGAGCAGGAGAATCTCCTCGGCGAGGGTGCTCAAGGTGGGCATCGACCTGGGGACGTCGCGCAGCTCCATCTCCGCCGCGAACGGCGAGCGCCACATGGTGCGAAGCTACGTTGGCTGGCCGCGGGACATGGTCGCCCGGAAGGTCCTCCGGCGCGACGTGCTCGTCGGCATCGAGGCCCTGGAGAAACGGCCGATGCTCGATCTGCGCCGGCCGCTCGAGCGGGGGCTGATCAAGGAAGGATCCGCCCGCGACGAGCAGGCGGTGCGCGAGATCGTCCGCCGGCTGCTCCAACTGGCCGTTCCCGAGGGGGGGGATCCGAAGCCGGCGATCCACGCCGTGGTCGGCGTGCCGGCCGAGACGCTCCGGGTGAACCGCCGGAACCTGCGGCGCATCCTCGACGGCCAGGTCAAGAGCACGATGATCGTCTCGGAACCGTTCGCCGTCGCCTACGGCCTCGACGCCCTGGTCCACACGATGGTCGTCGACATCGGCGCGGGGACGACGGACCTCTGCGTTCTCTTGGGCCGCTTTCCGACCGAAGGCGACCAGCGCACCCTGAACGTCGCGGGCGACGCCGTCGACCATCGCCTGCACGCGGGCATCGAGGAGCGGTTTCCCGACGCTTCCGTGTCGATTCACATGGCTCGTGCGTGGAAGGAGAAGCACTCCTTCGTGGGCGGGGGCGGTCCGGTCGTGGTCGACGCGCCGGTAAGCGGCCGACCGACCCGGATCGACATCACCGAGCCGATGCGCACCGCCTGCGAGAGTCTCCTGGAGCCGCTGCGGGAGACGATGCTCGACCTGATTGCCAGGGTAGAACCCGAGTACCAGGCCCAGGTCCGCAACAACATGATCCTGACCGGTGGATCCGGGCTGATCCGCGGCCTTGGAGCGGCGCTGCAGAACGCGCTCGGCGAACTGGGCGGTGGGCGCGTGCGCGTCGTCAAGGATCCGATCTTCGTCGGCTCCGACGGCGGCCTGACCCTGGCCAACGACGTCCGCGACGAGGACTGGCTGCGTATGGCCGGAAGTGAAGGCAGTCCCTAGCGCGCCACCAGGTAGACGACCCAGCTACCCTCGTTCGCCATCCGCGTGCGCCGCCGGAAGATGCCGTCCCCTTCCCCGGTGCCGGCATCCCAGCCCTCGCCGTACACCTCGACGTCGTCGAACCCGGCCTCGGCCAGCAGCTCCCGGATCTCGGGCAGGGTCCACATCCGCCACGCGTAGCGAAACACGTTGCGCACCTTCTCCCCGCCCGCCGGAGTGAAGTGCATCGCGCAGCGCATCCAGTGGTCGACGGTGTTGAAGGCGAGCTGATCCCAACTGTAGGTGAAGGCCGGCAGGGCGACTCCGTCGACGCCTACCGAAGCCTCGATCTCCGTGTCCTCGGTGGTGGCCTGAAACGAATCCGTGCCGCCGAAGGCGTCCAGCACGAACAGGCCTCCGGGCGTGAGCGAGCGCCTCGCGACCAGGAAGTAGTCCAGCATCTCGCCGCGGCCAGGGAACAGGAAGAACGAGAAGTTGAACGCGACCTGCACGTCGACCGCCGGGCCGGGCGCCAGGCGGACATCGCGGCACTCGAGCTCCACGCTGTCCTCGACGCATCTGGCCTCGACCCGATTGCGCCAGCCCCAGTCCAGCGTCGGGCGGTGGAGATCGACACCCCAGGCGCGGTTGTCGGGCCTGCGGGCGGCGAACGCGCTCGCCAGCGAGGCGGTGCCGCAGAAGTCCTCCCGCAGGGTTCCGGGAAGCCGTCCGTTGAGGCGGCGATAGACCCGCTCGACGAAGTCGATGTCCACTTCCACGTTCTGGACGGCCGCCTCGTAGAACCGATGGCGGTGCCGGCGAAGGTCCCCGGGCTTCACGCGCGCCCCGGCGGCCCCGGCAACAGCGACGCCAGCTCGTCCAGGTCGGTCACCTTCGGGCAATCCATCTCCGGCCAGTCAGTCCAGGGGTCGAGCAGGACGGCGTGGACGCCGGCGGCCCACGCGCCGACCACGTCGGCGGCGTACAGGTCGCCTACATGCAGCGTCCGTTCCGGACGCGCGCCGGCCAGATCGAGCGCAACCTCGAAGATCCGGGGATCCGGCTTCTCGAAGCCCACGGCCGTCGAGTCCACGAGACCGTCGAAGAGATGGTCCATGCCGATCCGGGCGACGGTCCGCGCCATGCTGCCGTCCGAGTTGCTGACCACCACCATCCGATAGCCGAGCGCGCGGATCCGCTCGAGCGCTTCCCTCCGGCCCGGCAGCCGGCGGTTCCAGAGCCGGTCGTTGCGGCCGGGCGAGAAGAGCCGCTCCGCGAGCCCGGAGACGGCGGCCTCCAGCTCGACGCCGTCCCGGCTGGACGCCGGCAGCCGCTCCAGAGTTGCTCCCAGGTAGAAACGGAAGGCCCCGCCTCCCTCGGTCGTCCGCCGCTCGGCCAGGGCCGCCGAGAGCACCGGCCGCGCCGCCGCCTCGGCACGCTCCAACTGCCGTCCCGAGCACTCGACGCCGAGGCTGGCCGCAACGGCGGCGACCCGGTCGAAGTCCATCGACAGGAAGGTGTTGCCGGCGTCGAAGAAGATCGTGTCGAGTTCCGCCCAGGGAACCGTTCGCGATGTCGCCATGGCGGCTTAGTGTGCCACTAACGGGATCGTCTATTCTCCACGTCACGGAGGACAACGATGAAGCGAAGAAGCGTGATCGGTCCGGCGGCGCTCGCCATGGCAACCACTCTCCTGTTCGGCGCCGCGGCGGCCGCCCAGGAGGAACCGTCACCGGCCTTGCAGCAGCTCGGCAACGACCTGTTCGCCGAGCTCCTGTTCAACAACCAGGGCACCGGCTTCGCGATCGCCTGCTCCGTGTGCCACGCCATCGGCGAGTCGGTGCCCGGCAAGTCGGAGCGCTACTACGCCGACTACACGCCGACCAGCCTGACCGCGAACCGCGAGACGACCGAACGGAACGCACAGACCCTGGCCGACGCTTCGCGCGCCGAGGTGTTCGGCTGGGACGGCGCGTACGACTCGATGGAGGACATGGTCCTCGACAAGCTGGTCGGCAAGCAGTACGGCTGGAACGACGAGGACCGTGACGCGGGGATGGACAACGCGGCCTACGTGCTGCTGAACGAGGGCCACAACGCGATCTCGGGCGTGCCCTATCTCGACCAGTTCCAGGAGGTCTACGGCCTGGACCTCGAGTCCCTGCCGCGGCCCGAGGTGGCCGCCGCCGCCGCCCGCGCCCTGGCCGACTACACCCGCACCCTGAGCTACACGATGACCGCGCGCTGGGACGCCTTCGCCGAGCAGAACCGGTTCCGCAAGCAGCCGAACGACGGCGAGGACATGCTGAACTACGCGGCGAGCATCGAGAGCCGGATCTTCAACCAGGAAGGGCGGAACCTGATCCGCCGGCCGGAGGGGTTCACCGAGACGGCCTACGAGGGTTTCAAGACCTTCTTCCGGGCCTTCGACGTGGAATCGGTCGGCAACTGCGTCCGCTGCCACGTGCCGCCGACCTTCAGCGACTACGCGATCCACGGCACCGGCGCGGGCGACTTCAAGACGCCGCCGCTCCGAAACCTCGCCCGCACCGATCCGTACCTGCACGACGGCAGCGCCGCCACCCTCGAAGACGCGATCCGGGCCCACATGGCGCTGGCCGACGCAGCCGACAGCGAACAGGAAGGCGTCGACCCGCTGTTCGGCGAGATCAACATCTCGGACGCGGACATCGAACCGCTCGTGCTGTTCCTCCGGATGCTGGACGAGGTGGGGCCCGAGAGTTTCCGCCACTACCTGATCAACTTCGAGTGAGGGACTTTCAAGTGCTGGCGAAGCTCCGGTCTCTCCCCGTGTTCAACTTCGAGTGAGGAGCGCCGGTCTCCCGTTCGTCGGGCCGCTGCTAGCAGTCCGTGGCAGGAATCCGCGTCGCACCGAGAGCGGTCAGGCGCCCGTCCAGCAAGGCGCGATGAGGGAGCATACCGGGCCGTATTCGACCGAAGAGCAACACTGCTGGGCGGGATGCATGGCCGCTCGAATGCAGCGGGGTTTCTGCCACGGACTGCTGACCGCGCTGCTGCTCGCCGCGCCGCTTGCCGCCGATCCTTCGCTCGAGCGCACCGAGGCGCTGCCCCCGGATCTGCCGGACTGGCTGGCGCCGCTGCTCGATCCCGCCGGCTACAGGGTCGTCCGCGACGAGGGCCAGCCGGTCGAGTTCTGGTTCCCGCCCTCGCTGCCGATGCGGGACCCCTCGGCCGAACTCGGAGTCGAGTATCCGACCCTGCCTCCCGGCGGTCTGGTCGGCCTGATGCGAACGACGGACGACTGGAGCACCTACAAGAAACAGATCGTGCCGGCCGGCACCTACACCCTCCGCTACGCCGTGCAGCCGGCCGACGGCGACCACACCGGCCAGACCTGGTTCCGCGACTTCCTGGTACTCATTCCGGTCGCTCTCGACACGTTCGATCCCTACGGCTTCCCGGAACAGGAGCCCCTCGTCGAAGCCAGCATCACGATCATCGAGGGCGCCACCCACCCGATGACGATGGCCCTGTTTCAGAACTACGACGGCGCGGAGAGCGCCACCATGTTCTGGAACGACCTCGATCAGCCCACGCTGGCTGTGCCCCTCGGCGACGTGACCCTGGGGCTCGTCGTCGAGGGCGAGGGCGAGGAAGTGCCCCTGTAGTTGCCGCGGTCGCAGCCGCTAGCGACTTCGCGTCAGCGGCACGAAGCGCACCGGGATCACGCGGGTCCGCTCCACCGATCCGTCCGCCTGCTTCTCCAGCACCTGCAGCTCCTGACGGCCGCCATCGGGCCCGACCGGCAGCACCAGCCGGCCGCCTGTCGCCAACTGGTCGACCAGGGGCTGCGGCACATGGTCCGGCGCCGCGGTGACGACGATGGCGTCGAACGGCGCCTCCTCGGGCCAGCCCAGGTATCCGTCGCCGACCCGGGTCGTCACGTTCTCGTACCCGGCCGCGTCGAGCGCCGCCGCCGCCCGCAGCCCGAGTGGCTCCACGATCTCGATCGTGTAGACGTGATCGACGATCTCGGCCAGCACCGCGGCCTGGTAGCCCGAGCCGGTGCCGATTTCGAGCACCCTGTCCTCCGGGTCGGGCTCGGCGAGTTCGGTCATCAGCGCCACGATGTAGGGCTGGGAGATCGTCTGCCGCCAGCCGATCCCGAGCGGCGAGTCGCGGTAGGCCCACTCACGGATCTCCTCCGGCACGAACAGGTGGCGTTCGACCTTTCCCATCGCGTCGATGACGTTCACGTCGAGCACCGGCGGCCGGCCGTCGCGGGGTTCGGAGATCGTGTCGCGCACCATGCGCCGACGGAGTTCCGCGAAGTCGACCGCCTCCTGGGCCGACGCCGTACAACCCGCGAGGCCGACGGCCGCCGCGGCGGCTACGCCCAGGATGCCGGGCCTCGACCGGCGCCCCAGGCCCGCGTATAGCCTTCGCAGGCTCTTCCCGACACCGCCGCCAACCGAGATCCGCGTCATCGTCTCTCCCGCCACCCCTGCCGTCAGCCTGTGGCGCCGACCGGGCCTCCTAGCGTACATGGGGTCGTGGGCCTGCTCGAGCGCCGGCCTCGCGATGCAACAGCTCCTGCTCGTCTGGCTGCTCGCCGGCGTCCTCGCTCTGCCGGCCGACCGGGTCGGGCCGCTGCAGGCGGCAATCGGCCTGCCCGGCGTGATCATCATGCTCTGGGGCGGCGCCAACGCGGACCGCACGGACGCCAGGGCGATCCTGACCCGCGTGTTCGGCGCCGCGGCGCTCGTGCCCTTCGGTCTGGTCCTGGCGCTGGAACTCGGCGGACTCAACGTGTGGACCGTTACCGTCTGGGGACTCGGAATCAGCGCCGCCCTGTCGTTCTCCAGTCCGGCGCAGCAGGCGGTGCTGAACAGGATCGCGGGACGCGACCTGCAGCGCGGCGTCACCGCGGCCACCGCGATCAGCATGTTCACCTACATGATCGGACTCCGGGTCGCCGGACAGCTCGACTCCTTCGGACTACGGCGGGTCCTGCTGGCCCAGAGCCTCTGCCTGGCGGCCGCGGCTGTCTGGATCCGCCGGATCGGATCGCAGCCCGTGAACGACGGACAGTCCGGAGAGCCCGCCTGGCGCCGCATCGTCGAGGGTTTCCGGGCCTCCTACCGCCAGCGGCCCGTGTTCGACGCGATGACCGTGAACTTCGTCTCCAGCATCTTCAATGCCGGCGCCTTCTTCACCGTGCTCCCCTTCATCGTCCTGCGCGTCTACGACGGCGACGCGGAGCTCCTGTCCTGGCTGATGATCCTCTTCTTCGCCGGCGCCGTCGTCTCCAACCTGATCATGCTCCGGTTCATGCCGTTTCAGCAGCCCGGGCGCTGGTTCGTCGTGCTGCAACTCTCCCGGATCCTCGTCCTGTTCCTGATCTGGATCGAACCGGCCTGGTGGCTGGTCGTCACGGCGAGCGTCGCCTGGGGCCTCAACATGGGCGTGACGACCACCCTGGCCCGGGCCATCGTCCAGGAAGCCGCCGAGCCGCAGACCCGCGGCCGCGTCATGTCCGTCTTCGGCCTCGGCCTGCTCGGCGCTCCGCTGATCGGCGCCATCATTCTCGGCTGGATCGTCGAGGAGTACGGCGCCCTGGCCGGCCTGGTCCCCGGCATGGCGGTGTCGGTGCTGCTGTTCGCCTACAGCATGGCGGCGACCGGGTTGTGGCGATATCGCTCGACCTGACGCCCTGAGCGTCGATCAGGAACGGAATCGACTCTCGCCGAGCGCGCGGTACCGATCGTACGTATCCCGGTCGAGGTCATCGGCGGCGCAAGGCTGACCGCGATGGTGTCCACGCCATCGAGGCGCTCCGGGCTGCCGGACCTGAAGCTCCTGTGCATGGCGTCGGCACCCACGGGTCCTCGACGTGCTCATCGTCGCCATCGGCTCGAATCCGCTCGGACCATCCTCCGCCATCAGGATCTCGGCGCCAAGCGCTCTGGCCAAGTCGACGCGCGCCGGATTGGCCGATCGCTGCATGACGACCTTCGCGCTGGTCCCAGCCGCCTTCGCCGCATGCGCCACGGCAATCGCGTGATTGCCCGCGCTCATGGCCGTCACGCCCGCCCGCAGTTGTTCGGCGTTCAAACGCAGGACGTTCGACAGGGCCCCTCGCGCCTTGAACGTACCGGAGCGCTGAAAGAGCTCCAGCTTGGCGTGGACACGGCCGCTCCCCGGCAGGATCGCCCGCATCTCGGGGCCCGACCACTCGACGACCGGTGTTTCAACGATGTGCGGAGCGATCAGCGCGAGCGTGTCTTCGACTGCCTCCAGCGTGATGCCATGCTCGTCGTCGCTCACCGCCGTGGACTCTACCGGCGGGAACAGGCGAGCCGGACAACCCAGGCGGCCCCGCGGGCCGGATGCGGGCACAGGTCCGAGATCCCCGAGTTCCGCCCTCGAAATCCCGGAGCCCGATCCATGAAATCTCGGAGTCTACAGACGGAAATCCCGGAGTATGGACATTGAAATCTCGGAGTACAGGGCAAATCCCGGCTACAATGGCAGCCCGATGATCGAACGTCGCCGTTACCTCGACCGCATCGCTGCCGCCACCGGGCGGGCGCCCGTGACTTCGCTCCTCGGCCCTCGCCAGTGCGGAAAAACGACCCTGGCCAGAGAGTTCGCGTCCACGCGGGAGTCGACCCGGTTCGATCTGGGATCCGAAGCGGACGTGCGCCAGCTCGCCAACCCGGAGCTCGTCCTGGGCGAGTTGCGGGGACTCGTCGTCCTGGACGAGATTCAGATTCTGCCGAGGCTGTTCAACGTTCTTCGCGTCCTGGTCGACCGGCCGGACGCGGACACGCGCTTCCTCATCCTCGGCAGCGCCTCTCCAATGATCGTGCGGGGCGTCTCGCAGTCCCTGGCGGGCCGCGTCGAGTTCATCGACATGAGCGGCTTCGACCTGGAGGAAACCGGCGCAGCCGACATGAGGAAGCTGTGGCGACGCGGCGGCTTTCCGCGTTCCTGGCTCGCGGACTCGGAGGCCGAGAGCGTCGCGTGGCGCCGCGGCTTCATCCGCACGTTCCTCGAACGCGACCTGCCTCAGCTTGGCGTCCCCGTGCCGGCCGTCGCCATGCGGCGCTTCTGGAACACGCTGGCCCACCACCACGGTCAGACTGCGAACGCGGCGAATCTGGGCCGGTCCATCGGCGTCTCGGACAAGACGGCCCGCCGCTACCTGGACCTTCTGACCGGCGCCTGGATGGTCCGCCAGGTTCAACCCTGGTTCGAGAACCTCGGCAAGCGTCAAGTCAAGGCGCCGAAGGTCTACGTCCGCGACACGGGGCTCCTCCACTCCCTGCTGGGCATCGACAAGGACAAAGAACTCCTCGGCCATCGGCGCGTCGGCGCGTCCTGGGAGGGCTTCGCGATGGAGCAGATCCTGAGTGCCCTGGACCAGCCGACCCCCTGGTTCTGGTCCGCGCACGGGCTGGGTGAGATCGACCTTCTGCTCCTCCTGCGGGGCCGCCGGATCGGTTTCGAGATGAAGTTCAGCGAGGCGCCCCGAGTTCGCGCCTCGACCCGCGAGATCGCCAGCGCCCTCGGTCTCGACCACCTCTTCGTCGTCTGCCCGACCAGACAGGCCTACCCGGCGGCGTCCGACATCACCGTCCTGCCCGCGACCGCGATTCCGTCGCTGCCGGAGCGCATCGAGGAGTTGTAGGACTGCTCAACCGGCCCTCCGCTCCCCGGACGCTCCCCTTCGCCGCAGCCACTCCACCGTGCTCAACGCCAGCAACGCGAAGACGATCAGGAAGGTGGCGACGGCCAGGATCGTCGGACTGATCTCCTCGCGGATGCCGGACCACATCTGGCGCGGCAGGGTGCGCTGTTCGAGGCCGCCCATGAACAGGACGATGACGAGCTCGTCGAAGGACGCCGCGAAGGCGAACAGGGAACCCGAGATGACGCCGGGCAGGATGAGCGGCAGTTGCACGCGGTGGAAGGCGACGAGGGGGTTCGCGCCCAGGTTGGCGGCCGCGCGCATGACCGTCCAGTCGAAGCCGGCCAGGGTGGCGCTCACCGTGATCACGACGAAGGGCGCGCCGAACACGGCGTGCGCGAGGATGATCCCGAGGTGGGTCTGCGCCAAGCCGAGGTTCGAGTAGAAGAAGAACATGCCGACGCCGGCGATGATCACCGGCGTGATCATCGGGGAGATGAGGAGCGCCGTGACGATCTTGCGGCCCGGCATCGCCGGGTGGGCGAGACCCAGTGCCGCGGCGGCCCCGAGCACCGTGGCGACGACGGTCGCCGAGATGCCGATGATCAGGCTGTTGGCGAGCGGCCGCGTCCACTCGTCGCCATCGAAGATGCCGCGGTACCAGCGGAGCGAGTATGCCTCCGGGTCGAGCCGCAGCATGCCCTCCGTGAACGTGAAGTACGGCTCCGCGTTGAAGCTCAGCGGCACCAGGACGAGGATCGGCGCGATCAGGAAGACGAAGGCGGCGACGCAGAACGCCAGATAGCCCCAGCGGGCGACCCGGTACCCGGGGCTGAGCGCGCCGCCGACCATCAGCCGAGCCCGATCCGGTCGATGCCGACCAGCCGGTCGTACACCACGTAAAGCAGCGTCACGCCGCCCAGCAGCAGCGCCGCCAGCGCGGCCGCCAGACCCCAGTTGAGCGAGGTCTGGACGTGGTAGGCGATCATGTTCGAGATCAACTGGCCGCTCTGGCCGCCGACCAGGGCCGGGGTGATGTAGTAGCCGATCGCCAGGATGAAGGTGAGCAGGCAGCCGGCGCCGACGCCGGGCAGCGTCTGCGGCCAGTACACCCGGCGCAGCGCCTGGAACGGCGTCGCCCCGAGCGACACGGCCGCGTTCATGTAGGCGGGCGGGATGGCCCGCATCACCGAGTAGAGCGGCAGCACCAGGAACGGCAGCAGCACGTGGGTCATCGCCACGAAGGTGCCCGTCATGTTGTAGATCATCGCGATCCGTCCGTCGTCGCCGATCAGCCCGATCGCGACCAGGAAGTCGTTCACGATGCCCTGGTTCTGGAGCAGCACGATCCACGACGTGGTCCGCACCAGCAGCGAGGTCCAGAACGGCAGCAGGACGAGCAGCAACAGGACGTTGGCGCGCTTCGGCGGAGAGTTTGCGATCATGTGCGCCACCGGATAGCCGATGACCAGGCAGAGCAAGGTGACGCCGAGGCTGACCAGGAACGTTCGCCAGAAGAGCGGCACGTAGATGCGCCAAACCTCCGGTGCGCGCACGTAGCCGCCGTCGGGACCGCGCTCGAAGTCGAGGGCCTTCAGGTAGTGGCGGGCCGTGAACCGCTGGCCGGCCGCCTCGAGCGCCCGCCACGGTTCCGGGCCACCCCAGCGTGAGTCGATGGCGATCATCGTCTCTCGCCAGAAGGCGCCGTCCGTCGCCGCGCCGGCCGCTTCGGCGGCGGCCCGGGCGTCGACCATCTCCCGAGAGCTGCCCATGATCACGCTGCGCATGCCGCTCGCGACCCGGTTCACGCGGTTCGCCGTTCGTCCGAGGTTGCGCTCCGTCCGCGCCGCGACGAACTCGCGGGCGACGGCCGCGAACGCCTCGTCGGGCGGCATCCCCTGGCCGTCCCAGTCGCGCAGCGCGGCCATCGTTTCGGGCAGCGCGTCGGCGACCTCGGGATCGTGGAAGCTCTTCGTCAGCAGGCTGAGCATCGGGCCGAGGAACGTCACGCTGACGAACGCGACGAGCGGCAGGGCGAGACCGGCCGCCCGCAGCCGAGGCCCCAGCGCCCGGCGCCACGGCGGCCGCGCGGCGCGCCGGCCGGCGCGTTCGTTACGGGTTGATTCCGGACTTGCCAACGGTTTCCCGCCTCGGGCGCGCGGCTCTTGAAACGCTCCGCCGGGAATCCTATGCTCCGGGCATGACGGAGTCGAGATCGCGGGCCGGCCAACCGCTGTCCAACGAGAAGTGATCGTGAGCGGGGTTCGCGCCCGGCGGCCAGCGCGGGCCGGAGCTCTCGCGGCCGCGTTCGCGGCGCTGCTCGCGGCGCCGGGGCCGGCCCGGACGCAGACGCCTCCTCCCACGTTGCCGGAGACGATGACGCTCGAGAACGTGGAGGCCTTCATCAAGGCGAACGACGTCGCCACGGTGGAGGCGTTCATCGCGGCGCTGCCGCCCCTGCACAAAGGCGGCTTCGTCGCGGTTCACGAGTCCTTCGGGCCGGAGAAGAAGTTCATCTCGGCGACCCACCCGAGGATCGTCTCCTGGGGCGCCGACTCGCGGTTCATCGCGAGCTGGACGACCCATCCGGACAGTCCGTCGAGGGATCACGTGGAGTTTCTGCAGGCCGTCCCGTCCGCGGGCAAGTGGATCGCCGGCGTGATCGACTTTTCGACCGATCCGGTCGGGATCACCCAGCCGGCCTCGTGCGCGGGCTGCCACACGTCGATGAACCGCCCCCTCTGGGGTGGGAACATCCCCAACAGGGAACAACATCTCCTCTTCCGCGGAGCGGAAGGACAGGGTTCGGTTGGCTGGAGCGCCGGAAGGAAGCAGACCGAGTCGACGCTGAAGACGTCGACCGATCCTCGCATCGCCGTCCTGAAGTTCAACTGGATCTCCGATCGCGGGGAGTCCTACCGGTTGATATCCGGCCAGGGAAAGGTATGGGATTCAATCCCCCTCTGGGAGTTCGCCAGGACGATCGCGATGCGGCACGGAGAAGTCGTCTACGGGAACCTCATGCTGCGTCCCGACGCGGACTGGGCCCGCGCTCGATCCATCTGCGCGCCGGCGGGGCCCCGGCCGGGGCACTTCTCCCAGAGCCCGGCGCTGTGGGACCCCCGGCTCTTCCCGGACGGCAAGAGCGCGGTGCAGGGCTGGAAGCCCTCGGACATGGTCGACAACAGACGCTACTACAACGGAGGCACCGGCAGGCTGACCGACGCCGTGTGGTTCCTCGCCATGCACGACGCCTACCAGCGTTTCCCGGCGGCGAAGGCCCTGTACGACGGCAAGAAGAACGACGAGTCGATCCGGTTCGACAACGTGACCTGGACTCTCGGCTATCACTATCCGCCGGGCGAGGCCACGGCGGCCGAGGAGATGCTGGCCACCTACAAGGAGTTCTTCGGAACCTCCGGACAGGCCTATTTCGATCAGCGTTTCCGCCGCAAACATGGGCCGAGAGTCCGGGGAAGCAAACTGGATGCGGATTACGCCGAGTCGGCCCTGCAGCAACACGCCGAGAGATTCGCCCGGCAGGTGTGCGCCGTTCTCAGGCCGCCGGCGCCGGGGACCTTGTCGGCAACCGCCGGCATGGTCGACGGAAAGCCGAGCGTCACGCTGACCTGGACCGACAACTCCCCGGACGAGACCGGTTTCGCGGTGCGCTGGCGCAAGACCGGCAAGAGCTCCTGGAACGACGGCCCCGCGGCGGCGGCCGGCGCGACGTCGGCGACGGTGGCGGCGCTCGATTTCGGTACGAACTACGATTTCCAGGTCGCGGCGGAAAACCACTACGGCCGGACCTGGTCCGCCGCGGCGAGCGCCAGGACGCCCGACCCGCCGCCCTCCGGGCCGCGCCGGCTGACGGTGACGCGGACCGCGCCTTCCGCCGGTCCGCATCGGGCGTCGCTGGCCTGGACGGACCCGTCGTTCGCCGTGACCGGATTCGACATCGAGGCTCTCGAGGCCGGCGACGGCGCTTCCTGGAAGGTCCTGAAGCAGGTCGGCGCCGGCGTCCGGTCGGCGACCCTGACCGGGCTCCCGGCCTCGACCGGACACACGTTCCGGGTCGTGGCGGTCGACGCCAACCGGAGGATCGCCGGCGTCGAGACCCTGCCGCCGCCGGTCCCCGCCATCGGCGGCGCCGCGGTGGACGAGAACGAGGCATGGGCTTCCGCGGCGAGCTTGCCGGGCGGCGGTTCGGACGAGTTCCGGTGGTCCCTGGCGGACGGCGACGTGTCGGCGTTCGGCATCGGCGACGACGACGGCGTCGTGACGATGTCGGCGAAGAACCACGAGGCCCCGGAGGACGAGGACGGCGACAACCTGTACGACGTCGCCGTCGCCGTCGCGGACGGCGCCGGCAACGCCGCCGAGCGCTGGATCCGGGTTCGGGTGAGGGACGTCGACGAGCCGCCGGAGTTCGCGGCGTCCGCGGCCCTGGCGATCGAGGTTCCCGAGGGAACGACCGGGGCGTTCGGCGACCCGGTGACCGCGGTCGACCCGGAGGGCGAGAAGGTGAGTTACTCGCTCGCCGGCGCCGACGCGGCCGCCTTCGAAATCGACGCCTCCAGCGCGCGTCTGGCGGTCGGGAAGGACACCGGCCTGGACCTGGAAACCCGCGCGAACTACGGCTTCGAGGTGGTGGCGACGGACACGGGCGAGCCGGTCCTGTCGGCGAGCCGCGCGGTGACCCTGACCCTGACGAACGTCAACGAGGCGCCGGCGTTCGCGGCGTCCGCCACCCTGCCGCTTTCGGTCCCCGAGGGAACGACGGGACCGTTCGGCGCCCCGGTGACCGCGGTCGATCCGGACGGGGACAAGTTGGCGTACTCCCTTACGGGCGCGGACGCGGCCTCGTTCGAGATCGACGCGTCCACGGCTCAGTTGGCGGTCGGCAAGGACACGGACCTGAACTTCGAAGCCCGTTCGAGCTACGGCTTCAACGTCGTGGCGAAGGACGCCGGCGCCCTGTCGGCGAACCGCGCGGTGACCCTGACCCTGACGGACATCGACGAGGCGATCGCGATCGCCGGCCTCGGCAACGGCAGGACGCCGGAGGGCAGGGCCTACGCTTCGCCGGCGCCGCGGGTCACGGGCGCCCGCGGAGCGCCGGCATGGACGCTCTCGGGGCCGGACGCGGGCCGGTTCGCCGTCGCCCAGGCGACGGGCGCGCTTTCGATGGCGGCTCGCGACCACGAGGCGCCCGAGGACGCGGACCGGAACAACGTGTACGAGGTGGTCCTGAAAGCGACCGACGCGGACGGCGTCAGCGGGGCGGTTCCGTTCAGCCTCACGGTCATGAACGTGAACGAAGCCCCTTCTTTCGACCCTGCCGGCGAGCTCTCGCTGGAGATTCCCGAGCGCTCGACGGGCGCGGTGGGCCACGCGGTCGCGGCCTCGGACCCGGACGGCGACGCGTTGACGTACTCGCTGACGGGCGCCGACGCCGCCTCCTTCGCGATCGACCCGGCTTCGGGCCGGTTGTCCGTTGCCGCGGGGGCTCGGTTGGTCTTCGAGGCGAAATCGAGCCATGGCTTCGAAGCGGTGGCGACGGACGCGGGCGCTCCGCCCCTTTCGGCGGCGCGCGCCGTGCGGGTCGCCCTGACTCCCGTCCCGACCGGCGGGCCGGGCCCGTCCGGCGGCGGAGGAGAAGCGCCGCCGGCGCCGACGTCGCCGACGCCACCGCGAACGCCAACGCCCGAACCGGACGCGACGACGCCGCGGCGGCCGCTGCAGGCCCACTTCCTGCCGGATTGCGGCGAGGCGGCGGTCTGCCGGGTCGCAACCGGCGAGAGGGTCATCTTCGAGGACAGGAGCGTGGGACTCCCGACCGGGAGAGCCTGGGACTTCGGCGACGGCGCGGAGGCCGCCGGCCGCGCGGTCGCGCACGCCTGGCCGGAACCCGGCTTCTACACGGTCACCTTCAGAGTGACGGACGGCCAGCGCGACTCGTCCGACTCGCGGACCTTTCTGGTGGAGTCCGCCTCGCCGCGCGGAACCTGCGAACCGGGCCCCTTCACCCGCTGCCTCGGACACTCCCGCTTCGCCGTTCGCGCCGACTGGTCCACGGAAGACGAAAGCGGACGAGCGCGGGTCGTCGAAGTCGGCGGAGACGAGTCTTCGCTGTTCTCCTTTTTCGACAACGACAACTGGGAACTGCTGATCAAGGTGCTCGACGGCTGCGCCGTCAACCAGCGCTTCTGGGTGTTCGGCGCCGCGGCCACCGACATCGACTGGCGGATCGCCGTCACCGACACCCGCACGTCAACGGTCATGGTGTACGAACGCCAGCCGGGAGGGCGCGAAGAAGCCCTCGCCGACGCCAACGCGTTCCAGGGCGCCTGCCAAAGGAACTGATCCGCCGGCCGCGCGACGCGGCCGGCGGATCCGGACGGTCGCCGGAGCGTGAGGATCGTCCCCGGACCTCACCGCGCCAGCCAGGCGGCGAACCGCTCCTGCATCTCGTCCTTGTGGTCCGCCCACCACTCCCAGTCGCTCATCAGGAAGTTCTTCATGTTCTCCGGGTTGGTCGGCATGTGCGGCCACATGTCCACGCCCGTCTCCGCGTGCCGGTCGACCAGCGCCTGGCCGGAGCGGCGCGCGGGGCTGTAGGCGATGTACTTCCCCACCCCCGCCATCGACTCGGAGCGGGCGGCGTGGCGCATGAAGCGCAGGGCGCCCTCGAGGCGCGGAGTGCCGGCGACGACCACGAGCTGGCCCCGGTCCATGATCTGCCCGTCCCAGACGATGACGAACGGCTGGTCCTCGAGGACCTGGGCGTTGAAGATCCGTCCGTTCCAGGCCGTGCTCATGATGACCTCGCCGTCGGCGAGGAGCTGCGGCGGCTGCGCGCCCGCCTCCCACCACACGACCTCGTCCTTGATCGAGTCCAGCTTCCGGAACGCGCGATCGAGGCCCTCCGCCGTCCCGAGCAACTCGTAGATCCGTTCCTTGGGCACGCCGTCGGCCATCAGCGCGAACTCCAGGTTCGCCTCCGGCTTCCGCTGCATGCCCCGCCGCCCTGGGAAGCGTTCCAGGTCGAAGAAGTCGGCGAGCGTCGCCGGGGCGGGACCCGGCAGGGTCTCCGGGTTGTAGGCGTAGATCGTGGAGTAGAGCAGCGTGCCCACGCCGCACTCCGTGTTCGTCTCGGGCAGGAAGTCGTCCGCCGGCGTCTCGCCGTTCGGACCCGGCGGCAGCAGCTCGGGGCCGATCAGCTCCAGGACGCCCTCGTCGCAACCGGTCACGGTATCGGCGACGCCGAGATCGACGACATCCCAGTGAACGGCGCCGGCCTCGACCTGGGCGCGGATCTGCGCGAGGCCGCCGTTGAAGTCCTCCAGGTTCACCCGGATGCCGGTCTCGGCGGTGAAGGACTCGTGGTAGCCGAGAACGCAGGCGCGGGCGTAGGAACCGCCGTAGGAGACGACGGTGATCGATTCTTCGTTCGCCTCGGGGGCCGAAGAGCCAGGCGCCGTCCCGTCTTCCGCCCGCGGCGCGCAGCCGGCCAGCAGCGCGGCGACCGCGACGGCGGCCGCCCTCACCACTCTTCTTCGCCTTCCGCCAGCGTCTCGGGCACCAGCGCCCGGCAGTCGAGCGCCGCCCAGCCGACCCGTACCGTGTCGCCGGGCAGCACGGCGCCGTGCCCGACGACGTTCGGGATCTTCGCGATGAAGTCGGAGGCGCCGCCGACCGTCATGTGAAGGCGCAAGTGGTCGCCGAGGAAGATCATGTCGTCGATCCGCGTCTCGATCTCGTTCCGGTAGCGGCCGTCCGGCGGGGCCACCGCGACGCGCTCGGGCCGAATCACGACCGTGGTTCGAGCGCCCGGAGGGCACAGGCCCAGGCTCATCGCGCGGACCTTCTGGCCGCCGATGTCCACTTCACACACGCCGTCCTCGTCGCTGACCACGACGCCGTCGAGCCGGTTGTTCTCGCCGATGAACCGGGCCACGAAGGCCTTCTCCGGTTCCTCGTACAGGACCTCAGGCGACGCCGCCTGCTCGATGACGCCGTTGTGGAACACCGCCACCCGGTCGGAGAGCGTCATCGCCTCCTGCTGGTCGTGCGTCACGTAGACGACCGTCACTCCCAGAGTGGAGTGGATGCGCCGGATCTCGTACTGCATCTCCTCGCGCAGACGCCGGTCGAGAGCGCCGAGCGGCTCGTCCATCAGGACGATCTCCGGCTCGAACACCAGCGCGCGGGCGATCGCCACCCGCTGCTGCTGGCCGCCCGAGAGCTGGGCCGGTCGCCGGTCCTCCAACCCCTCCAGTTGCACCAGGCTGAGCGCCCGCTCGACCCGCTCCCGCCGCGGGGCCGGCTCGACGCCGCGGACCTCGAGCGGGAAGGCCAGGTTGCCGCCAACCGTCATGTGGGGGAACAGGGCGTAGTTCTGAAACACCATGCCGATCCCGCGCCTGTGGGGCGGCAGATCCTGGATCGGCCGGCCGGCAATGCGGATCGTCCCCGCGGTCGGCGCCTCGAAGCCCGCGAGCATCATCAGGCAGGTCGTCTTGCCCGAGCCGGAAGGCCCCAGCAGGGTCAGAAACTCGCCTCGCTCCACGGCTAGATCGAGCCCACGCACGACGAGGTTGTCACCGTCGTAGCTCTTGTCTACGCCAACGAACTCGACGTGCGGAACGCGGCTCTCGCCGCGATCGTCAGGGGCCGGGACGCTCACGAAGCGTGACTATACTCACCAACCGGCAAGGGCCTCTCGAACAGGAACAGGGCTTCCCCACCAACCAGATGTCCAAGCAGGCCACCGCGGACGGACCTTCCGGGCACCCGGCCGGTGAGACCGCCGCGGCAGAGCCCATCGACTTCCGCACCCACCCGGACCGCTACCGGCACTGGCAACTCGGGATCGAACCGCCGCTCGCCTTCCTGACCCTGGAGGTCGACGAGCAGGCGGGGCTCCGGCCGGGCTACCGGCTCAAGCAGAACTCCTACGACCTCGGCGTCGACTTCGAGCTCTACGACGCCACACAACGACTGCGGTTCGGGCATCCGGAGGTTCACGCCGTCGTGCTCCGCTCCGACCGCGAGCGGATCTTCTGCGCCGGCGCCAACATCGGCATGCTCGGTGCTTCGTCGCACCAGTTGAAGGTGAACTTCTGCAAGTTCACGAACGAGACCCGGCTGGCGATCGAGGACGCCTGCCGGCACTCCGGCCAGCGCTACCTCTGCGCAGTCCGCGGCACGGCGGCGGGCGGCGGCTACGAGCTGGCGCTCGCCTGCGACCGCATCCTCCTCGCCGACGACGGGACTTCGGCCGTCTCGCTCCCCGAGGTGCCGCTGCTCGGCGTCCTGCCAGGCACCGGCGGACTGACCCGGCTGCTCGACAAGCGCCGCGTTCGCCGCGACCGGGCCGACCTCTTCTGCACCCTGGAGGAGGGAGTCAAGGGCCGGCGGGCGGTCGACTGGAACCTGGTCGACGAACTGCTGCCGCGATCGTCCTTCGACGACGGCGCGAAGGCGCGGGCGCTGGAACTCGCCGCCTCGAGCGACCGTCCCGCGGGAGACGGCGGCGCGGCCTGGCCCCAGCTCGAACCGAGGCTGGAGGGAGGCTCGATCCTCTACACAACGCTACGCATCGAGTTCGACCGCGAGCTGGGCGCCGCCCGTCTGACCGTGCTCGGTCCGTCCGAACCGCCGCCGGGCGACGCGCCGGAAGCACTCGCCGGGAGCGCGGCCTTCTGGCCTCTCCTCCTGGCGCGGGAACTCGACGACGCCCTGCTCCACCTGCGCCTGAACGAGACCCGGATCGGGCAGCTCGTCATCGAGTCCGAGGGCGACCTGGGCGCGGTTGCCGCCTTCGACGCGTTCCTCCACCGGGAGCACGCGCACTGGTTCGTGCGCGAGGTGCTGCTGTACTGGAAGCGGGTTCTCAAGCGCCTCGACCTGACCGCGCGCAGCGTGTTCACGCTGATCGCGCCGGGGAGCTGCTTCGCCGGCCTGCTGCTCGAACTCCCGCTGGCCTCGGACCGCTCCTACATGTTCGAGGGTGAGAGCGACGACGGCGCACCGCCGCCCTCCATCCAGCTAGGCGAACTGAACTTCGGAGCGTTTCCCACGCCGAACGGGCTCTCCCGCATCGAGACCCGGTTCCTCGGCGAGGAGGATGCGACGGAACCGCTCCGTGCGCTCGTCGGCGCCCCTCTCGAAGCCGAGGAGGCCGAGGCGGCCGGCCTGGTCACCGAGATACTCGACGACCTGGACTGGGAGGACGAGGTGCGCATCGCGCTCGAGGAGCGGGCCAGCTTCTCGCCCGACGCGCTGACCGCGCTGGAGGCCAACCTCCGCTTCCCCGGGCCGGAGACGCTCGAGAGCAAGATTTTCGGACGCCTCAGCGCCTGGCAGAACTGGATCTTCCAGCGTCCCAACGCGGTCGGCGAGGAGGGGGCGCTCCGCCTCTACGGCACCGGCCGCCGGCCACGTTTCGACAGCGAACGCATCTGACGGAGTAACACGACCAATGACGACGCTTGACAGCACCGTCGACTACGACGTCCTGATCCCCAACAACGTCGCGCTGGCGTCGGACGCCCGCGTCCGCCGCGGCCTGGAACGCTGGCACCCCGGCTACATCGACTGGTGGATGGACATGGGGCCCGACGGCTTTCAGACATCGGACGTCTATCTCCGCACTGCGGTACGGGTCGAATCGAAGGGCGCGGACAAGTGGGCGGTGTTCGACTACGTGAAGATGCCCGACTACCGCTGGGGCATCCTGCTCGCACCGCAGGACCCGGACCGGAAGATCCCCTTCGGCCGCCACGTCGGCGAGCCCGCCTGGCAGGAGGTTCCGGGCGAGTACCGGGCGATGCTCCGGCGCCTGATCGTCATCCAGGGCGACACGGAGCCGGCTTCCGTCGAGCAGCAGCGCTTCCTCGGCAAGACCGCTCCCTCGCTCTACGACATGCGGAACCTGTTCCAGGTCAACGTCGAGGAGGGGCGCCACCTCTGGGCAATGGTCTACCTGCTGCAGAAGTACTTCGGCCGCGACGGCCGGGAGGAGGCCGGCGAACTGCTGCGACGCCGCTCCGGCTCCGACGACGCCCCGCGCATGCTCGGCGCGTTCAACGAGGAGACGCCGGACTGGCTGTCCTTCTTCCTGTTCACCTTCTTCACCGACCGCGACGGCAGGATGCAGCTCGAGTCGCTGGCCCAGTCCGGCTTCGACCCGCTGTCCCGCACCTGCCGCTTCATGCTGACGGAAGAGGCCTTCCACATGTTCGTCGGCGAGACCGGCGTCACCCGCATCGTCCAGCGCACGTGCGAGGCGATGCGGGGGGCCGGGCTCGACGATCCAACCGACATCGAGGCGGTTCGGGCGCTCGGCGTGATCGACCTGCCGACGATCCAGAAGAAGGTGAACCTTCACTATTCGCTGACCCTCGACCTGTTCGGTTCCGAACTGTCGACGAACTCGGCCAACTTCTTCAACGCCGGACTCAAGGGACGCTTCCGCGAGCACCGGCTGGAGGACGACCACCGCCTGCTCGACGCCACCTACGGGATCCCGGAGCCGGCGAACGGCGGCGGATCGAACGGGGGCTGGCAGATCGTGCAGCATCCGGCCCTGAACGCGCTGAACGCCCGCCTGCGCGACGACTTCACCGGCGACTGCAGCCTCGGCGTCGGCCG
>JAPVWO010000033.1 GCA_027493375.1 Candidatus Multivorans thiocomprendens | reverse complement strand
ATGGGTTCCAAGCCTACCGGAAAAGAAGTGTCGAGTACGTGACGACAACCCCTGCCCAGGGGGATCGATCGCATCAACTGACCGACCTGGACATTCGCGCACGCTTCCGCCCGGAAACCCTTGCCCCGCCTACAACTCCGAACCCTTCCCCCCTCCGGATCCCCCTTCCGGCGCGACCAGGACGGCAACCCGACCGGCCTGCTGCGCGAGACGGCCAACGCCATGGTGGCGTCGGTGATTCCTCCGGCCTCGGACGCGCAGAAGATGCAGGGCATGAAGATCGCCACCGACGAGATGCTGGCGCACGGCATCACCTCGTTCACCGGCGCCTACGCGAACTCGTGGCAGCTCGGTGCGCTGGCGCGACTGGCGCGCGAGGGCACGTTGAAGCAGCGGGTGCGGGCCTGCGTCGCCTGGGCCCACAACCCGGCGCTCGCCCACGCGGCCGAGTACCAGCTCGCGATCCGGGCGACCTACGAGAGCGAGCGGCTGAAGGTCGACTGCGTGAAGATCATGCTCGACGGCGTGCCGACGGAGAGCCACACCGCGGCGATGCTCGCGCCCTACGAGGACTCCACCGGCGAGGACGATCCGCGGCCGACGCTCGGGCTGCTCCTCGTGCCGCAGGAGGCGCTGAACGACGCGGTGACGGCGTTCGACCGCCAGGGACTGCACGTGAAGATGCACGCCGCCGGCGACGGCGCGGTGCGGGCCGCGATCGACGCGGTCGCGGCGGCCCGGGGACGGAACGGCTTCGGCGGCCCGATGCACGACGTCGGCCACAGCACGTTCGTCGACCCGGCCGACATTCCCCGGCCGCGCGAGCTGGGGATGGCCTGGGAGTTCTCGCCCTACATCTGGTTCCCCACGCCGATGGCGGCGATCGACATCCGCAAGGCGGTCGGTGACGAGCGGATGAAGCGCTGGGTTCCGATCAGGGACGCCCTCGAGACGGGCGCCCTCGTGGCGGCCGGCTCGGACTGGCCGGTGGTGCCCCTGGTCGACCCGTGGCTCGCTGTCGAGACGATGGTGACCCGGCAGGTTCCCGGCGGCAGCGAGGAGACGCTCGGCCTCCAGGGACAGGTGAGGCTCGAGGACGCTCTTCGCATCATGACCTGGAACGGCGCGCGCCTGATGGGCCAGGGCGACAAGGTCGGCACGATCGAAGTCGGCAAGGAGGCCGACCTCGTCGTCACCTCGCAGAACCCGTTCGACGTCGAGCCGACCGAGGTGCATCGGACCGAGGTGGGAATGACGTTCATCGCCGGCGAGAGGGTGTATAGAGCAGATCGACGCTCCGAACGTCCCCAATCTCGCTGAGATTTGGCTATGAGATGTCGAAAGAACGGTTCGTCGTGAAGTCGCGGGGTGCGCAACCCCGCAAGAGCCGCGTAGAGGACCTGACGAGGCAGTTCTTTGGTGATGTCGTGGCGAAGCACTTCCGATAGTCGGTAGTGCGGTTTCGGGCAGGTCGGCGCTGGCGAGAGGCGGACGCCTGGAAGCCCTATGCGGCGTTCGATCGTGCGCCGGGAGTAGCGGGCGGAGGTGGTGCAGGAGCCGGGCGTTGAAGCATCGACTCAGCGGACCGCGCAAAGCCGAACCCGCACGAGGTGGAGATCGCGGCGGCGAAACGCCTCAAGGCGAGGCTGCGAACGCGGTGGCACACTTCTCGCGGACGGCGGAGAGGGCGGGAAGTGATCCGGCCAAGTTGATTTCCGCTTCATGCCGAGTGAATCCGTCTTCTGCCGGTACGGTGAGGTGCAGGGTGCCTGTGTCCCGGGCGCTCTCGATTAGGCGGGCTATGGCCAGGTTCTCGATTCCGCCAGACTCCTCCAACGACACCGCCCCCTCGTCGCGATTCCATTCCTCGCCTTGAAGTACGCCGATTCCGTACCAGACCTGCACCCCACCGGTTCCGCCGAGGTCCTCGGGGAAGTACGCCCGGACGTACGATTGCTTCGCGGGAACGAAGCAGCCGATCTGGAGCTCGATCTCCGAAACCGGCAAGTAGTAGCTGAATCCTGCGGCGGAGCAGGCCGAGGCGGCCTTCTGCGGGATCCGTCTCGTGACGCCGGCCGGGTACAACCCCCGGTCGTTGATCGTGCACAGGTTGTTCCGCTGGCAGGAGAGCCAGGCGGCTGGGCCTTGGGCGTCGCTCAAGCCGGCAGCACTGGCCCTCAGTGCTGCCGCGAGCAAGCTCGCCTTCATCACCCTCGTCCACGTCTTGCGCTCGACCACATCGAGTGCTCCGGCGATCCGAGTGGAAGCCCGCCGGTCGAACCTCATGACACTCGGCCTGAATGGCCCAGCGACGCGACCCGCAGCGTTACCGGCCGACCCCGCCAGACCAGTACCCGGAGACGAGCCTCGCGCATCACTGCTGCCTTCTTGAGTTTCTCACGCTCGTGAATGTCTCAACGTTGCCGGATACGGTGGTCACCTGGTAGATGGCTCCCGCCGGCAACTCGGCCGGTTTGCCGCGCTTCAGCAGGCCCAGGGGTCCCAAGGTGTAGGTCAGAGCTGCGGCGGTTGCCTTGTGCCCCGCGCCTTCTGAATCGGCCCTCCCCTGAACGGGGTTACGCCGAGCCTCTCGGACTGGATCAGGCGGGCTTCAAGGACGAGTATCCCCTTGCGGCCCATACGCCTGTTCTTCTTCGCTTTTCCGACAGTGAAGGCGACCCGCGCCCCAGCTTCGATCACGCCTTGGTCGCCCAGCGGCGTGTCGCCGATCACGCGGCCCCATACAATCTCGCCAGGTCGGACTACTCGATAGCCGGCGCGCTCCGCCTTCTTCGCCTTCGTGCTCGTGGTGATGCTCTCGTCGATCGTTACGGCGACTATGACGCCGGTGGAGGCCGTGCCGACCTCAAGCTCCGCGCTCCTGCTCTCCTGCGCGGTCGCGAACGGTGCCACCAGGATCGGCAATGCGACGGCCAGCACCGTACGCTTCCAGATTCCGATCTTCATCTTGCGTTCCTCTCGGGCTCCCAGCCCGTTTCTGGCCGGCTTGGCCGCTCGATTCGGTCTTCGATTCCGATCGGGGCTCCGCCAGTAAGTCAACGTGCCGGCGCGGCCTCGCTGGCTGCGCCGGGAGGCCCGGGTCCGCACGGTTCACGAAGGACGGCAACGGCCGCCTGGCCCGCTGGAAGCCGCTGTTCCTCGATGTCTCGGTCGAGAGCGCCGTGCGCGCTCGCCAGAGCGCCTGTTGCGGGGCCATCGAGCCGAACTTCGCGGCGGGCGGGAGCGGCGCGTTCATCCGCTTCATGCTCCTAGCGGTACTCGACGCGCTGCGGGAGGGGACCCCCCAGGAATGCCCTCAAGTAACCCCCCAGGAAAGGCGGCTTCTGGACGTCCTGCACAGAGAGATGTCCAGCATCGAGCTGCTTGAGGCGCTTGGCCTAGGTGATCGGAAACGGCTTCGCGAGGCTTGCCTGAGGCCCGCTCTTGAGGCCGGCCTGATCGAGAGGACCAGCCCGAAGCGTCGCGCGCGAGGAACCAGCGCTATCGTCTGACGCCCGCCGGGCGGCTTGCGCGGGACGGTTGATCCGAGCCGCGTCCGATCAGGCGCGCCGTTGTCACATGTTGGGTCTCGCACGCCTCCAGTCGGTGCGGAAGTCCAGGCGACGTAGCAACTGGAAGGTGTCGATGCATGGCACATTGAGGTCGTCGCAGACGTCTGGAATGTGCCGGTTTGCCCTTATGCTTGGTGGGCTTGCTGCGCTCTGTTGTCACGACCGTCACCTCGCCCGCCAGGGCAAGCCCGTAGGCGATGAGGAACGGGTCAGCCTTGAGGCTCTCCAGTTCGTCGTCCGAGAGGTCCGGCGCGTATCCGTCTTCCACCGCCCGGCGCACCGGTTCCACCTCGATCTCGGTCGGCTCGAGGAGCACCGCCTTGTGTTCCCTGACCCACTCGGCGAGCTTTCCCCTGCCGTCGGTCACCTCCGAGAAGGTCTCCACCGGCACCTTGACCCGTCCCTGTGCGGCGACGTCCAGCAGCCAGTCCCAGAACTCGGGCACGCGCCCGAGAGGGTAGTAATCGCGGTCGGCGTCGATCAGGACGTTGGCGTCCAGCAGGTAGCGCACGCTACACGGTCTGCGCTAGGCGCTGAGCATCGTGCCCAACTGCGTAGGCTTGACGCCAAGCACGATGGCGGCTCGGGTCGTGGAGAGGTCGCCGGCGAGGAGTGCGCGCTTGACGACTGCCAGGAGTTCCTTCCCCGCCCGGTGCCGCTTGACGACCCAGGGAGAGAAACCGCTGTCTGTTTCGCGAGCCTCGGCTCTACGCCCTTCCCTTGTCTCTTGCCACTGCGCTCGGAACCGGCGGAGGAGCCGCTGCAGTTCGTTCTGATCGATCCGGCCGACCCTGAGGAGGCCAAGGGCGACGACCGGCCTGCTCACGTTGTACGTCGCGGCAAGAGCGTCTATGGCCGCGATGAACTGACCGGAACGGGAGTCCCCTGGTTCCAGGTCCGCAAGGGCTTCGTCCGGCAGTAGATACTGGGCTGCCACCCCGTTGCAGAAGCGCTCGACCTCGTGGTTCGTCCCGCTGCCGCTGATCCCGGTGCTGCCCAGGAGCAGATGGACCAACTCGTGAACGAGCGTGAAAGACCATGCGGGCCTCGCGTCGTTGGGGTTGATGACGATGAACGGCGCCAATCGATCGGCCAGCGCGAATCCGCGGAACTGTTCTGGATCGAGGGCCGTGTGATGGCTGCCGAGGTCACCCTTGAGCACGACGAAGACGCCCTGGTCGCGCAACGTCGTGCGTAGTCGGTCAAAGGCCACTGCCGGGGTTCGAGCATTGCGTGGGTGGGCGTTGCCGACCAGCCGGTCTACTTGGTCGAAGGCGGCCTCTCTGCCGTCCGCCAGTGTGAGCGTTCCCACGAAGGGGACCTCCTCTGCTTCTTCCTCGACGAGTACGTCGCGGAGGATGCTCTGGCTGGCCACGACCTGGCGGACCAGAGCCTGAACCGCAGCCTCGCCGTTTCGGGGCGCGGAACCTCCAAGCCTGCGGAAGTCCGTTCCGCGTTTGCCGGCCTTCGGTGGACTGGCCAGGTAGAAGGCGACCAGCGGCCGCCGGTACTGCCTGGCCATCTTGACCAGCATGGGCCGTGTGGGGGCTACCACGCCGGACTCGAGGTCTTCCAGCCGCTCGACGGCACTCTTGCCGAAAGCGCCCTTGAGCGGGAGCTTGGCGACGGCTTCCTCCCTGGACAACCCGGCGGAGTTCCGGGCCCAGGACAGGATGGCTGGGTTTACCTCCGGCATGGCGTGCAGGTCGGACGGGCAGTTCCGGCGAGGCGCCGGGGAGCGAGGCGACTGATCGGCAGGTTATCGCGCTACTGGCGCACCGGCGAGGGCGGGTGTCGTACAGTTCAAGGCCACGCTCCTGTTGTGACGATGGCGCAGAACCCGAACCGGATGCCGCGGGCTGCTCGACTTCCAGCCGGCCTCGGCCTTCTTCTTGTCTCGCTCCTGCTCGCGGCCGCTCCCGTCGCGGCGGCGGAGCCGGACGCGCGCGCCCTCTACCGCCTCCACTGCGGCGGCTGCCACGGGCAGGCGCTCGAAGGCGGGCTCGCGGAGCCGCTGATCAAGTCGGACTGGCGGTTCGGCCGGGACGGCTTCTCGGTCGAGAGCAACATCCGGCACGGCATCCCGGGCACCGACATGCCGGGCTATCTCGGCGAACTCTCGGACGAGGAGATGACGGCGCTCGTCGAGCTGATCTACAGCCTGCAGACGGAGGAGGTCTGGCTCGCCAAGCCATTGCCGCCGGCGGTCGAGACGGAGCACTACACCCTGCGGGTCGAATACCTGGCCACCGACGAACTGGAGAACCCCTGGGGCATCGAGTTCACGGGCCCGTCGGAAGCGCTGATCTCGGAGGACGCGGGCTACCCGCTCCGGTACCGGGACGGCAAGGTGGACCCGGAGCGGATCACGGGGCTGCCGCCGGTCGACGTCGCGACCTCGACGGGCGGGCTGATGGATATCGCGCTCGATCCGGACTACGCGGAGAACGGATGGGTCTACGCGGCGATCAGCCACTCGGAGGATCCGAACGACCGCTACGCCCGCGGGCTGACGCGGATCATCCGCGGCCGCGTCGACGGCAACCGCTGGCTGGACACGGAGTACCTGTTCCGCCTCGATCCCGACTACCACCTGCCCGACAGCAAGCACTGGGGCGGCCGCCTGCTGTTCGACCGCGACGGCTTCCTCTACTTCTCGATCGGCGACATGAGCGCGGCGATGAACTCGCAGGACCCGTCCGGTCGCTGATCACCGAGCCGTCGTAGTTGACGCCGAAGGTGACCACCGGCCAGCCGTAGTTCCGGCCCTTCACCAGGAGGTTCAGGGAGCGGGAGCGCTTCAAGCACCTGCCGTTCTCGAGTCCGGCGAGTCTCGAGATGTTCGAGTACGGCCGCAAGCTGGCGGCGCAGCGCCGCGCCGAACCCCGCGACGACATCGTGACCGACCTGGTGTTCGCCGAAGTCGACGGCGAGCCGCTCACGCCGCGCGAGTTCGACCTCTACTTCCTGCTGCTGGCGGCGGCGGGCAACGAGACGACGCGCCACTCGCTGTCGGGCGGCATGTACGAGCTGCTGCGCCACCCCGACCAGGCGGAGCGCGTCGTCGCCGGCGACGAGGACATGGCCGTGACCGCCGCCGACGAGGTGCTGCGGATGGTGACGGCGGTCCACCACTTCCGCCGCACGGCGACCGAGGACGTCGAGATGCGCGGCGAGGTCATCCGCGCCGGCGACAAGGTCGCGATGTGGTACACGAGCGCCAACCGGGACGAGGACGTGTTCGAGGAACCCAACCGATTCGATGTCGGCCGCAAGCCGAACCGGCACCTGACGTTCGGCATCGGGCCGCACTTCTGCCTGGGCGCGTACCTGGCGCGGCTTGAGATCAAGATCGCGCTGGAGGAGCTGCGGCCCCATCTCGGCCGCCTCGAACTGGTCTCGGACCCCGAGCGGCTGCGCTCCAACTTCTTCAACGGCATCAAGCACATGGGAGTTCGCTACCGATGAGTGGAGGCGCGGCGGATAACTCGGGGCGTGGGCGGCGGCCGCGGATCGGCATCGTCGGCGATGTCCGGGACGCGATCATCGGCCCGTGGGACGAGGTCGTCTCGATGGTCCCGCACGACTACGTCTCGGCGATTGCCGCCGCCGGCGGCGCCCCGGTCATCATCCCGAGCGTCGAGCCGTACGACGAGGAACCCGGGGCCGCGCTCGACGACCTCGACGGGATCGTCTTCATGGGCGGCAAGGACTTCGACGCGGGGATCTACGGCGCGGAACCGCACCCGGAGAACGACGAGCACGACGAGACGCGCGACCGGGTCGAGCTGTCGATCGGCCGCGCCGCGCTCGAACGCCGGATGCCGATCCTGGGGATCTGCCGCGGTTTCCAGCTCCTGAACATCCTCTACGGCGGCGACCTGGAACAGCACCTCGGCGACCGGCTCGACATGAAGCCTCACCGCGACGTCCTGGGCGAGTTCACGCGGCACATGGTGACGATCGAGCCGGGGACGCACCTGGCGGCGGCGATGGAGGCGGGCAGGGAAGACGGCGACGTCGAGATCGCTTCGCACCATCACCAGGGCGCCGGCCGGCTGGGCGAGGGGCTCCGCGTGGCGGCCACCGCGCCGGACGGCGTGATCGAGGCGCTGGAGGATCCCCGGCTTCCGTTCTGCCTCGGCGTGCAGTGGCACCCCGAGGTCACCGCGCCGGAGGACGGCGGCCGGCTGTTCCGCGCCCTCGTCGACTTCTGCTCATCCCATCCATCAACGGCCTGAGGACGAACTGCGATGAGACATGAGCGCCGCGCCGACGACGGCGCCTGGCTGCCTCCGATCGATCCGCCGTCGAAGATCATCGGCGTCCACCTGAGCTACCGCTCGCGCTGCGTCGAGTACCAGATGGAGCGCATCCCGGAGGTGCCGTCCTACTTCATGAAGCCCACTTCCTCACTGAGCGCCCACGAGGCGCCGGTGGCGCGGCCGCGCGGCTGCCGCTTCCTGAACTACGAAGGGGAGTTCGCGGTCGTCATCGGCCGGCGGGCGACCGGCGTGGCGATCGAGGAGGCGCTCGACTACGTCCGCGGCTACACGCTGGTCAACGACTTCGGCATCCACGACTTCCGGCACGCCGACCGCGGCTCGATGCTGCGGGTCAAGGGCCAGGACGGCTTCGGGCCGATGGGCCCGGCCCTGGTCGATGCCGGCGACGTCGACCCGAACGACCTGACGCTACGCACCCTGGTCAACGGCGAGGTGGTGCAGGAGGGCAACACGGGCGAGGACCTTCTGTTCTCGTTCGCGTACCAGGTCGCCGACCTGAGCCGGCTGATCACGCTCGAACCCGGCGACGTCATCATGACCGGTACGCCGGCGAACTCGCGGCCGGTCGAACCGGCGACGTGGTCGAGGTGCAGTGCGACGAGATCGGCACGCTCCGCAACCCGATCGTCGAGCTGGACCGGGACCTGCGAGTACGCGGTGTCGCGTCTGGCCGAGGCGCCGCGCACCCTGCATGGCGGCGAGCGGACAACGGTCAGGCACGACCCGGCCGGGGTCGTCGCGGTGTCGACGCCGTGGAACGCGCCCTTCATGCTGGCGACCTGGCGGGTCGGCCCGGCCCTCGCCGCGGGCAACACGGTCGTTCTCAAGCCGCCGGAGTGGGCGCCGCTGACCTGCTCGCTGCTCGGCGACTTGGCCGAGGAGGCGGGACTGCCGCCGGGAGTGCTGAACATCGTCCACGGCGGGCCGGAGACGGGCGCGCTGCTGACCGGCCACGCCGGCGTCGACCGGATCGCCTTCACCGGCTCGCCGGCGACCGCCCGCACGGTCGGCGCCGCGGCCGCGGCGGAACTGACGCCCGTTTCTTTCGAACTCGGCGGCAAGTCGCCGTTCCTCGTCTTCGCCGACGCCGACCTGGAGGCCGCCGCGCGCACCGCGGCCTACCAGTACGACAACTCGGGCCAGGTCTGCCTGGCCGGCACCCGGTTGCTGGTGGAGCGGAGCTGCCTCGACGCCTTCATGGAGCGGTTCCTGGCGGAAGTCGAGGCGATCCGGGTCGGCGACCCGGGGGACGCCGCGACGACCTACGGCCCGTTGATCCACCCGCGGGCGCTCGCGCGCGTCGAGGCGCACGTCGAGAAGACGCTGGCCCAGGGCGCGGCGCTCCGTTTCGGCGGCGAGGGGAGCGGCGGGCTCTACTACCCGCCGACGCTGTTCGCCGACGTGCCTCCGGGCGCCGACATCCTGCGCGAGGAGGTGTTCGGGCCGGTGCTGACCCTGCAGGCGTTCGAGGACGACGACGAGGCGATCGCGTTGGCCGCCTGGAGACGCCATTCGGCGGCACGAAGCACTCCGGCATCGGCCGCGAGGGCGGCCGCCACTCGTTCGACTTCTACTGCGACGTGAAGACGGTCTGCGAGCGCACTACGGCGTTCGCGGCCACCGGGACAGGAGGTGGCTCGTGATTCGCGGCATCCACCACGTCGGCCTCACCGTCACCGATCTCGCCGAGGCCTCGGCGCGCTGGCGGCGCCTGCTCGGCCTGACCCCGAGCGCGGAAAACGGCGCCCTGCTCCGCTGCGCCTACGAGGACTTCTGCGTCCGCCTGACCGCCGGCGAGCGAGGCTGCGTCGACTACATCGCCTACGAACTCGAAGCCGGCGTGACCCTGGCCGAGGCCGGCGACCGGCTCTCGGGCGCCGGAACGCTCGCCGTGCCGTTCGAGCTGCCGGCCGGCCGGTTCGGGCTCCGCACCGCCGACCCGGACGGCAACGGCGTGGCCGTCGTCGAGCACGTCGCGCCGGACGACGCGCGGCCCGACGTCCGCAAGCACTCGGACACTCTGCCGGGGTTCCATCCGCGCCGGCTCCAGCACGTGAACTACCTCACCGCCGACACCCCGCGCGCCGTCGACTGGTACGTCGAGGCGCTAGGGCTCAAGATCACCGACTGGATCGGCGACGACGCCTGCTGGCTCCACGCCGATCGCGACCACCACGTGCTCGCCTTCCTCGACAAGGGCTACGCCCACATCCACCACGTCGCGTTCGAGCCGACCGACTGGGGCGAGATGCGGGTCGGCCTCGATCACCTGGCAGCCCACCGGCGCCCGATCGTGTGGGGACCGGGCCGCCACGGGATGGCCCGGAACCTGTTCGCCTACTGGCGGATGCCCGAGGAGGACACCTTCATCGAGTTCTTCGCCGACATGGAAGTCCTCGGGCCGAACCACCAGGTCCGCCACTTCCCGGACGACGCCTTCGCCTCGAACACCTGGGGCCAACTGCCCCCGCGGTCCTACTTCCGGTTCGACGAAGAGGCGATCAGCGCCGAGTGGGAGCAGTCGCAGCAACTGGGCGATCCGCTACGGTCTTAAGGTTCGCGTCGGGGACGATCACTTCGGCTCATCCTTCTCGGGCGAGAGCCGGCGGGTCACGTCAAGAAACGCCTCCGCGTCGAGATCCCGCTCGATGGCGGACAAGTTGCCCAGGTCGTACCCGGGCTTCAGGTGCATGGGGGACCCTGACTGCTTCGAGAGCTCACCTTCGGTCGCGGGAGAAACCGGTCCCTCGAGAACGGCCGCCATCGCGTCCAGCAGCGTTTCGAAGAACAGCTCGGCATCCGGCCCGTCGAAGCTGCCGCCGGAAAGCGCCCGTTGCGCGAGCGCCAGCGCCGCCATCCTGTGCATCAGGTCGAATCGCCGGTCCGCCAGCGCCCTGGGGATTCGAAGCTGCGCGCGGATGCGCTTCGCCACCTCCCCCACTCCCGCGCCCGTGTAGCGGGTCGCGCCCTCGCGGAGCTCCTCGCCGGGCAGGAAGACGAGCTGCCCGACCACCTTCAGGAAGAGCGCGAACTCCGGATCGCGTCGGGCGATCCGCACCGGAGGCATGACCGCCACCTCGCACAGGCGGCGCACGTCCTGGACCCCGCCGGCTTCATCCAGCTCGCGCAGCATGCGCTCCCGCTCTTCCCCGATCTGCGCGCCGCGCTTGACGTACATGGCGTCGATGAGCCCCTCGCGGCCGCCGAAGTGGTACTGGAGGGCCGATTCGTTGCGTTGGCCCGCGTCGCGCAGGATGGCGCGGGTGGAGGTCGGGCCGACGCCCTGCTCGGCGAACAGCTTCTCTGCGGCGCGCAGGAGCTTCTCTCGCGTGCTAATGACTTCCATCAGGACTAATGATAGACATTAGCAGACGAGGTTCAGAGCGATGAGACCCGCGTTCATCTTCAGCCGACGAAGGAGGCGCCGTGTAGGCTGGCGAGTCTTGGCGGCGACGCTCCTGGCAGCCGCGGCCCTTCAGGCGTCGGCGTCGACGGCAACGGAAGCCGAGGCCCCGGCCACACCCCGGCCGAACGTCGTCGTCGTGGTCGCGGACGACGTCGGCTTCACGGACCTGGGCGCGTACGGCAGCGAGATTCGCACTCCCCACATCGACGCGATCGCCTCGCGCGGCGTCCTCTTCACGAACTTCCACGCCTCGCCGATGTGTTCGCCGTCGCGGGCCATGCTGCTCACCGGCGTCGACTCGCACCTCACCGACGTCGCCAGCCTGCATGTGGCCACGCCGCTTCGTCATCGCGGCCGACCCGGCTACCGGGGCGAGTTGAGCACGGACGTGGTCACGATCGCCAGCCGCCTGCGCGCCGCCGGCTACCGCACCTACCTGAGCGGCAAGTGGAACCTCGGTCACGCTCCGACCTCGCTGCCCAGCGCGCGCGGGTTCGATCGGACGTTCGCGCTTGACGCCACCGGCGCCGACAACTTCGAGAAGAAGCCCTACCTGCCCATCTACGGCGAGCCCCCCTGGTTCGCCGACGGCGAGCCGACCGACCTGCCGGCCAACTTCTACTCGTCGGAGCACCTCGTGGACAGGCTCCTCGAGTTCATCGACACGGATCGGGTCACCGACGGGGAGCGACAGCCCTTCTTCGCCTACCTCGCCTTTCAGGCGGTCCATCTGCCGGTTCAGGCGCCGCGCGAGTTCATCGAAGGCTACGAGGGCGTGTACGACGAAGGATGGGACGCGCTGCGCAGGGAGCGTCATCGCCGTGCCGTCGAAGCGGGCGTCTTTCCGCCCGGCGCCGTACCGTCGACCACGCCCGAGCAGGCGGACTGGGAGGCTCTCTCGCCCGACGAGAGAGCGTTCGCCGCCAAGAACATGGCGGTCAACGCGGCGATGCTCGACGCGATGGACCACCACTTCGGGCGGCTGGTCGAGTATCTCGGGAACGAGGGGCTCCTGGAGAACACCGTCTTCGTCGTGCTGTCCGACAACGGTCCGGAGGCGGGCGACCCGGCGCAGAGCGGTCAGTTCGACCGGTGGGCGAAGCGCGTCGGCTACCGCCGCGACCTCGAGACGCTCGGCGAGAAGGGGAGCTACGGCATCATCGGCCCGCACTTCGCGCGGGCGGCGGCCGCTCCGCTCGCGTACTACAAGTTCCACGGCGGCGAGGGGGGAATTCGCGTTCCCCTGATCATCGCCGGGCCGGGGGTGGAGGCGCGAGGGATCGCTCCGGCCTTCACGTTCGTGACGGACCTGGTTCCCACGATTCTCGAGCTCACCGGCGCGGGCGACGCCACTCCGTCCGGCAAGCATCCCATCGACGGCCGCAGCCTGGCCCCGGCGCTGCGCGATCCTTCGGCCCTGGTCCATCCGCCGCATGAGGCGGTCGGATTCGAGACTGCAGGCCACAGGGGCGTCTTCAAGGGCGACCACAAGCTCGTCCGGGTCGGTGCTCCCGTGGGCGACGGCCGCTGGCGCCTCTTCGATCTGGCGGAGGACCCGGGCGAGACCCGCGACCTGGCCGCGGAACAACCCGAGCGGTTCTCCGAGATGCTGGCGGACTACGAGGCCTACGCCGAGCGCGTGGGAGTGCTCGAGGCGCCGGCCTTCTACTCGCCGACTCGACAGTTGGCGATCAACTACTTCTACGACCGTGCAAAGGAGAGCTTCATGAAGACCAGAGTATGGACCGGAGCAGGACTGGCCGTCGTCATTCTGGCGGCCGCCGTCTGGCTGGGATTGCCGAGAGTGCTCGTCGGCCTGGGCCTTCACGCCCACTACGAGATTCCCGCGATCGATCTCGCCGGCCACCGCGCCCTCATCGTGACCACCAGCCACGACACGCTGGGCGACTCGGGCAAGGCGACCGGCGTGTGGGCGTCGGAGATGACGGTGCCCTACTACGCCTTCACGGACGCCGGAATGACGGTCGACGTGGCGAGCATCCGGGGCGGCGCCATCCCGGTCGAGCGCCAGTCCGTGCGGTGGCCGGTGGCCACGCCGGAGGACAAGCGCTATCTCCGGGATGCGGAGTTTCATTCCAGGGTCGAGAACTCGTTGGCGATCGCCGACGTGGACGGAAGCGCCTACGACATCGTGTTTCTCGCAGGCGGCTGGGGCGCCGCGTACGACCTCGGCCAGTCGGAAGAACTGGGCAGGAAGGTCAGCGAGGCGTACGCCCGCGAATCGGTGGTCGGCGGCGTGTGCCACGGTCCGTTGGGACTGCTTCAGGCGGTGACTCCGGGCGGAGAACCGCTGGTGCGCGGCCGCCGCGTCTCGGCCGTTTCGGACAAGCAGATCGAGGAACTCGGCATCACCTTCACGCCGATGCACCCGGAGCGTGACCTGCGCGCCGCCGGAGCGCTGTTCGAGAGCGAGACCAGGTTTCGCGACATGCTCGCGAGCCGCGTCGTCGTCGACGGACGCCTGGTGACGGGCCAGAACCAGAACAGCGGGGCCGAAACGGCGCATCGCATGATGGAGGTTCTACTGGGGTCGCGGCCAGCCTACGCCGAGAAGTAGACCATCACCGCGGCGACGATCAGGACCAGCACTACGGACAGCGTCCGGTCCAGCCGGCGCTTCGCCGGGTCGGACTCGGCAAGAAGCTCGGCGTTGCCCGCCCGGCTCCAGGTCAGGCCGGCCACCTTCTGTTCGGAGGGCGGCGGGAACCAGAGGCTGACCGCGACCAGCACGGCCGCGCAGATCAGGAACAGGAAGATCGCGACGTGCATGAAGTTGATGTCGGCGAAGGTGTAGAGGAAGCCGCTCAGGCTGTCCTTGTTGAG
>JAPVWO010000329.1 GCA_027493375.1 Candidatus Multivorans thiocomprendens | reverse complement strand
TACTCGTCCCTCATCCTGCGTGAGATCGCGGGGACCGAGGTGCTCCTCGGGTTCACGGGGGAGGCCGGCGTCGGCGTTCGCGCCGAAGACGGGGAGCTGCTCTGGCGCTACGAGAGGCCGTCGACGGTGAACGCCATCAACATCACGACTCCGGTGCTGGAGGACAACCTGGTCTTCTACACGGCGTCCTACGGCATCGGCGGGGGAGCGCTCGCGATCACCGCGGAGAATGAGGGCGGGTCCTTCCACAGCGAGGAGGCGTACTTCGGAACCCGCCTTCAGAACCACCACGGCGGCGTCATCGCTCACGAGGGGACTCTCTACAGCTTCTTCGGTCCGGCGCTCACCGCGGTTGACGCCAGGACGGGAGAGGTCCACTGGCGAGCCCGGAGCGTCGGCAAGGGTTCCCTGGTGATGGCCGACGGCAAGCTCTTCCTGCTGAGCGAGCGCAACAAGGTCGGTCTGGCGGTCGCCACGCCGGAGGGCTACCAGGAGCGGGGCCGGTTCGAGATCGAGGATCGCGGCGGCCCCAGTTGGGCCCACCCAGTGGTCGCCAACGGGGCGTTCTACATCCGCGATCAGGAGTCGCTGACGTCCTACGATGTCGCAAAGTAGCTGAAGGAGGAGAATCGGACCGATGAGTGTTTCCGTGCGCGGTCGTCTCGGCTGGGTTCTGGCCTTTACGCTCTTGCTGGCCGTCGCCACCGCCGGCGCCCAGACCCTGCCGCAACTGGTGAGGGCGACGTCGAGCGGCTACGTCATCGGCTACGACTCCGAGGACGACGACTCCGTCCGGGTGTTCCTCGGTGTTCCCTACGCCGAACCGCCGGTCGGAGACCTTCGCTTCAGACCGCCCCAACCGGCGATCCCCGGGCGACTGCCCATCGACGCTCTCTTCGAACCGCCGTCCTGCATGCAGGCGCCCTACCGGGAGGGCGGCTTCTATGCCCAGCCCCTCGGGGAACTGAGCGAAGACTGCCTGTACCTCAACCTCTGGACCGCGGCCGACGAGGGCGATCGCCTGCCGGTGATGGTCTGGATCCACGGCGGCGCGCTCACCCGCGGATCGGGTTCGCTGCCCCTCTACGACGGCACGGCGCTGGCGCGGAAGGGCGTCGTCGTGGTGACGGTGAACTACCGGCTGGGCGCCTTCGGCTATCTCGCCCACCCGGCCCTGTCGGCCGAGTCCGACCAGGGCACATCAGGCAACTACGGCGTCCTGGACCAGATCCTCGCCCTCGAGTGGGTGCGGGACAACATCGCGACCTTCGGCGGCGACCCGGACCGGGTCACGATCTTCGGCGAATCGGCGGGGTCCTGGAGCGTCAACGTGCTGCAGGCTTCGCCTCTGGCCCGGGGCCTGTTCCACCGGGCGATCGGCCAGAGCGGCGGCTTCTTCGACGGCCTGCCGGTGCTTCGCTCCTCCGAGGACGGTTCGGCCGAGAGCGCCGGCGAGGCCTTCGCCAGGCGGCTCGGGATCGAGGGCGGCGACGCGGCCTCCCGCCTGCGTGAACTGGACGCGGAGGCTATCCTCGCCGAGGCCTCGAAGCAGGGCGCCTTCGCGACCAGGCCCAACGTCGACGGCTGGGTGCTGCCGAAGCAGGTGGCCGAGATCTACCGGGCCGGCGAACAGGCGGACGTGCCGGTACTCGTCGGCTCGAACCGCGACGAGGCGACGAGCCTGATGGGCGGCATGCTGCCGTCGAACAAGTCCGGAGTCGAGTTCCTGGTCAAGAGCCAGTTCGCCAACGTGGCGGACGAGTTCTTCGATGCCTATCCGGTGCCGGACGACGCCGCGGCCAGAAGAGCCTTCATCGACGCCTTCTCCGACCGCGTCTTCGCCTGGCACATGAAGACCTGGGCGACTCTCTCGGAAACCGTGTCTTCACCGGCCTGGCTCTACTTCTTCACGCACGCCCCGCCGCACCCGGAGAAGGAGTTCTACGGCGCCTACCACGCAGCCGAGATCGCCTACGCGTTCGACAACTTGGACAAGCTGGACTACGAGTACGCGGAAGAAGACCGTGAACTCGCCGAGGCGATGTCCGGCTACTTGGTCGCCTTCGTCTCCACCGGCGACCCGAATCCGCCGGGCAGCCCGGACCTGCCGGCGTGGCCGAGCTATGACAAGAACACGGCCCGGCACCTCGAGTTCGGGTCCTCTATTGAGTCCGGCAGCCACCTCCACCGGGACCGCATGGCATTATGGGATCGTTTCTTCGAGGTGACCCAGCCATGAATCGACGCGCTCTCTTCGCAGTCGGCCTTGCCTTCTTCCTCTCTGTCGGCGCCACGGCCCAGCAGCAGGGAGACGGACCGCCCCCACTCAATCCCGTCGGCCTGATGGGCCTTGCCTGGGGCGCCTGGGTCGAGCCCGACACCAAGATGGAGGACTGGGTCCAGATGGCCAAGTTCCTCTGTCGGGGCGAGGAGTTCTGCAAGATCAACGTCTTCGACGGCCCGGAACTCGCCACCCACGTCGACCCGGTACCGGAGGAGAACCGCAAGGCCCTGAAGTACGTCTTCACGTACCAGCAGGGGGAAACCCCGCCGATCGTTGTCCGCGAGGCCCAGCCCGAAGAGGGCACGGAGCCCCGGGAGTGGACCTTCGACTGAACCACTGGGTGCGCCGGCGTCCCCGCCGGCATCAGGCGCGCAGCCGCGAAGCGGCGCGCGCGAGCCGCTAGCTACCGGTTCCGCGGAAACCCCAGATCCACCTGGCTCTCCGCCGGGTCGGGCCAGCGCGCAGTGACGACCTTGGCCTTGGTGTAGAAGTGGACGCCTTCCGGGCCGTACATGTGGGTGTCGCCGAAGAGGGACTGCTTCCAGCCGCCGAAGGAGTGGTAGCCGACCGGCACCGGGATCGGCACGTTGACGCCGACCATGCCGGCGTCGGCGTCTTCCTGGAACTGGCGGGCGGCGCCGCCGTCGCGGGTGAAGATCGCGGTGCCGTTGCCCCAGGGGTTCTGCTCGACGAGCTCGACCGCCTCCTGGTAGCTGTCCGCGCGGACGACGCATAGCACCGGCCCGAAGATCTCGTCCTGGTACACCGTCATGTCCGGTGTCACGTTGTCGAGCAGCGAAACGCCGAGGAAGAAGCCGTCGCCGTCGAAGTCGGCCTCGCGGCCGTCGACGACCACGGTGGCGCCCTCTTCGGCGCCGGC
>JAPVWO010000328.1 GCA_027493375.1 Candidatus Multivorans thiocomprendens | reverse complement strand
GCGCTGGAGCAGGCCGACGGTCACGCCCAGAGCTTCGCTGGCGTCGGCGAAGCCCTCGACGCCGCCGCCGTGGTTGAAGTCGGACCCGATGCCGACGTGGTCCACGCCGATCCGGTCGACGATGTAGTCGAGATGGTCGAGCATCGAGTCGACGCTGCCGGGGCCGAGGAGATCGCTGATCGACTGCGTGAAGGCGGACCTGGCGGCCGGGTCGTCGATCTCCCAGTACAGCTCGAAGGGATACAGGTAGTCCTCGAGCACTCCCGCCTCGCGCCGGGCCTCCCGGATCGCCTCGTCCAACGCGGCATCGCTCGAGTCGTAGAGGTAGCCCCGGAACGGGCAGACGTGGATGACGCCGCCGATCGCGCCGATTCCGTCGATCTCCTCGTCGGTCAGGTTGCGGCTGACGTCGGTGAGCTGCCTGGCGTTCGAGTGGCTGGCAATCACGGGAGCGTTCGAGACGTCCAGCACCTGCAGCACCGCGTCCCGCGACAACTGGGACACGTCGACGACTCCGCCGAGGGCGTTGATCCGCTCGATGGCCGCAACCCCCAGGTCGGACAGTCCGCCGTGCTCGGCCCCTTCGTGCGTCCCCGTCGCCGCGTCGAAGACCGGCCGCGACGAGTCGGCGAAGTCGTTGTTGCCCAGGTGCGTGAGCGCGAACACCCGCGCTCCGGTGTTGTAGAAGTCGTCGAGCGCCGAAACCTCCGTGCCGAGGATCATGGCGTTCTGGAAGCCGAGAATGAGCGCCGCCTCGCCCTGCTCATGGGCAGCGACGATCTCATCGGCCGACCGGACAACTTTCGCGTTGTTCGCCGGGTCGGCCGCGAGCTCGAGAACGGCCGCGACCTCCTCATCGGCTCTGGACCGGGCCGCGGCGTAGCCGTCCGCCGTGCGCGGTCCCGAACCGACCGCGACGGACATGACGACCGCGTCGACGCCGCCCGCGTGGAGCTTCGCCGGATCGACCTGGGACAGTCCATCGTCGCCAACGTAGGGGGACGGCGCGTCCGCAAGCTCGGTGTCCGCGTGGGCGTCGAGAACCAGTACGCGCTCATGAATGGCGCGAGCCAGTTCGAGAAGCGCCTCGGGCGAGGGGTCGGCGTCCACACGGTTCTCACCTGGAGGACCGGCGGCGCACCCGAGCGCCAGAGCACCGACGAGCGCGACGGTCAGGAGTGCCCTTCGATCCATGGTTCTCCTTCCTCCCATCACGACGCGACGCGCACGATCCGCGTCCCCACGTTGCCGCCGGCCAGCAGGTCGACGAACGCCTCCGGCGCTCTCTCCAGACCTTCAAAGACATCCTGCTTCGGGACGAGTTTGCCGGCATCGACCCACTCGCGCATCCGGGTCCAGGCCTCCGGATAGCGCTTCGCGTAGTCGAAGACGAGGAAGCCCTCCATGCGGACGCGGAAGTTGATCAGGAGACCAGGGACGCCGAACGGCCCCGGCGCCGGTTTGGACGTGTCGTACTGGGAGACGACGCCGCAGCAGACGATGCGGCCGCCGACCTTCATCCGCCGCAGCGCGCTGCCGAGGACCTCGCCGCCGGTGTTATCGAAGTAGATGTCGATGCGATCGGGCGTCGCCTCCTTGAAGTCGTTCCGGAAGTCCGGGCTCTTGTAGTCGACGGCGGAGTCGAAGCCGAGTTCCTCCGTGAGCAGGCGGCACTTCGCCTCGCCGCCGGCGACGCCGACGACACGGCAGCCGACGATCTTCGCCATCTGGCCGACCAGGTGGCCGACCGAACCGGCGGCTGCCGAGACGAGGACGGTCTGCCCTTCCTTCGGCTCGCCGACGTCGAAAAGCCCGAAGTACGCCGTCAGCCCGTTCGTGCCGTAGACACCGAGATGGTACGCCGGATCGCCGCCGCTGCTGCCATCATCGACGACGCGCACCTTCGACGCCGCGTGCACCGAGTAGTCCTGCCAGCCGGCCGGACAGACGACGAGCGAGCCGACAGGAACCGCATCGTCGCTGGACGCCTCGACGCGAGCCACTGCGGTGCCGCTCATCACGATGCCCGCACGAGGCGCGCCGGCGTAGCTCGCGCTGCCCTGGAGACCCGCCCGTTGACCGGCGCCGATCGTGATCGCCAGAGTACGGCACAGCACTTCCCCGTCGCCCGGCGCGGGCGCCTCGACGGTCCGCAGCGCGTAGTTGCCGGGCTCGAGCCGGTCCGTCGGCAAGGAGTCGATGATGATCTGGCGGTTCTCGGTCATTGGCTGGCTCCGGGGGATCGTGGCTTCTCACCGGCCGCGCGCCGGTCGCGGCACCCTATCCTCCGCCGCCGTCGCCCAACCGCTTCTCGATCCGCAGCAGCGAGTCCCTGATCTCGCTCAGCAGCTCCGTCGACTCCGCGCTCGCATCACCCTCTCCGCCTACGGCTACCCCGGTTGCGGTCGACCTTCCGCCTGCTGCCCCGACCCGCTCGCGCTGGGCCAGCACGGCCGCACGGAACTCCTCCGTCCCCTCGATGCCGACCAGCTTGATCAGACTGCCGGGACCGGACTGGCCCGCCGTCTCCACCGACAGACCGCGCAGGCCGAGCTGCCGCATGATCGGGCCGTGCGACATCGCCAGGTCCGTGATCTTGTCGAGCGGAACCGTCTTCTCCTGCCGCACCAGGACGCCCCTCGCGACGTGGAGGTTCTTCTCGGTCAGCACGCAGCGAACGCGCTCCAGGTAACGACCCGTCAGGACGTAGCCGATGGGAAACCAGAAGATGAGGAGGGGGATCCCGACGATGCTGACGGTCAGCACGAACGCGCCCGTCAGCAACCAGTAGTTGCGCACCTTCGGGTTGAAGGTCGCCTCGCGGAGGATCGGCTCCTCGCCCGTGTGCAACTCCGGATCGGCTATGGCGACGTCGGTCATGCGCGGCTCCCCTGGTTGGGACGGTTCGTAGAATCGGGACGACACCGACCGGGAGAATGTAGCCCATGAGGAACGTCACGCCGCTCGTCGTCACGCTGGTCGCGTTGGCCATCGGGTTGACCACCTGGAGCTGTCGCGGCGACTCCGCTCCCTGCGGCGAGCTGACAGGTACCGAAGCGGAGGAGTGGAACCCGAGGCTCCGGGGCGACGTCGAAGCGGCCCTGGAAGCACGGCGCCAGGCTCTCGAGGCCGAACCCGACAACGACGAAGCCCGCCGTGCCTACGCCGAGGTCCTGTTCAAGCTGGGCGACATCTGGGAAGCCGACGACGTCATCGCACCCCTGGGCACAGCAGCGACGTGCCACGCGGGCGACCTGCGGCTCGCGGCCGGAACGGCATACCTGCTGGGTGACTACGAACGGGCCGTGAGGCTGTACAAACCGCTTCTCGAACTCGCCGACAACGGCTCGGACCTCCATGCCCAGGCCCTCCGCGGACTGACCCTGGCGCACTACCAGACCAACGACTTCGCGAGGGCCCGGGAGCTGCCCGCACCGGACACGGCGGAAGCGTCGGCAAGCCTGCTCACGTTCATGAAGGCCTTCGAGGGCGAGCCGTACGCCATCGAATGGACCGGCGACGAGCGAATCGCCCACCTGCCGATGACGAACGACATCACCCAGCCCGGGGCCCTGCCCCAGGTGACCCTCGAGATCAACGGCGAGGCGGTCAACCTGATCCTCGACACGGGCGGCGACCGGCTCTACCTCGACAAGGGCATCTACGAGCGCATCGGCCTTCCAACCCTCGCCAACCGCGAAGCCCGCTACGCCTACACAGGGGGCGAAACGGTCGAGGAACCGTTGGGCGTCGCCGCGACCGTCACGATGGGCGATGTGACGCTCTCGAACGTGCCGGTCATCGGCGCGACCTGGAAGGCCCTCGGCCAGACCTCCGACGGCGTGCTGACCACGCAGATCCTCAGGCAGTTCCTGACGACGGTCGACTACGACAACCGCCGCATCACCTTCCGCGAGCGAAGCGCCGAGGCCCTCGCCGAAGTGATGGACACCTTCGGCGGCACGCCGCCCGTCGAAGTTCCCTTCTACATGACCAGCACCCACCTGATGTTCGCGAGAGGCAGCCTGAACGGCCAGCCGGGAGTGAACTACTTCCTCGATTCCGGCCTGGCTGCGAGCATGCCGCTCGTCATCGTCGAGGAGACCGTCGAGTTCCTCGAGCTCGAGAAGAACGAGATCCAGGGAACGACCTACTACTGGTCGCCGGTCGAGTCCCACGGCCTCGACGGTCTGCCCAGCGGACCAACCCAGGCGCTCGGCAACGTCTTCGTCGAGGACGACTTCTTCTGGCGGTTCGGCTTCATGGCGGATGTCCTGATCTCGCACCAGTACCTCTGGCCCAAGGGATCGTGGACGATCGACTTCGACGAGATGAAGTACTACTTCCCCGCTCCAGGTCTTAGAGATCGCTGACACTTCGAGCAAGGCCGCCATTCCGGCCTGGTCGGTTAGGGAGCAAACGCCTCACCGCAGGAGACTTCGAACGACTGCCCGTCCAGCGTCTCGAACCGTAGTGCGCCTTCGGTTCCGCACTTTCTCGTGACCGCGGCGGTGACGTCGGCCGGGCTGTCGACCAGCGAGAAGTCATCGATGGCAACGACATGCGCTCGGTCCACAAGGCCACCCTTGCACCAGGTTGCGTCCAGCCGTAAACCGTCGTCGAGTATCCAGAAGCCAACCGCACCCAGACAGTTGGACTCCAGGACGTGCCTGAGGGCGCCGTGCATTCGTGCGACCTCAACGGCTTCGGCCAGCGTCGGATCCAGGGCGAGCCGTTCGATCAACGCACGGCGGGTCTCGTCGTCACCAGGCCCCGCTGCTGCGAGCACCATCTCCCGAAAGTCCGCAGGCGCGCCGAGTGCCGCGGCGTGGCCGAACACGTCGTCCAGGTCGTACTCCGGCGCATCCATGAGAACGGCTCGCCAAACGTCCGTCATCGAGATGTCGCCGGACTCAGCAAGAAGCTCGTCGCCCACCAGGTTCGCCGCGTGGCCGCAGGCGTAGGGGCTCGAGCTCCGCCAACAACTGCGAATGGTGGGTTCGAGTTCCGCGTCGCCGAGGCTGGCGAAATAGTCCGCCGTACCTTCGTGCAGCCAAGGGTCCGAACTGTTGATCTTCGAACCGCTGTTCCAGAAGTGAAGGACCTCGTGGCGCACAAAGTACCGGACCTGTTCGATAGCGGCATCCCGATTCTCTTCATAGAAGCCGGGATGGAAGCGCAGAGACACGGTGAAGTCGCTCGAGACGTCTCCCCGCCACGAACCGGCTATCCCGGGGCCGCGGGTTTCCGAGAGAAAGAGCGTGGGCGTACCGTCAAGTCCACGATCCAGCTTCGCCGAGTACTCCTCCAGCGCGCTCGACGCTGCCGTTCGAATCGCGTCAACGAGCCAGGTGGGAATGCCGTCGCCAACGACGTACCTGAACGGTCCGGGGCGCTCCGTCGCGTGGTCTCCGGCGTAGGCGTAAAAGGCACCGCCGTCGCGTTCCTCGAAGGCCGCGGAGCTGTCGATGACCAGGCTCCGACTCTCGACATCACCGTGGCCCGGGAGAATCCAGCGCAGGTCCGGGCTTGCGGCGACGATCGTCGTGTCGTAGTCGTGAGCGATCAGGAAGGAGGTGTTGATCAGACTGCCACGACCCAGTGGGATGACAGCAGGGTAGATGCGGTTGTATTCGTCATCGTCCGGCCGCAGACGTAGCCGGAACCGGTCGAACGGGTTAGCAGCCTCCAGCCCGTCTTCGTTGACTTCGATCTCGCCGTCCACCGACCAGTTGGATAGACGGAGAGAGCTTGCGTTGCCCTCGAACACGACCTCTGACGTCGGCGACGACAAGCGATAGTCCGCGACCCATACGTCCTGTTCGGGAAGCCAGGACAGTTCGACCGTCGCGGTCCTCCCTTGACCCTGTTGCGCGATGGCCGCGGCAGATGCCGCACCAAACGTCAGGCTGGCCAACAGCAAGACGATCAGGAGTTCGACGCTACTTCCCTTGCCAGGGTTCACCGGGCGCCGGACAAGCGTGACTTCGTGCGGCATACCTGGTTCTACGGCTCTCCGCGTGCAACCGTCCAACGCTCAGGCACGACCGATCGGCAGTTCGAAGGACGCTCGGGCGCCGCCGCCCTCCGGTCGGTTCTGTAGCACCAGCGACCCGTCGTGGTTCTGCGCAATGTGCTGACTCAACACCAGGCCGATCCCCGCCCCCCCGACCTTCGTCGAGTAGAACGGGACGAACAGGTTCTCCGTTTCTGCGAGCCCCGGCCCCTCATCCTCGACGACCATCCTCACGCGGTCGGCGCGGCGCTCCCACCCAACCTCGACGCTGCCGCCCGTCTCGATCGCCGCATCGGCGGCGTTGCGGATCACGTTGACGAGCGCCTGCTCGAGCTGGTCGGGATCGGCGCGGAGCGTGACCGCGGGTCCGGCTCGAACCGCGACAGGCAGCCGGGTCTCCAGCGCGGCGATGCGGCGCACCAAGGGTCCGATCTCGACCTCCCTGAGTTCCGGCGGCGGTAGGCGCGCGAGATTCGAGTATGCCGCCATGAAGCGCTGCAGGGATTCTGAACGGCACGACACGATCTCGAGTCCGCGCTCCACGTCGCCTCGCCAGTCGCTCGGAAGCGGTTGGCGGAGAATGACCTCACGCAGGCTCGCGGAGATCGACCTGATCGGCGCCAGAGAGTTGTTGATCTCATGGCTCAGGACGCGTATCAGACGCCTCCAGGTCTGACGCTCCTCCTCGCGCAGCGCAACGGAGAGGTCTGTGAGCGCCACCAGGGTCAGCCGTTCACCGCCTCTGCGGATCACGCTGCGCTGTACCTGCCATTGACGCGAACCGGCAGGATCCCGGCGAGCGATCGTCCGGCGTGCGGCGCCGACCAGCGCGTCACCGAGACCAAGCTCGGCCGCCGTCCTGCCAAGCAGCTCCCCGCTCTCTCCCCCGAGGAACTGCTCGCCAGCCCGGTTCACCAACTGGAGACAGCCGCCGACGTCGAAGGCGAAGACCGCTACTTCGATCTCGACCAGTACCCGCTGCAGCAGGCTGCTCGCTTCCTCCTCGCCCCAACGCTCGTCGCGGAAACGCTCTTCGAGCTGGCCGATTGCCATGAGCGTGAGCGTCCAGGGATCGTTCCGGGCCGTATGGTCCGTCCCGTTGGCAACGGGGACGCGTACCGAGTACTCACCCTCCCGGAGCGCAGCGAGCAAGCGCGCGAAAACTCTCAACTGTCGGTTCACGCTACGACGCAGGTAGAGAACGAGCAGGATCCACAGCCCCACGATCACCACGCTCAGTGACCAGCGCAGTGCAGCCGAGTAACCGACGGACCAAAGCAGAACGATGGCCGTCGCAACGCCGGGGGCACCGGTCAGCAGCGCGAGCGCGAGGATGCGGCGGTCACGGTTCATGCGGCGGAGGCACAGAGCGTTCTTCGTCGCGCACGCCGGTCACAGCCCATGACGCTCCATCTTGCGGTAGAGGGCAGCTCGGCTCACGCCGAGCTCCTCTGCGGCTCGCGTCACGTTGCCGCCGTGTCGGACGAGAGCCTTCTCCACCAGCAGGCCTTCGGCCTCATGCAACGTCATCGTCGCAAGACGTTCCTGCCCGGCGACTACCGGCCGAAGGCCAAGGTCCTCGGCGGCAATCCTCCCGCCACAGGCAACGAGTACCGCACGCTCGACGGCGTGCTTCAGTTCGCGAACGTTGCCTGGCCAGGGATGCCCCAGCAGCGCCTTCAGGGCCTCGTCTTCGAATGCGTCGATCTTCTTGTCGTAGCGACGGGACTGGCGTGTGAGGAAGTGCCGGGCGAGGATGGGAATGTCCTCCCGCCTGTCACGCAGCGCGGGAAGACGTATCTCGACCGTGTTCAGACGATAGAGCAGGTCCTCGCGGAACTCGCCGTTCGCGACTGCCGCCCCGATGTCCGCGTTCGTAGCCGACAGCACCCGGACGTCGACACGCTGGGTCTTCGCTGAGCCGACGCGCCGGATCTCACCGGTCTCGAGAACCCGCAGAAGCACCGCCTGCTGCCGATATGGAACGTTGGCGATCTCGTCGAGAAACAGGGTGCCGCGGTCGGCGAGTTCGAAACACCCGGCGCGATCGTTCCTGGCGTCCGTGAAAGCCCCTCTTACGTGGCCCAGAACCTCGCTCTCGAACACCCCTTCGCCGAAGCCGCCGGCGTTCACGGCCACGAACGACTCCCCTGACCTGTCGGACACATTGTGCAGCCAACGCGCAGCCACATCCTTGCCGGTGCCATGCTCTCCGCAGATGAGCACATTGGCGTCCGAAGGCCCGACCTTGGCCATCAGCTCGAGCACCGGCTTCATCGCCGCCGATTCAGCAATGAAGTCCTCCATGCCGGCGGCGTTTCGCCGGTTGGCGCCGGTGAGTCGCTCTCCGTGCCGCTTGGCCCTACCGAACTCCACCTGTGTCGCCAGCGTCGCCAGGAGACGGTCGTTGTTCCAGGGCTTCTCAATGTAGTCGCGCGCGCCTCGTCGCATCGCTTCGACCGCACCGTCAACGCTCCCCCAGCCCGTCATGACGACGACGGGCAGGTGCGGATCCTGGCTTGCGATGTTCCGGAGCAGATCGAGCCCCTCGCTTCCCGACGTGGTGTCGCGCGTGTAGTTGAGGTCCATCAGCACGCAGTCGAGGTCACGGGTAGCGACCGTCGAAACAACGGCTTTCGGCGAACAGGCGGTCAGTACCTCGAAGCCCGCGTTCTTCAGCAGAATCCGCAACGCTTCAACGACGTCCGGTTGATCGTCGGCTACCAGCACGCGTGGACTTGCGATCGGCATCCGTTACTCGATTCGCAGGGCTTCCACCGGCAACACGCGGGCAGCACGCCCGGCCGCCATCCAGGTCGCCAGACCCGCCGCAAGCGTCAGCGCCAGCGCCGCCAGCACCAGGACCACGGGGCCGGTGGAAGCGATCCCGAACAGCCGGCTGCGCAGAGCCGTCTCGGCGGCAAAGCCGGCCAGGCAACCAAGGACCAGTCCCGCGGCCACGAGCCTTGACATTTCAGCCACCATCATCCGCCGTATCTGCCCGTTCTTCGCGCCGAGGGCCACACGTATGCCGACTTCGCGCGTTCGCCGGGCAGCGAGATACACAACGACACCGTACAGCCCGACCATGGCCAGGATCAGCGCGCCCGCGGCCATTCCGGCCAGCAACGCAAGCGCAAACCGCGTGCCGCTCATCGAGCGCCGGACGACTGCCGCCATGGCCTCGACGTCCTGCACGATGATCTCCGGATCCACAGCTTCCACCGCGGCCACCATCTCTGGAACCAGGGCCCCGGGCTGGGCGAGTTCCGTGCGGACCGCCAGTTTCAGGTCATAGCTGCCCCAGCGCGCTCCAGGTATCGGTGTCAACGGGTAGTACACGACGAGAGCCGGATCGCCGTTGACCGAAGCTCCAAAGACGTCTCCAACGACACCCACGATCGAGTGCCATGGCGCACCGTAGGCAGCGATTCGCTTTCCCAGCGGATCCTCGCCCGGGTAGAAGCGCTCGGCAAAGGCCCGACTGACGACGACGGCGCCAACCGCCGGGTCATTCAGGTCGGACTCCTCGAACGCCCTGCCCCTCAACACCGGGACACCCATCGCATCGAACCAGCCCGGGGTGGCGAGCGCGAAGACGGCACAGGAGTTCAGATCGGATGCGCTGAGCCGTTCTCTCGTTGCAGGGTCTTCGAACTCCTGGGCCACACAACCAGCCAGCCGACCCGTCATGGGAAGAGCCGAAGATGCGCCGACGTCGCTGACGGCGGGCAGGGCCTCGAGGTCCTCTCGCATCTGCTGGACGACTCGCCACCAGCTTGCCCCGTCGACGTGACCGCTGTTCGGATAGACGGAGGCGGTAAGGACCCCGTCCGCGTCGATTCCGGGATCCACATCCGCCAGGGCCCGAAAGCTGGTCAGCACGAGCCCGGCCGCAAAGACCAACGTCAGTGACAGCGTGACCTGAGCAACGAGCACCGCGGCGCGCGCCCGGCGGCGGCGCCGGTCTTCCGTGGCGCCGCGACCGGCCCCCGCCAGGTCGATAGCCCTTCCAAGCGGCCACGCCGCGAACACCGCGAGAGCAAGAGCCGCTACGAGAGAGAGAACGACGACGAAACTCAACACGCCGGCATCCATCGTGACCTCGTCGAGCCGCGGAAGCGACGGCGCGGCACGAACGAGCCAGCCTGTGATGAGCCAGGAGGCAAGCGAACCCGTCACCGCGCCGCCAGCAGCGAGCAGCAGACTCTGCCCGGCCAGGTAGCGCACAATGTGGAGCCGCGTGGCGCCGAGAGACGTTCGAACCGCCAGTTGGGCACGGTTCGTCTCGACTCGCGCCAGAACGAGGTTGACCGCGTTCGCCCACGCGATCAGCAGCAGGAGCGCGACAGCTCCCTGCAGAAGCCACAGTCTCAGCGCGATGTCTCCCAATACCGAGTCCTTCACGCGGTAGGCGCGCGTCTGAAAACCGAACCCTTGCACGAAGTCCCTGTCGTAGACCTGCGGATAGGCCTCTTCGAGCTGGCCGGTGAGGAGATCGAGTTCCGCTCTCGCCTCCCTCAACGTGTGGCCCGGTGCGAGGCTCGCCAACACGTTCAGACCGTGATCGTTGAAGAAGGGTCCGGCGGCATCGAGGACGTATGGAATCCAGATCTCCGGACGTTCGAGTCCGGCGCCACCGCCGGTCGACGTGCCCGGGATGGAGACACCGGGCTCAAGCACGCCGATGACCTCGAACGTCAACCTCTGCAGGATGATCGCCTCCGGGAGCGGCTGCCCGACGATTCCGGGATCGAACCGGATCGTCTTTCCGACGATGTCGGGGTCGGCACTCAGGCGCTGTTGCCAGTAGCCGTGGGAAAGCACGGCCACGAGGGGGGCGCCCGGGTCGTCGTCAGCCTCGTCGATGAGCCGACCGAGCCGCGCACGTGCTCCAACCAGCGGCAGAACTCCGGCCGTCGCCTCCGTGACCACGGCACGATGGAAACCGTCTCCCGCCAGCACGTTCTGCGAACCCGTTGCGTATGCGCCGAGGACGGAGAGCGAATCGGCGTTTCCAGTCAGATGGAAGAACTGGGCTGACGAGAGCCCCCACTCCATCTCGGGCCCGACGCCCGGCACACCGCTACGCAGTACCACCAGTCGGTCGACCTCCGGGTAGTCGAGCGGGTCGAACACCACCTGTCTCAACACCGTGTACGCGGCCGTCGCAGCTCCTATGCCGACTCCGAGCGTCAGCACCGCCAACGCGGTGAACGCGGGCGTGCGGGCCAAGCTGCGGACCGCGTGATGGAGTTCAGTCAACACGTTCGTGGATCTCCCCGTTACGTTTCGTTCTCGTCGACGATGCGACCATCGAGCAGGTGCACTGTGCGGCCAGCTATCCCCGCGTAGCGCGGGTCGTGCGTCACCATGCAGACCGTGGCTCCAGCGCCATGCAGTTCGCCGAGGAGTTGCATCACGGCCTGGCCGTTGGCCGAATCCAGGTTGCCGGTGGGCTCATCCGCCAGCAGGATGAGCGGGTCGCCGACAATCGCGCGGGCTACCGCGACGCGCTGCTGCTGACCTCCGGAAAGCTGCGCAGGGAAGTGGTTCGCGCGATGCGTCATGCCAATGCGCTCCAGCGCACCGAAGACCCGCTGCGTGCGCTCCTGGCGGGGAGTGCCCCGATAGACCAGCGGCAGCTCGACGTTCTGGTAGACCGTCAGGTCACCGATCAGATTGAACGCCTGAAAGATGAAGCCGATCGCTTCATTGCGGACACGAGCACGTACCGACGGCCCGAAGTTCCGTACGGATCTGCCGTCGAGTTCGTAGCTGCCCTCGGTGGCGAGGTCGAGCAGGCCGATGATGCTGAGCAACGTCGATGGCTCTTCAGGATTGATGGTGGAGATGGCGTAGTCTGGCGGTATGCGTGACACAGACTTGTACGGTCGGATTCTCGGCATCGAGAGTCCTTGGGAGG
>JAPVWO010000327.1 GCA_027493375.1 Candidatus Multivorans thiocomprendens | reverse complement strand
GCGTGCCTCCTTTGCTGCTGTCGTCGATTCCGGAAAACCGATCTCAGCAGGGCACGCCGCCTACCTCAACCCCCGTACACGAATTTCGACCATAGCTCCGGCCACCATGGCCACACCCCCTCGTCGACACCGCCGATTTCCACGACGCGCTCCGCCAGTACGACATCACCCTGACGAAGCCCTGACGCGAACGAACCGACGCAAGCGCCAAACCGGTCGAAGTCCGCTAGTCGTCCTCAGCGTTCCGCCCGCCGACGATCACCTGGTGCGCCTTGAGCCGTAGCGCGTTCAGACGGATGAAGCCGCGGGCGTCGGTCTGGTCGTAGCCGCCCTCGACGTCCATCGACGACAGGTTCTGGTCATACAGCGAGCTGGGTGACTCGCGGCCGAGGACGGTCACGCCGCCCTTGTAGAGGCGGAGATGCACGGTGCCGTCGATGATCCGTTCGGCCTGCTGAAAGGCCGCGCGGATGAACTCCATCTCGGGCGAGAACCAGAAGCCGTTGTAGATCAGTTCGGCGAACTTGGGCGACAGGCCGTCCCGCAGGCGCTGGACTTCCCGATCCATCGCCACGCCCTCCAGATCCCGTAGCGCGTGGTGGAGGATCGTGCCGCCCGGCGTCTCGTAGACGCCGCGGGACTTGATGCCGACGAAGCGGTTCTCGACGATGTCGATCCGGCCGATGCCGTTCCGGCCGCCGAGTTCGTTCAGATACTCGAAGAGGGCCAGCGCATCCCGGTGCTCGACGCCATTCGTCCGATCCCCCACGCGCACCGGACGGGCGTCCTTGAACTCGACCTCGATGTCCGTCGGCTCGTCGGGCGCGTCGAGCGGCGACACGGTGAGCGAGAACATGTCCTCGGTCGGCGTCTGCATCGGGTCTTCCAGCAGGCCCGCCTCGTAGCTCTTGTGCATCAGGTTCTCGTCCATGCTGTACGGCTTCTCGGACGAGGCCTCGATCGGGATGCCCTGGTCTTCGGCGTAGTTCAGGAGATCGGTCCGGCCCTGGAAGCGCTTGAGGAACTCCGCGTCCTTCCACGGCGCGTAGACCTCGATCCGCGGCGCGAGGGCGGCGTACGCGAACTCGAAGCGGACCTGGTCGTTGCCCTTGCCGGTGGCGCCGTGGGAGAGCACGTCGGCGTCCTCGCGAATCGCGATTTCGGCCTGGCGGCGCGCGATGAGCGGCCGCGCCAGGGCCGTGCCGAGCAGGTAACGGTTCTCGTAGACCGCGTTGCCGGCGATCGCCGGGTAGATGAGGTCGGTCACGAACTCGCGCCGGACGTCCTCGACGTAGACCTTCGTGGCGCCGATCGCCTCCGCGCGGCGGGCCTGCGCGTCGAAGTCCTCGCGCTGGCCGACGTCGACGATCACTGCCACGACATCGAACCCCCGTTCCTGCAGGGTGCGCAGGATGACGGAGGTGTCGAGACCGCCGCTGTAGGCGAGTACGGCTTTCTTGCTCGGCATGGCTGGCTGGACCTCCCTCGGAACCGGAGACCGCTCCGGGCCGGCGGGAGACTATCCGGGCAACGGTCCGCGGTGAAGCTCCCGTCAGTCGTCCTCGACGACTTCGGCCGGAAGCAGGCCCACCGCGCCGCTCCGCCAGAGCCGCCAGCGAACCCGAAACGCCAGGAAGATCGCCACGAAGACGAGCCCGAAAGTCAGGCCCCACCACACTCCGCTCGGGCCGAGCCCTCTCTCGAAGGTCAACCAGGCGCCGGCCGGCATGCCGATGACCCAGTACCCGACGAGCGCGACGGCCGCGGGGAACCGCGTGTCGGCGGCGCCCCGCAGCACCCCGGCGGCGGCGACCTGCAAACCGTCGGCGACCTGGAACAGGCCCGCGATCGGAATCAGCGCGGCCGCCGCGGAGATCACGGCCGGCACGTCGCTGAAGACGCGCGCCAGAAGCTCCGGCAGCGAGAAGAAGACGAGGCCGAAGGCGACCATCACGCCGGCGCCGAGGCCGAGGCAGACCAGCGCCGACCGGCGCGCCCCCACGGGGTCCCGGCGCCCGATCGCGTTGCCGACGCGCGTCGTCGCCGCGCCGGCGAAGCCCAGGGGCACCATGAAGGAGATCGAGGCGAGGCTGATCGCCACCTGGTGGCCGCTGAGCTGCGCCTCCCCCAGACGACCGATGAGCACGGCCGCGAAGCTGAACACGCTGACCTCGAGCGACACCTGAACGGCGATCGGCACCCCCACGAACAGGAAGGGCCGGAGCGCCGCCGGACGCAGCCACGACCACTTCCATCCGCCGACGTAGCGCCGCAGGTGACGCCATCCGAACGCGGCCACGACGATCAGCATCACCCAGCGGGATCCGGACGTCGCGTACGCCGAACCCCGCACGCCGAGCGCCGGGAATCCGAGATGGCCGAAGATCAGCGCCCAGTTCGCGATCGCGTTGAACACGTTGGCGACGCCGATCGCGATCAGGGCCGGCCGCACGATGCTCATCGCCTGGAGCGTCTGCCGCAGGCACATGAAGAGCAGGAAGGCGATGACTCCGGGACCGATGCCCCGAAGATAGGCGGAGGCCGGCTCCACGATGGCCCGCGGCTGACCCGTCAGCGGAAGCGCGCGATCCAGTCCCAGCACGATCAGCGTCGCCGGAATCGACAGCAGGACCGCCATTCCCGCACCGCGGCAGAGCACCCTGCGGATCCGCCGATGGTCGCCGGCGCCGAACGCCTGCGCCGCCATCGGATCGATCGCCAGCAGGATGCCGATGAAGGACCAGATCACGGCGATGCTGAGCGCGTTGCCGATCGAGCCGGCCGCCAGGTCCGTCTCCGACACGCGGCCCAGCATCATGGTGTCGACGGCGCCCATCAGCACCATCCCGACCTGGACCAGGATGACAGGCGTCGCCAGGCGCACGACGGCACCCAGCTCCGTTCGCGCGTCCGCGGACGCACGCGCGATCCGGGTCGCGCGTGGCGCGAACCGCGCCACGCGGGATCCCCGGCGTATCGGCCGCCCGTCCCCCGTTGTTCTCGCGCCCTTCAAGGGACGGTATTGTAGGCAGCCTCACTCCCATCGAGATCGCCGTTGCTCAGCTACATCCTCCGCCGGCTCGTCACCGGACTGGTCACCCTGTTCGGCATCTCGGTCATCTCGTTCTTCATCATCCAGCTCGTACCGGGCGATCCGGCGCAGATCCAGACCTCCCAGATCGCCGACGCCGCGGTCTCGGAGCGCGTCTACCAGCAGTTGCGGGAGCTCTACGGGCTCGACAAGCCGATCCCCGTGCAGTACGCGAACTGGGTCGGCAAGCTGGTCGTGGGCGACTTCGGCTCGTCCTTCCACGACGGCAGGAGGGTGTCGGCGAAGATCGGCGAAGCGCTGTGGCCGACGCTGTCGGTGGCGCTGCTCTCCTTCATGCTGACCCTGATCATCTCGACGCCGATCGGGATCTACAGCGCGCTCCGGCAGGGCGGCGGCTTCGATCGCTCGGTCAGCACCGGCCTGTACATGCTCTACTCCGTGCCGAACTACGTCGCCGGCATGCTGCTCATCCTCTACCTCGGCGTGAAGTGGGACCTGTTGCCCTTCCGCGGCATGCGGTCCGACGGCTACGACGAGATGACGACCCTCGGCCAGATGTGGGACCTGGCCCAGCACTACGTCCTGATCACCTTCTGCTTCACCTTCGGCAACCTGGCCTACTACTCCCGCTTCATCCGGCAGAACCTGCTGGAGGTGGTGCGGCAGGACTACATCCGAACCGCCCGCGCCAAGGGCCTCGGTGAGCGGAGCGTGGTACTCAAGCACGCGTTCACGAACAGCCTGATCCCGCTGATCTCGCTGATCGGCCTCACCCTCCCCTTCGTGCTGGGCGGCAGCGTGATCCTCGAGTACATGTTCAACTGGCCGGGCCTGGGCCGCCTGTACTTCGAATCCGTCCTTCAGCGCGACTACCCGACGATCATGGCGCTCAACTTCATCACCGCCCTGCTCGTGCTCGGCATCACCTTCATCGCCGACCTGACCTACGGCCTGGTCGACCCCCGCATCAGCTACGAGAAGTGACGATGGCGACCGAAGCGACGACGAGCACAACGACCCGAGGGGCGCCCGCGGCGCGCTCCTACTGGCACATCACGTGGCGGCGCTTCCGCGGCCACCGGCTCGGCATGGTCGGCCTGTGCGTGGTGGCCGTGCTGTTCCTCGTGGCCTTCCTGTCGCCGATCCTGGCCAACGAGCAACCCATCCTGTGCCGCTTCGACGGCGGCTTCTACTATCCGGCGGTCGTCGACCTCGTACACCAGGTCCCGGGCACGAGCCTGATCATCCAGAAGCAGCGGCCCTACCGGCTGGCGACCTTCGACTTCAAGCGCGAGTTCGACCCGGAGCGCGGCGACTGGGCGCTGTGGACGCCGGTGCGCTACGGCCCCAGAGAGATCGCCGCCGAGCCCCTGGCCGGGCCTTCCGGCCGTCACTGGCTGGGCACCGACCAGTCGGGCCGCGACGTCCTGTCGCGGATGGTCCACGGCACCGTCGTGTCGATGAAGGTCGGCTTCCTGTCGATGGGCATCGCGGTCATCCTGGGCCTCGTGTTCGGTTGCATCGCGGGCTACGCCGGCGGCATCGCCGACCTCGTCATCTCGCGCTTCATCGAAGTCGTCCAGTGCTTCCCGGCCTTCTTCCTGATCCTCGCCGTACTGGCCTGGTTCCCGCCCAGCATCGAGAACGTGATGATCGTGATCGGCCTGACCCGCTGGGTCGGCATCGCCCGCTTCGCGCGCGGCGAGATCCTGCGCATCCGCGAGACGGACTACGCTCTCGCCGCCCGCTCGCTCGGAGTCAGACCGGCGCAGCTCGTCCTCCGCCACCTGCTGCCCAACGCGCTGGCGCCGGTGCTGGTCAGCGTGACCTTCGGCATCGCGGTGTCCATCCTGATCGAAGCGGGACTCTCCTGGCTCGGCTTCGGCGTCCAGCCGCCCGACGCCTCCTGGGGCACGATCCTCCGCTCCGGCTACGAGAACCTGTTCACCGCCGGCCACATGATTCCCCCGGCCTGCGTGGCGATCTTCCTAGCGGTGCTGAGTTTCAACCTCGTCGGCGATACGCTGAGGGATGTAATCGACCCGCGGCTCCAGGCCGAACGGGCCTGACGCCGCCGGGCTCCCCGCCCAGGAGGTAGGCAGCGATGAGCGAGCAGACCGGGTTGCACAGCCTCTCCCTCGACTACGTCGAAACGCTTCTGGCCGACTACCGCCGCGATCCGGCGTCGCTCGACCCGGCCTGGCGTCGGTACTTCGACGCCCTGGCCGCCAGCGGCGAGCTGGGCAACGGCGCGATCGGGCCGGAGCTTCGACCCTCGGCGCTGTTCGGCGGCAACGGTGAGGCGATGCGTCCCGCCGCGGCGCCACCGGCTGCTCCCCCGCCCACCGCGCCGACGCAGGCGCCGTCACCCGCGACACCGTCACAAGCGACGGCGCCGCCGGCGCCCGCGGGCACGGCATCCCCCCTGACCGCGGATGTCGAACTGCAGCGCCGCGTCGACGACATGATCCGCAACTACCGCATCCGCGGCCACCTCTACGCCGACATCAACCCGCTCCGCAATCCGCCCGTGCTGCCTGAGGAGCTGGAGCTCGAAGGCCTGGGCATCCGCGAGAGCGACCTGGACCGCACGGTGTCCACCGCCGGCATCCCCGGCGCCGACACGGCGACGGTGCGCGAATTGCTCGAACGGATGCGCGAAACGTACTGCAAGTACATCAGCGCCGAGTTCATGCACATCGACGACCTGGAAGTCCGCTCCTGGCTCCAGGAGCGGATGGAGGTCAGCCGCAACCGGGTTCAGCTCAGCCGCCGCGAACAGGTGCGTATCCTGAAGAAGCTCATCGACGCCGCGGTGTTCGAGGAGTTCATCCAGAAGAAGTACCTGGGCGCCAAGAGCTTCTCGCTCGAGGGCGCCGAGAGCCTGATCCCCCTGCTCGACCTGGCGATCGAGAAGGTCGCCGCGCAAGGCGCGGTGGAGATCGTCTTCGGCATGTCCCACCGGGGCCGCCTGAACGTGCTGGCCAACATCATCGGCAAGCCGACGCGGGACATCTTCCGGGAGTTCGAGGACCTCGACGCGGAGCAGTACACGGGCGGCGGCGACGTGAAGTACCACATGGGTCACTCGAGCGACTGGACCACGGACCAGGGTCGCAGGGTCCACCTCTCCCTGTCGTTCAACCCCAGCCACCTCGAGTTCATCAACCCGGTGGCGATGGGCCGAGTGCGCGCCAAGCAGGACCGGATCGGCAACGAACTGCGCGACCGGGCGGTGCTGTTCCTCATTCACGGCGACGCCGCCTTCGCCGGCGAGGGAATCGTCCAGGAATCGCTCAACCTGTCGCAGCTCGACCCCTACCACATCGGAGGCGCGTTTCACGTCGTCGTCAACAACCAGATCGGCTTCACCACGCCGCCCCAGAGTTCGCGCTCCAACACCTACTGCACGGATGTCGCGAAGATGCTCCAGGCGCCGATCTTCCACGTCAACGGCGAGCAGCCGGAAGCCGTGGCCCAGGTCGTCAACGTCGCGCTCGACTTCCGCCAGCGCTACCGCCGCGACGTGATCATCGATCTCTACTGCTACCGGCGGCGCGGGCACAACGAGGGCGACGAACCCGCCTTCACCCAGCCCATCCTCTACGACGGCATTCGGGCCCGCGACCCGGTCCGCGTCCACTATCTGGAGCACCTGCTCGAACTCGGCGAGATCAAGCCCGAGGAGGCGGACGTTCACATCGAGCGCGAGGAGAAACGGCTCGAGGGGGCGCTCGCCACCGCCCGCCGGATGAACGAGAAGACGAGTCCGCAGGCGTATGACGGCGTCTGGAACGCATTCGTCGGCGGCCGCATGGAGGACACTCCGGAGCCGGACACCGGAGTCGACCAGGGCAAGCTGACCGGCTACCTGAGGCGGATGGTCGAGCTGCCCGGGGGCTTCAACCCGCACCGCAACCTGCGGCGCTTTCTCGCCGCCCGCGCCGACATGGCCGAAGGAAAGCGGCCCGTCGACTGGGCCGCGGCGGAGGCGCTCGCCTTCGCCGCCACCGCCGATTCGGGCAACCGGGTGCGGCTGAGCGGCCAGGACTGCGAGCGCGGGACGTTCAGCCAGCGCCACGCCGTGCTGCACGACCGGGTGACGGACGAGAACTACCGGCCGCTGATGAACGCGGCAGGGAACCAGGAGCCGATCGAGATCTTCAACAGCCCGCTGTCGGAGGCCGGCGTGCTCGGCTTCGAGTACGGCTTCAGCCTGGACTACCCGGACGGTCTCGTCCTCTGGGAGGCCCAGTTCGGCGACTTCGTCAACGCGGCCCAGGTGATCATCGACCAGTTCATCACCAGCGCCGAGGACAAGTGGAACCGGCTGAGCGGCCTCGTCATCCTGTTGCCCCACGGCTTCGAGGGCCAGGGTCCCGAGCACTCCAGCGCCCGCGTCGAGAGATGGCTGCTGCTCGCCGCCGAAGAGAACATGCAGATCGTCTACCCCTCGACGCCGGCGCAGTACTTTCACCTGCTGCGGCGCCAAGTCGAGCGCGCCCAGCGCAAGCCGCTGGTCGTCTTCACCCCGAAGAGCCTGCTGCGCCGCCGGGAGGTCGGATCGTCCCTGGCCGAGCTCGCCGGCGGCCGCTACCAGCCGGTGCTGCCGGACCCGGCCGTTGCATCCGACGACGACCGGTCGAAGGTGCGCCGCGTCCTCCTCTGCGCCGGCAAGGTATTCTACGACCTGGACGCCCACCGCCGGGAAACGGGCGCCCGCGATCACGCGATCCTGCGCATGGAGCAGTTCTACCCCGCCCCGAAGGAGGAGCTCGACGCAGCGCTGTCCGCCTTCCCGGCCGATGCCGAGGTTCGCTGGGTGCAGGAGGAACCCCGGAACATGGGCGCCTGGTCCTACCTGCGGCTGAACTTCGGCTTCCTGATGGGCGGCCGGCCTCTGTCGGGCGTCTACCGCCCGCAGTCGGCGAGTCCCGCGACCGGCTCCCCGAGCAGCCACAAACTGGAGCAACAGCAACTGATGGAGGCGGCGTTCGGCGAGTCGGCCGACCCCGCGTGAGAGTCCCCCGAAGGCAGACCGCATGACGTACGAAGTCACCATCCCCGAGATCGGCGAATCGGTCACGGAAGCGCTGATCCTTCGCTGGATCAAACAACCCGGCGAGGCCATCGGCAGGGACGACCCGCTCGTGGAGCTCGAAACGGACAAGGTGACCGTCGAGATGCCCTGTCCGGTAGCGGGCGTCCTGTCCGAGATCGTCTGCGCGGAGGGTGAGACGGCGCCGGTCGGCGCGGTGATCGCGCGGATCGAGGAAGGCGCACGGGCGACCGTGCAACCGGCTCCGTCCGCGGCGGCCGCCCAGGGAGACCTGCTCGCAACCGCGGAGGGGACGGCGCCGCCCGCAACTCCGGCCCCGCCGGCGCCCGCGGTGGAGACCGCCGGCCCCGCGCCCGCCC
>JAPVWO010000326.1 GCA_027493375.1 Candidatus Multivorans thiocomprendens | reverse complement strand
GCGGTGGGGGAGAAGGTCCAGGCGAGCGACTGGAGCGTTCCGGAGACCTTCCCGCTCAACACCGGGGCCGCGGGAGGATCTGCCGTGGTGGCCGCCACCCTCAGCGTGTAGGTGCCGTCGCCGCCGCCGTACGGGTACACCTTGACCTCGTGAACGCCGCCCTGGAGCGTCCCGGTCCACGAGTCGTCGCGGGCGCCGCCGTAGTTGGTGCAACGGGCGGCGTTCACCCGGCAGTCGATGTCGCGGTCCATGCCGGTCAGCGACACCTTCACCTGAGAGGCGGCTTCGAGGGCGAAGAGGAAGTCCCGGTCGCCACTGATGGCGGACTCCGCCACGAGGAAAGGCAGCGTTCGCACTGGCTTGAGCGTGACCGTCAGCGAGTAGTCTCCCGTGGAGTTGCCTGCCGGAAACACCGTGAGCTTGCTCTGTCCGGCCGGCATCAGGCCCGTCCAGGAGTCGTCCGCCGTGCCGGTCCTGTTGGTGCAGTTCTTCGCCCCGCCCGTGCCGGAGACCGCGGCTGGCGGTGGGTCCTCGTTGTCGGGCGTCCCGTGGGAGAGTCCGCAGTTGAAGTCGCTGGTCATTCCGGTCGGATTGACGGTGATCCTCGCCGGATTTCTCAGGTGGACCCGGTAGTCGATGGCTTTGGAGACGCTCGCCTGCGTGGTCGTCCCCGCGCGGTCGCCGGGGACGCCTCCGGGCACGGGAGCAATAGGTATGCAAACGAAGCCGAGCGGCCCCGGCATCCAGAAGCAGCCCTGGGTGCTGACGCTCTCGCACCCGGGCTTGTTCGGGTTGAGGATGCAACTGTCGCAGTCGGGATGGTTCGGGTTGTAGCTGCAATCGCGGGGGCAACGGGGGTCGTTCGGATTCAGGTCGCAGTTGGCGCTCGCAATGGGGCCGCCGTCGTCGCCGGGTCCGGGGTTCGGTCTGTCCACGTCCGGCCCGCCGCCTTTAGGGCAGTCCGGATGGTCCGCGTCGGCCTCGCAGTCGACGGTCCGCTCCACTTCCCTTTTGACCGCTTCGCACGCTGCTGCCTGGACGCGTCGTTTGGCATCGCCCTGGACCATGATCGAAGGCGTGAACCCCATGCCTCCCGTGCAGCGGGCGCCTTCTCCGTGCCTCAGCCGGAAGATGTGGCCCAGTTCATGTGCGAGGGTGGTGGCCTTCAGTTCGGCCGAGCAGGTTGAGTCGGAGTAGAAGTAGACCGTGTGTTTGCTCCGGTCCGACCAGCCGCAGTGCCCCCTGGTGGGACTGACGTGGCCGAAGTCGGCGAACTTGCCCTCCAGGAACTTCCAGACTTCGGCCCTGTCGAGTTGAGCGTCGCCGGACGCCGATGTCCACGTCTGGAGGCCCGGAAGGCCGCCGGACTCGGTGCAGACGCGGGTCCAGCTCTTCACGGCGTCCTCGATGCGCTTGTCCGGCGCCGTGCTGGCGTCGAGATCGATGACGATGTTGGTCGGCAGAACGGGCCACGGCGTCTGGTCCGCATCCCTGTCCACACCCTCGATCCTCTCCGTCAAAGTACCGAGGGTGCACCCGGTCTGTGCCTGCTCGACGGAGGTGGAGTCCGAGGCCAGGGCCGCGAGCACGACGATGGCGAGGAGATGCACTCGTCAGCGTTACGGACGCTCGGGGCCATCGCAGCTTTCGTGGAGCTGCCACTCGCCGTTCACCATCTCCGCGCTGGCGAGACGACAGCGGGGGGGCTGCTCGTAGCGGTGCCTCCACTTCGAGAGGAACTTCGCGCGCGCGCGGGGATCGGAGGTCAGAGGCCCCGCCGCCACTAGGGCGGCCAGTGAACTTCGCGCGCGCGCGGGGATCGGAGCCCTTTCTCGCCGCCTCGAGGGACATCGCCATCAGGCCGCGCCGGTGCATGCCGTCGAGGAGGTCAAGCAGCGCGCCATGCGTCTCGGGCGGTTCGTAGGCGGTCAGGTGCCCCCACCTGAGCGCGTCGCCGTCAACCTCCGCAAAGGCGCCGTTGCCTCCGTATGGACTGAGCAGTGTCAGGCCCGCAGAGTGCCAGGCTCCCATGAAGACTACCTTGGCGCCGACTCGTGGCTCGAGAACATGGTCTGTCAGGCTGCCGATCACATCACCGCAAAACACGCCTCCGCGGATCACCAAGCGTGGAATCGGCACCAGCACGGCGGCTGGAATTGGTGAGCTCTCCCTCAGGGGCTTCACGTCATCCAGCGTGAGCAAGGCGCCCGCCTTTCCCCCGATGTAGAAGCCCAGCGAGAAACCGGAGACCGTGCCTTCGACGACGACCTCGGAGAACATGGCCGTCATCTCGAAGTCGTTGGTTTCGGGGCCGGCAAAGGACATCGTGGCCGATCGACGGCCGACGCAGAGGTCCAGAGGCGGAGTCGTGCCATGCACGAGTCCTCGGGCGTGGTCTGGCCCGAACAGCTCTCTCGCCGTGTCCAGCTTGTAGCGTAACTGCTTACCCAAGTAGGCCATGTAGGGATCCGATTCTTCGAGTTCCTTGACGGCGCCCTCCGATGTAAGCACGGTGTCCGCGGAGACCCAGATGGGCCAGTTCGGATCATCCTCGTAGGTCACTCTGTCTGGCGGCTCCTGGCCGAACACGAACCGCGTGGCGAGGAGCAGCGCGATCATGGCGAGTGCGGGTCTGGCAGTCATCAGGGCGTCTCCTGGCGGGAAGGAAAGGGACTGGACGAGTCGCAGGCTAACGCCGTGTCCAGTGGTGTGCTCCGGGTCGCGAGATCGACTTCAGCGACGACCCAGCCAGGGCCGGCGTCAACAACCTGCTCTCTGATCTACCAGGCGATCACGGATCGCAGCGGGGACCAGGTGTTGGTCGATTCCTCCGCGGCCCGCGGCTACGGCGACCTGAAGAAGGGGGTTGCGGAAGCGTTGATCGAGGTGGTGGCGCCGATCCGGCGGCGCTACGAGAGCTGATGCCCGCGCCGGAAGAGCTCGACCGGCTGCTCGCCATGGGCGCGGAGCGCGCGCGGAAGGTCGCCGAGCCGAAGGCGGCGGAGCACTTGCCGCGACACCGTTTCGCCGTCCTTCGTCTCCCGCACCTCTTCCAGTGCGACGGCGTGGCGGCCGTTCGGACTGACGGAGACGCTGACGGGTTTGCCGGGCCGCCAGTCCGAGAGGTGACGTTCGTTCAGGTGCTCGATCTGCGGACTCTGCCAAAGATGCTCGACTCGATAGCCACGGTTCGTGACGGTCTTCCTGACGAACCCCCGTTCGGGATGCGGCTCGCCGATCGAGGCGTCGAGTCGGAGAAACGGCTCGTCCGGGAAGCCGGAGACACCGAGATCCCAGAGGTCCCATGCCGTCCACTCCTTGCCGTCTTTGCTCCAGAGAGTACGGTCGTCGGGCTGCCAGACCACGAGTGGCCATGAACTGCCGTACGCTTCACGGGCGGGCTTCAACTGGTCCACCGGCTGTGAATCCACGCCGAAGTCCGTAAAGCGGAGCAGGTAGTAGTCGTCCGCGTAGGCAGTCAGGACGACCGGGCCGGTCGAACTAAGAAACAGGAGCTCCGGTTCGGCATCCCGATGGGGCCCCTGTTCAAACGCCAACGTCTCCCTGCGCTTGACCTTGGACGAACTGGTCGCGCCGAACGCGAAGTGAAGCTGTTTTTCTCTTGGGCCGGCGACTGCGCGTCCGACTCCGACACTTCCGTCCACGACGCCCCACGTTGTGCCGTCGGGCGAGACCGAGATGGTCGGGTCGTTACGGAGCCTTTGCCCGGTATCAATGCTCCAGAGTCTCCGTAGCTTGCCGCCGCTCGTCAGCCGATACGCCTGATAGACCGGTGCCCCGTGACTGGAGCCGTCAACGTCTATTGCGCCCCGCAGGATGAACTGGTCTTCAGCACCGGGGGCAGCCTGGATGTCCGTGAACAGAATGGAGGAGTCCCCCTTGTAGTCGACCTCCAGCGTCCTTGCATCCGCGGGGGTCCAGAGGATCAGGCGCGCCCGGAAGTTGCCCTTGCCGTGGGTGAGCCCGATGACGACATCGCCTTCGTCGCTAATGAAGTGTCCGAATACCCGTCCGTCGGCGAGGTCCGTGAGTTCGTCCGCAGCCAAGACGGCGGTGCCGGACGCCCAGAGGAGCAGGACAGTAATGAGGCGCCGTTACAACATCAGCAGCCTCCCTGTGACTTTGGCGTGAACTGGGTCGGTCTCGTTCCCGTGCGGGTGAAGTACTCCACGAGCGTTCCGTCGGGCCTCTTGTGCGTCACGAGTGCGCACGGATCAGCTTCTCGATCTGCTCCATGCCGCGCTCCAGGGTCTCCATCGACGGACCGAAGCTGAGCCGGCAGTAGCTGTGGTAGCGCGCGTTGCGGCGCCGCTGTCCCGGATTCACGTCGAAGAAGACGCCCGGAACCGTGATGACCTGGACCTGGAGCAAGGCCTTGAAGAACTCGATGCCGTCGTTCAGCGGCGCCGGCAGGCCGGCCAGGTTGCCCCAGACGTAGAAGGCGCCGCTGGGCTCGTGCTCGACCTCGATGCCCAAAGCCCGCAGCCGGTCGACGAGGAACCTGCGCTTGCGGGCGAACTCGGTCTGGATGGCCTGCGTTTCCTGCAGCACGAGCTCGGGCTCGAGTAGCGGCACGGCGGCTTCCTGGAAGGGGTGGTTGCCGCCTCCGTCCAGGAAGGAACCCGCGCTGGTCACGCGGTCGATCACGCTCACCGGCCCGACGATCCAGGACACCCGCCAGCCCGGATAGCGCCAGTTCTTCGTCAGTCCGTCGACCAGGATCACGGGATCCCGGTTCACGTCGTCGACGTGCGCGGCCGCCGAGACCATCCTCGCGGTGTCGGCGATCTGAGTGCAGGAGTCGGGCGCAGGCGTGTAGATGTAGTGCGAGTAGAACTCGTCGAGGATGAAGGTGCAGGCGTTGTCGCGGGCGACGCCGACCCACTCGGCCAGGAGATCGCCCTCGACCAGTTGACCCGTCGGATTGCAGGGATTGCTGCACCAGAGCGCGGAGAGGCCGCGGCCGACGATCTCCTTCTCGAGCAGCCGCCGCGAGGCACGGTAGCCGTGGGCCGCGTCGAGCAGGATGGGGATCGGAATGAAGCCCTTGAAGGCGGTCAGCAGCTCCTCGTAGGCGGTGTAGTCGGGGATGAAGTGGCCCAGGTTCATCTCGCCCATTGCCGCCGCGATCCGGGTCATGGCCGGCCGGCCGCCGGGAGCGATGCTCACGTTCTCCCGCGTGTACTGGGAGCGTTTGTCGCGGCGGTAGAGGAAGTTGTAGAGATCGGCGACCCGCTCGCGCAGCTCGTCGATGCCGTCGACCGGCGCGTAGGTCTGGCGGCGCGGGTCGATGTGGAGTTCGTCGCGGCGGGGCGGCGCGCCCGGCAG
>JAPVWO010000325.1 GCA_027493375.1 Candidatus Multivorans thiocomprendens | reverse complement strand
GCTGCTCGCGGCCGGGCCGGGAGTCCGTCGGGGCTTTCAGACTGGCACTCCGGTCTCGATCATGGACCTCGCGGCGACCTTCCTCGACTACGGCGGCGTGGACGTCCCGATGGAGATGGATAGCCGCTCGCTCCGGCCGCTGCTCGAAGGTGAGATCGACAGCCACCGCGAGGTCGTGCTCTCGGGCCTGCGGGACTTCAGGATGGTCTGGGACGGCCGCTACAAACTGGTCCGGGACTACGGCGACCGAGAGTGGCGGCTGTGGGACCTGCTGGCCGACCCGGAGGAGTCGCGAAACCTGGCCTCCTGGCAGCCGGACCAGGTGCGGCGCCTGCGAGAGCAGTTGCCTGAGCGGCGGGCCTAGCAGGCGAGGGTGCACTAGACGGCTACCAGGTGAGTTGCGTCTTCATCCAGCCCGAGGTGTTGTGGAAGTCCGACACGGCGCTGCCGGGCGGGACCAGGGCATCGCAGGCGGCGGCGATCTCCGGGTCGAGCGTCATCTCCTGCACCGCGACGAGTTCGTCGACGTGCTCGAACCGCCGGGGGCCGATCAACGGAGCGGTGATCCCCGACTGGTCCTTGCACCAGAGGATCGCAAGCTGGGCCGGCGTGATGCCGGCGTCGGCCGCGAGCTTGCCGAACTCGACGCCGACCTTCACGGCGCGTTCCGTGACCCGGCGGGCGTAGTACTTTCCGAGCAGCTCGGCGCGTGAGCCTTCCGGGTAGTTCTCCGGGTCGGAGTACCGGCCGGCCAGTACGCCCATTCCGAGCGGGGCCCACGCCAGGATGCCGAGGCCGTGCTTCCGACACAGCGGGATCAGCTCGTTCTCGATCCGCCGGTCGAGCAGGTTGTAGGGTGCCTGCTCCGAGGAGAAGCGAACGTAGCCCTTCAGTTCGCTCACCATGAGCGCTTCCATCACGCCCCAGGCGGGGTAGGTCGAGCAGCCGATGTAGCGGACCTTGCCGGCCCGCACCAACTCGTCGAACGCGCGCAACGTCTCGTCGGTCGGGATGCCGAAGTCGGGCCGGTGGGTCTGGTACAGGTCGATGTGGTCCATTTGCAGCCGGCGTAGCGCCGCGTCGCAGGCGTTCATGATGCCGGCCCGCGAGAGCCCCTGCTCGTTCGGATTCTGCCCGGGAACGTGCTCAACACGCGCCAGCCCCGTTTCGTCGTCGAACTCGCCCGGGTAGATCTTCGTTGAGATCACGACCTCGTGGCGCCGGCCGGTATCCCTGAGGACGTTGCCGACGATCCGCTCGGCGAGACCGTCGCCGTAGATGTGCCCGAGGTCGATCAGGTTCACGCCGGCGTCGAGGGTCCGCTCGATGATCCGCCGCGCCTCGTCCTCCGGCGTCACGTCGCCGAAGTTGCTCGTGCCGAGGCCGAGCGATCGGGATGATGCCGCCGGCCAGGAACTCGTCGATGAAGTCGCGGAGAACGAACTGGTCGCCGAGCTGCATGGCGCGTTCGCGGAAGAGCTTCATGAAGTGGGCCTTGCCGACGACGACCCCGGTGTGAAAGCCGGGAAAGCGCAGGTTGGACTCCATCTCGTACCAGACCATGCGCTCGTCCTCCCGGGACCAGCCCTTGGACATCAGCGCGGCGCAGAGTGCCCGCGATTCGTCGAAGGTGATCAGGTTCGCGTGCATGGCGAGGTCGGGCAGGGCCAGGCTCATGTGGGAGATGTTCATCAAGTACTCGACCTCGCGGCCGCGGCGCGGCCGTTCGTCGAGGACGCCGGCCTGCATCATGAGTTCCTCGAGGGCGACCGCCCAGCCCTCCATCCGCATCCACTCCATGTTGAAGCGGCGGTCGGCGCCGCGGATCGGCCGGTCGTCGCGCTGGCGCCGCTGGTCGTCCAGCATGTGGCCGATGTACTCGTGGGTCTCGCCGGGCAGGATCTCGCGCTCCCGCGCCTTGTGGTCGATGCTCGTGTCTGGGGGCAACGGCTCCGGCGGCTCGTTCGGGTCGCTGTAGTCGTGCGGGTCGACCCAGTCCGGAACGGTCATGACCTCGCCGTCGCGCAGGAAGTCGACGACATAACGGAGCGCCTGGTGCAGGCTGTCGGCGTACTTCCGCGGCGTGTCGGCGATCTCGAAGGGCGGCAGGTCGCGGTTGCGGTGTTCCTCGAGCGCCAGGAAGGTGACGAGCCGGTTGTACTCCTGCTCGACGATCATCCGGCTCTCCTCCCAGCCGTAGGGCGAGAGGTGAACGTTGCGCAGCCACCAGTCGTAGTTCTCCTTGCCGATGCCGGCGGCGCCGCTCCAGGACGACTTGTTCTCCTCGACCCAGTCTCCGAAGGCCAGGACCGCGTCGCGGGCGGCTTCGGCGTCGGCGATGAGATCCGGGTGGTGCCCGGCGAGCTGCTCCGTGATCTCGTCGTAGATGCGGGCCTCGCGGGGCGCCGCCCAGATCGCGATCGTGCCGAGATCGGGCACTGCCTCGGTCAGGTTCGACCGCGCCTGCTCGTAGACCTTCGGCACCGCCTGGAGAGTCGTCCTGTATTCCGCGAGTTCGCCATCGTCGAACGGCGGTTCGAGCCGGAACAGCGACCGGAAGCCCGACATGGCTGGCCCGGCGCCGCCCTGGGACATCAGGTAGAAGGCCGGGTCCCGCGACCAGGGCCGGGTCACCCGGTGGTGGAAGTCGAGGCCGTTCATCTCGGCGCGGACCAGGTGATGGTCGATCTGCTCGGAGACCGACCACTCCGAGATGTCGATCGCCTGGAGCCGGAGCTTGTAGTCCTCCAGGCCCTGCCGCTGGGCTTCCATCGCCTCGGCTGTGTAGTCGGGCACGCCGTCCACGATGGCCGGCTCCTGGAAGACGCGGAACTCCTCGAAGAGTTGCAGCAGGTCGTGGTGGGTGCCGGACGCGGTTTCTTCGGCGGGTGGCGCCGCCGGGGCGCAGGCGATCGCCAGCGCGAGCAGGGAAGTGAACGAAGCGAGGCGGAGTGGAGTGGGCCGCATGACGGGAGCTCCTCTATTCGGGGATGTTGACGAGCGTGTAGTAGGCCTCCGGGTGAAGCAGCGGTTCGCCGTCGTCGCCGCGGACTCCGTCGAGGTGCAGTTCGTGTACGTAGCCGGCGCGGAGCGGCTCGACGGTCAGACGGACGCTCATGCCGTCGCCTGCCACCTCGGCGGAACGAATGGCGACCTCGAGCTTGTCCTCCTCGGGGCCACCGTAGTTCTCGCTGAGCCGATACGTGTAGCTCTCCATCTTGTAGGACGCCGGGTCGCCGGCTGTCTCCGGATCGAGGGCCTCGGTGAACGTGAGTTCGAAGCCGTCGGCGCTGGCCCGCATCTCGTGGACCTCGAATGGCACGGCGCCGGTCCAGACGATGCGCTGGAGACCATGCGACCTGGGGCCGATGCTGCCCCAGCCGCGCTCGGACAGGCCGACGAAGAGCGATCCGTCATCCGCGAAAGCCAGGCGGATCACGCCGCTGTCGAGGCCGCGCCGGAAGTTGAACGCGGCGCCCTGCCAGTGGCCGCCGACCTTCTCCAGGAAGACCCGCATGACCATCGCGTGGTGCTGGTCGCCGACGAAGATCTGGCCGGTGAAGGGTCCGAACCCGCCGCCGGTCGTGTCCCACTTGAGGCCGGACGGCGACTGGCCCAGCTTCACGTAAGGGAACCAGACGGAGGGCATGCGGAAGTTGGGGATCGACTCGTGCAGATCCTTCATGAAGGTCCCGCCTTCGGGCTGGCCGTCGGGCGGCGGTTCGACCATCGACTCGGGCAGCAGGGTCGAGGCCATGCCGTGCGGATGGCCGTGGAAGTCGCCGATCTCGATCCGCGAGAGCTTCGAGGCGTTGTTCCATTCGCCCTGGTTGTCGGTGTAGAAGACCTCGCCCCAGGGGCTGACCTCGACCCCGGCGGGCGAGCGGAGCCCGGCGGCGACGAATTCGGTGGCGCCGGTCGCGGGATCGACCCGCACCGCCCAGCCGCGCCAGTCGACCGGACCGTACGGCTCGGCGCCGAAGGGGATGTTGAGCGTCATCCAGAGCTTGCCGTCCGGCGTCAGCCGCGGACCGAACACGTACTCGTGGTAGTCGCCGCTCGTCTCCCAGGCGTCCGACACGGTCTCGAACACGTCGGCCCGGTCGTCGCCGTCGGTGTCCCTGAGCCGGGTCAGTTCGCCGCGCTGGGAGGTGTAGATCCAGCCGTCGAGTTCGAGCAGGCCGAGCGGCTGCCCGAGCCCGAAGGCGTACTGCTTGAAGACGGGCGCCGGCGGATCGCTGAAGGCGTTCTCGACGATGAAGATCTCGCCCCGGCGCGTCGCCGCCATGATCCGGCCGTCCGAGAGCTGCAGGAGGCCACCGACTTCCATCGACATGCCTTCGGGAAGCGGCATCGTGAGCGCGCGGTAGGACCGCTCCTCGGCGGCCGTTTGCGAACCGAGTGCTTCCCGCTGGCTGGCAAGCAGCGCCTTCTCCATGTCTCGCCGGTCTTCCTCGTCGGGTGGTTGCTGGGTGAACGCCTGCAGCGGGAGCAGCACCGCGAGCAGTGCTGTCGCGGCGGCGTGGCGGGCCTTCGTTCGTTGGCAACGAGGGAACATCACCACGACAGGGTCACATCCAGGTCCAGGCTGCCGTGCGCTTCGAGCTCGATCCGTTGGAGGAGCTGCCGGACCCCCTGGGAGTCGCGGACGATCGGCGCGAGGTCCTCTTCAGAGGCGAGGGAGACGTCGAGCGTGCCGTCGACTGACCAGGTGCGCTCCGGGCCGGGCACGATCTCCTCGCCCTCGGCCAGCAGAAGGAAGAGAGGGCGCGGCGCAGCGCCGGCGGCGAGCCGGAAGCGACGGACCAGGTTCGCGCCGCCCGCTCCCGGTAAGGGGACGGGCGCTTCCTGGATCACGACGTCTCCGAGGCGGTAGCGGAGGGACGGGCGACCGTGCTTGTCCAGCCGATAGCCGAGGAAACGGCCGCCGACGTTCCGGTCGTAGCGGCCGGTCGCCGGCCAGGGGCTGTCGATGTCGTCGAGGTCGGCGAAGGCGGGACCCGCCGGCAGGTTGAGAACGTCCGTGCCATAGGGGCCGAAGAACTGCCCGGCCCGTCCCTGCCAGGTTCCCTTCGCGTCGAAGAAGGCGCCGCGCCAGATCTTCGCGAGACGGACGGTGTTCGCGTCGAAGGCGGCGTGCACGTTCTCCGGGTAGCCGATCGCGATCGCCCTGGGGCCGACATCGATCATGTGCGTGCGGAAGACGAGTGGGCGCTGGTCCGGAACCAGCACGAGTTCGGAACCGATGTCCATGCCCTCGGGCGTCGGCATCGAGGCGCCGAGCGACAGGAAGGCCCAGAGCGCGTCGATCTGGCCCTTGGTCGTGCCGCCGCCGAGGTGCGGGAAGTTCGCCTCGCCTTCCGGCCAGTAGGCGGGCATGCGGGTGCCGGGGCGGATCGCGGCCGGGTTGCTCAGAAAACGGAACACCCAGCCGGGGCGCAGGCGGTCGTAGGCGCTCGCAAGGTCGATCGTGGAGACTCCGGGCGCCGGGTGCACATGGATGTCGTGGCAGGTCACGCAACCCATTCCTCCCGTGCCGATCAGTTCGAGGCCGTCTTCCGTGGCTGCGGCGGAGAGAGGCGGCTCATCCAGATCGCCGGGCAACGCGTCGACCGCTTCCAGCGCGTCCGCGAGGCGCCCGGCCGCGCCGGCCGGGAAGCCGGGCATCCTGACCTCCATGAAGTCGCGCCGGACGTGCAGGCGGTCTCCCGTGAGGATGGAGAGCAACGCATCTGGCTTCAGCTTGCCGCCGACCCCGTGAAGGGGAGGCGGCAGCCGTCCCTCGTCTCCCAGGTCCTGGTTGTCGACGACCCGGAAGTGCCTGGCCCGGACCGGATCCGGACCGCCGACTTCCACGTCGCCGATGCGGCGCCGGTGGCACGCGAAGCAGTTGAAGCTCGCCATGGTGAGCGTGATCTCGTCTTCGTGCCGGTGCTCGGGCGGCAGGTCCGCCAGCGCCGCGAGCGCGGCCTGGATGGCCTGTTTCTGGTGGCTCGCCAGCCGGTACCGCGGCGACGTTTCGCCGCCGTGCATGGCGGGTTCGGCGAGCGCCTGTTCCGGATCCAGGGCGTCGAGGGCCGGAGCCCTGGCGTGGGAGACCGCGTAGGACCGGCCCCGCTCGGGATCGACGCCCGGCGAGGTGTGGCACGAAGAGCAGCCGTAGCGTGCAAAGAGAATGCTGCCGTCCTCTTCGTAACCTCGCCGGGGTGCGGCGGGGCCGTCGGCCGGCCGCAGGCGGACGCTCTCGTGGCTGGTCAGTTCGTGGAGCGGCGTCGGCTCCGGCAGCGCCGCTCCGTCGAGCCGCACGTCGACGAATGGCCGGCCGGTGCTGCCGCGAATGAAGTACGTCACCTCCACGGGATGGTCGCCCGCCTCCAGCTCCGCTGCGACCGCCGTTTCGCGGCGGCTGAAGGGAGGCTTTGCGGCGAGGACGTTGTCGCCGACCCGTAGCGAGGAGCCCGATCGCCGGTCCGACGCCAGGGTGAAGGTGTATGCCCCGGCGGCGGGGAGACGCAGCAGACCGCTGAAGCGGACAGCGTGGTTGCCGCTGTTCATGGAAATCGGCAGATCGAGCGACGGGGTGGCGACACGGCCGACGCCGGCCGGGCGCAGCGCGTCGAGGTCCGGCGCCGGGCGGAGGAAGAAGCCCGGCACGTCTTCGTCCTGTTCCGGATCCAGGTAGTACTCGAACTCGAAACCGCGGCGGCGTTCGATGACCAGTGGTGTCTGCCCGCGCAGCAGGTAGACCGCGATGGCCTCCGCGTCCTCCCGCTCCAGGTGGAGCGGCGGCATCCGTCCGCCCGGCCGCGCGGCGCGTGGATCGAGCAGGAACCCGGCCAGCGCCGCGACGGAGGTCTTCGCGTTCAGGTCCGGCAGCGGCACGGAGGGGATCGCCGGTTCGCTTTCCGTGCCTTCCGGCGCGTGGCAGGCGACGCAGCCGACGGAATGAAAGAGCCTCCGTCCCCGCTCGACCGTGGCCTGGAAACGGTGGACGGGGAACTCGCCGAGGGTGTCGGTGGCGACCGGCCTGTCTGCCGTACGGCTCCGCGGCTCGGGACTCCCGGAGTCAAGCGACTTCGACCCGCGGTGAGCGAGGTACCCGATCAACGTGCGCACGACGTCTTCGCGGTCGTTCGGCTCGAGCGAGTGGAGAACGTCCGGCATCGCCGAGCCTGGCTTCTGTTCGTGAGGCGCCAGCAGATAGTCCGAAAGCCATCGGCCGGTGACGCGCTCGGCGATGCGATCGAGGTCGGGCGCCGCTCTGGTGGGGATGCGCTCGGCGACGGCGGCGTTCGGCGTGTGGCACGAAAGGCAGTTCAGTTCGCCGAGCAGGATCTCGCCCAGCGCGGCCTCGTCCGCCGCGCCGGCGAGCCGCAGTTGCTCGTAGCCGGCGACGACCGGCGATGTCGCCGAGTACGCCGTCTGGGCCTGGGCCGTTCCGCGCGGCGCGGTGACACCGAACGCAGTTAGGGTCGCTACGCACCAGACCGAGCCGATGGAGCGGATAACCTGCATTCGGTGGATGGAGATCACCATACAGGAGCGCTCCAGTCCTCGAAGCAGTACGTCGGGTGCGCGACTGCGGTTCTCCTGCTTCTGGCGACCCATGTCGCCTGTACTCCCGGCCCCGATGAGGCGCCGGGGCCGGCTGCCGAAGCGGCGATCCCGCATCCGGACCTCACCGAACTCGATCCGCCTCTGGCCCGGGAGATCGAGGCCCGCCGAGTCGACCTGGACGCCTTGCTCGCCGACCAGGATGCGAGCGCCGCCGACCAGGCCCAGGCTCTCGGCAACCTGGGCCGCCTCTACCAGGCTCACCGCCTGCTGGAGGCGGCGTTGGTCTGCTACGAGAGGGCGCACGCGCTGGCTCCCGATTCCTTCGACTTGGTCTACTACCTGGGGGTCCTCGCTGCTGGAAGCGGGGACGTCGAAGCCGCGGCGACGGCTTTCCGGCACGCTCTCGAACTGCGTCGCGACGACGGGCCGGCCCTGATCCGGCTCGCCGATCTGGAACTCGAGCAGGGGCGGGTCGGGGAGGCGGAGCTCCTCTACGTCCGGGCCGCGGTCGTGGACGACTCGGCCGCCGTGGCCTACGGCCTGGGCCGGGTCGCCGAGGAGCGTGGCGAGTACGCCCAGGCCATCGAGCAGTTCCAGCGCGCGCTGACGCTGCAGCCGCGTGCTTCCGTCGTCCACTACAACCTCGGTCAGGCTTACCGCGAGCTGGGCGAGTTCGACCGGGCCGAAGAAGCGCTGGCGCGGAGCGGGCCGAGCCGTGTCGCCATGGCCGATCCGCTGATGCACGAGTTGACGACGCTCGCCATCGGCGCCTTGCCCCACCTCGCCCGAGGCCATGCCGCCGCCCGGGAGGGTCGGCTGGCCGAAGCGGAAACCGCTTACCGGCAGGCGGTGGCGGCCGACGCGACGAATGTGCGCGCGCACGAGAGCCTCGGGACGCTCCTGGTCCGTCGTGGCAGTCCCGAAGCGGCCGTGGAGCACTTCGGCGTCGCGGTCCGGCTGGAGCCCGGGAATGCCCAGGCTCACTCCGACCTCGGAGTGCTCCTGAGCGAACTGGGGCGAAACGACCGCGCGCTGGAGCACCTCGGCCGGGCGGTCGAACTCGAACCGGGGCTGGTGGAGGCGCTGGTGACGCTCGGCAACGTCCAGACTCGAACGGGACGCCTCGACGAGGCGGAGGCTTCGTATCGCCAGGTGCTCGAGGGTGACGCGACGAACGGCGATGCACGACTCGGGCTCGGCGCCGTGCTGGCGCAGACCGGTGACTTCGACTCGGCCGCCACGGAACTGCGCGAGGCCCTGCGCCTGTTGCCCGAGGGCGACCGGACGTCGCAGATCAACTTCGGCCTGGCCGAAGCCTTGGTCCGAACCGGCCGGCTCGAAGAGGCCCTGTCGCACTACACCCGGGTGCGCGAACTCGATCCCACGCAAGGCCTTGCCTGGCTGCGCGAGGCGACCGTGCTGATGGGCCTGGGACGGTTTGCGGACGCCAGGGCCGTGCTCGAAGCGCGGTTGGCAGTCGATTCGGTGGACGGACCGGCCGCTCACTCGCTGGCGAGGCTCCTCGCCGGCGCCCCGGACCCATCGCTTCGCGACGGCCAGCAGGCCATGACGATCGCCGGAGCGCTCCTTGAAGCCGACCACTCGGCGCCGAACGCGGAGACCGCGGCCATGGCGCTGGCCGAAGTCGGCCGCTTCGAGGAGGCGGCCAGCATCCAGCGCACGCTGGTCCAGGAAGCGCGCCGGCAGGGTCGTGCCGGCGAAGAGCGGCGTCTGGCTCGGAACCTGGAGCGCTACGAGCGTCGCGAGGCCTGTTGCGCCCGGGCGGCGGACGCGTTTCCGCCGTATTGAGCGGTTGGCGGTGTTCACCGCTGCCGGTCGACTGCTTTTCCTTCGCCCTGGACCAGGGTCTGATACTCACCGACGCGTACGCCGGCCCACGTCTCGCCTGCGCCGTCTGGCCAGCGGACTTCGACGCGGCTGACGGCGCCGGACGCGCCAGCGCCCAGCCCGACGAGCACCCGAGGGTCTCTGGCCGAGGCGTAGCTGCCGTCGGTGTGGACGTGGCGCCAGATCGGCGTTGCGCCTGGCCGGTGGATCGTGACGTGAGCGCCCAGCGCGTCGCGGTTGTGGGCGACGAGCCTCAAACCCAGCCACGACCGATCCTGGCCGACCTGGTTCAGGAGCAGGCGGGTTGGCCCGTTGCTGTTGACGACGACGACGTCCAGGTCGCCGTCGTTGTCGACGTCACCGAAGGCGGCGGCACGGCTGACTTCGGACGACTCGAAGACCGGCCCGGCCTCGGCCGTGACGTCCGCGAAAGTGGCGTCGCCGAGGTTGTGGAAGAGCTGGTCCGTCTGCCGCAGCGGATAGGGGTCGCCCGCCCGGATCAACGCGTCCATGCCGATCACGGCGCCGTTGACGACGAGCAGGTCGAGCCGGGAGTCGTTGTCGTAGTCGATCCAGCCGATGCCGAACGCGGTGAACGGCAGGCTCGGCGGCCCGAGCCGGGACGACGCCGACTGGTCGCGGAACAGGCCGGCGCCGCCGTTGACGTAGAGGGTGTTCGTCTCCTGTTCCAGGTGGCTGAGGACGATGTCCGGGTCGCCGTCGCCGTCGAAGTCCCCTGCGTCGACGCCCATGCCGGCCTCGGGCTGGCCGTCGCTGTTGACGGCGACTCCGGCCAGCAGGGCGTTGTCGGCGAAGGTGCCGTCGCCCCGGTTGATCCATAGCCGGTTCCACATCAGGTCGTTCGCCACGTAGAGGTCGATCCAGCGGTCGCCGTTGAAGTCGGCGGCAACCGCGCCGAGGCCGGAACCCGGCTCGTTGCCGATCCCGGAGGCCGCGGACACGTCCTCGAAGGTGTCGTCGCCCCGGTTGCGGAACAGGCTGTCGGCGGCTGGCGGGTAGGCGCCGGGGGCGCAGTAGGTGAGAACCCCGCTCGGGAGCGGGCAGGGCGTGTTGTCCGCCAGCGAGTAGTCGACGTAGTTGCCGACGTAGAGGTCCAGCCAGCCGTCGCGGTCGAAGTCGAAGAACGTGGCGGCGACGGACCAGCGGGGATCGTCGGTGCCCGAGGCGGCCGTGACGTCGTAGAAGGTGCCGTCGCCGCGGTTTCGCAGCAACTGGTTGGAGCCGAAGTTCGTCACGTAGAGGTCCGTCCAGCCGTCGTTGTCGAAGTCGCCGGTGGCGACGCCCATGCCGTAGCCGGCGGCTTCGATCCGGCTTGCCTCGGTGACGTCGGTGAAGCCGAGGTCGGCGCCGCCGGCGCCGGGCTCCAGGTCGTTGCGGTAGAGGCGGTCGGTGAGCGCCGTGCCGGGAGGCGGCGGGAACAAGGCGTCCTCGAGCGTCAGGTTGGGGCCGATCATCCGGCCCTGGAGGAGGTAGAGGTCCAGGTCGCCGTCGTTGTCGAAGTCGAACAGGGCGGCGCCGCCGCCCATGATTTCGTTGAAGTAGTGCTCACCGGACATGCCGTTGAAGTAGACGAAATCGAGGTTCGCGGCGGGGGCGGCGTCGATGAAGATCGGTCGCTGGGACGTCGTCGCGAGGTCGGGATCGACGTTTGGGGCGCACGCGGCGAGAAGGAGCGCCAACGCTCCTCGGGTCAAGGCGCTCAACCCCGGCGTTCCAGGGCGCGGGCCGAGGCGAGTTCCCGTCGTGCCTCTTCCGGTTGGCCAAGGCGGGTGAAGATGTCGGCGAGCAGGTAGTGGCCCATGGGCGCCATGTCGGAGCCGGGGTCGAGTTCCAGGCCGGTTCGCGCCAGTTCCATCGCGCGCTCCAGCTCTTCGTTGCGGTCGACGAGGGATTTGGCCAGGAAGAAGTGGCCGATGGCGAACTCGGGGTTGATCTCGATCGATTGCTCGAGCGCCGCGGTCGCCCCGTGGCGGTCGCCGAGGTTGTCCAGCAGCCGGCCGAGGTTGAACTGGACCCGGTAGGACTGCGGATGGACGTCGAGTTCGCGACGGTAGAAGTCGGCGGCCGCCCGCGGATCGCCGCGCTCTTCGGCCAGCAGGGCGAGGTTGAAGTGGGCGAGGCGCACGTCCGGCTGGATCGCCAGCGCCTCCTCGAACAGCCGTTGCGCGGCTTTGAGGTCGGACCGCAGCAGGGCCACGGCGCCCTGGCTGACGACCGCGGCGCCCATCTCAGGTGACAGGGCGGCGGCCTCCCGGAGGTGTCCGTCGGCGCCCTCCAGGTCGCCGCTGGCCACGAGCATCCGCGCCAGCTCGTAGTGGATGATCGCGTTGCGGGGATCGAGGCGCAGGAACTCCTGGTAGCCGAGGATCGCCTCCTCCGCCGCGCCGGTCCGGCGGTAGGCGTTGGCG
>JAPVWO010000324.1 GCA_027493375.1 Candidatus Multivorans thiocomprendens | reverse complement strand
GTCGTCGACCATGCGGGCCTGGTACGGCAACCCGGAGAACATCCCCGAGTCGTTCTGGGACGATCTCGACCGTTCCGGGATCGACGCCGTTCTCGACGCCGTGGGAACCGGCCCCTTCGGCGCCAGGGAGTCCGTCCTGGAGCGGGCGGCGGGAGTCAACGGCGTCGTCGCGCACAACGGACACCGGATGCTCCGCGTCTCTCGAGCCGCGGACCTCGACGAGGCGGCTCGAAGCGGCCGCGTCGGCATGATCTTCGGCGTGCAGAACGCCGATCACTTCCACTCCGTGGAGGACGTCGACTACTTCTACGGACTCGGCCAGCGCGTGTCGCAGTTGACCTACAACGCCCGCAACCTGATCGGCACCGGAGCGACCGACCGGATCGACGGCGGCCTGTCGAACTGGGGAGTCGCGATCATCGAGCGGATGAACAACGTCGGGATGGCCGTCGACGTGTCGCACTGCGGCGACCGGACGTCGCTCGACGCCTTCAAAGCCTCAAAGAAGCCCGTCCTGGTCACCCACTCGAACGTCCGGGCGCTCGCGGACGGTCACGTCCGCTGCAAGCCGGACGAGGTCATCGACGCGGTCAGGAAGGCCGGCAGCGTCTTCGGCGTGACGAACATTCGGATGTTCGTGAAGGCCGACGAGCCGACGACCGTCGAGCACTATCTCGACCACTTCGACTACCTGACGAAGCGGATCGGCGCCGAACACGTGGGCATCGGCAGCGACATCGACCTCTACGGCTACGACGACATGCCGAAGGCGGACTACGAGCGGCTCAAGGCCGCCTACCAGCAGGGCAAGTACCGTTTCCGGGACCAGATCGACATCCCGGAAGTGGCCCACCCCCAACGGGTCTTCGACCTCACCGAGGGCCTGATCCGGCGGGGCTACACGGACCCCGACATTCGGGGCATCCTCGGCGGCAACTTCCGCCGGGTTCTGGAGGAGATCTGGGGATGAGACACCTTCGGCACAGCCGTCCCACACTGGGTGCGCCGGCGTCCCCGCCGGCTGCCGCCGCAGGCGACCAGGGAAACGCGCCGGCCACACGCCGGCGGCTCCTTGCTCCGCAAGCGCTGCTCCTCGCCGCCCTCGCCCTCGCAGCCGCACCCCTGTCCGCCGACACCGTCGACGAGCGGCTCGACGGCTTCGACCCATGGGTCGAATCGATCATGCAGGAGTGGAAGGTGCCGGGCCTCGGCGTGGCGATCGTCGAGGACGGCAAGACCGTGTTCGCCAAGGGCTACGGCTGGCGCAACGTCGAGGAAGAGCTGCCCGTGACTCCCGACACGCTCTTCGCCATCGGCTCGAACACGAAGTCGTTCACCGCCACCCTGCTGGCGATGCAGGTGGACGACGGCGCCCTCACCTGGGACGATCCGATCCGGACGGTGCTTCCCGAGTTCCGGCTCCACGATACGGCGGCGACGGACGAGATGACCGCCGTCGACCTGCTGAGCCACCGCTCGGGCCTGCCGCGGCACGACCTGTACTGGTACGCCACGGGCAGGAACCGTTCCGAACTGCTGGCGGGGCTTCACCACCTGGAGCCCTCCGCCTCCTTCAGGAGCAGGTACCAGTACCAGAACCTCATGTTCATGACCGCCGGCATCGTCTCCGAGCGGATCGGCGGCAAGTCGTGGGAAGAGCTCGTGCAGCAGCGCGTCCTCACTCCGCTCGGCATCGAACGGGCCACCTTCTCGGTGATCCGGATGCAGGAGGACGACGACTTCTCCTACGGCTACGGCGCGGACGAGGAGATCGAGCGGGTGCCGTTCCGGAACATCGACGCGATCGGGCCGGCCGGATCGATCAACATGTCGGCCCGCGACCTCGCCGCCTACGTCCGGTTCCATCTCGCCTACGGCAAGGTCGGCGACGAGCAGATCCTGAAGGAAGCCTCCGCCAGGCTCATGCAGTTGCCCCAGATGGTCCTGACCGGCCCTCTCCAGCAGCGCCTGCAGGACGGCCCGGAGATCGGCGACCCCACCTACGGGCTCGGCCTCATGGTGAGCACCTACCGAGGGCACAAGCACGTCAGCCACGGCGGCGGCATCGACGGCTTCATCTCGGCCATGGAGTGGCTGCCCGACGAGAAGATCGGGGTCATCGCGCTCTCCAATACGTCGCACACCGGAACGGTGCCCGCGCTCGTCGTGCGCAACGCGTTCGACCGCATGCTGGGTCTCGAGCCGATCGACTGGGCCGAGCGGGCCCGCAAGCGCGAAGCCGAAGCGAAGGAGAAGGGCGAGGAAGCGAAGAAGAAGGACCTCGCGGCCGCGGTGGCGGACACGAGCCCCTCCCACCCGCTCGCCGACCACGCCGGCGAGTACGAGCACGAGGGCTACGGCAAGGCCTCCGTCCGCACTGACGGGGACGGCCTGGTCCTCGAGGTCGCCGGCATCGAGTTCCCGCTCCGGCACCACCACTACGACGTGTGGAGCGTCCCCTACGACCTCCCACCTAGCGCGGCCGCGTCAGGCCGCGGCGGCGCCAAGGTCCGCTTCGACTACGGCAACGACGGGAAGATCAACGTCGTGGCCGTGCCGCTCGAGCCGTCCGTCTCGCCCATCCGCTTCCAGCGCGCCGGCGACTGACGCGGACGGCGTCGGCAATGACGGGCAGGGCGCCAACCCGCTTCCACACCCTGCTCCTGCCGGCGATCATCGCGCAGTCGATGATCATCGGCGGCGGCTACGCGACGGGGCGGGAAGTCGTCCAGTACGCCGGCCGCTTCGGCAACTGGGGCTGGCTGTCGGTCGCGATCATCGCCGTCTGCTTCTCGCTCGTCATGGCGCTGGCCTTCGAACTGGCGCGGCTGGCCGGGGCGTACGACTACAAGGCCTGGAGCCGGAACCTGGTCGGGCCGTTCTGGTGGCTCGTCGATCTCCTCTTCCTGAGCATGATGCTGCTGGTCATCGCGGTCATGACGGCCGCCATCGGCGAAGTCCTCCAGCAGACCCTGGCGTTCCCGAAGCCGCTCAGCCTGGCCCTGGCCCTGGCATGCGTGGGCTTCCTCACCTGGCGCGGGTCCGGTTTCATCGAGCGGGCGAAGACCTGGGGCAGCTCGGCCCTGTACCTGGGCTACTGCGCGTTCTCGGTCCTGGTGCTGACGGCGCCGGTCGGCGACACGGCCGCGCCGCCATCGGTCGGCTCCGAGGCCGGAGTGGGAGAGGTCGTCATTACGGCCGTCCTGTATGTGGCCTACAACGTTGCCGTCGTGCCGGCCGTCCTCTTCTGCCTCCACCGCCAGACCCGGCGCAGCGAGACCTTCGCGTCCGGGATCCTCTCCGGCCTGGCGATGACGATTCCGTTCGCCCTGACCCTGGCCTGCCTCCTGCGGTTTCCTCACGCCTCCGTGATGGAGGCGGAGGTGCCCTGGCTGCGCTTGATCGGGACCGCGGCCGACGGACGCGCCGGCGGCGCGGCCCTCTGGATCGCCCTCTTCGGACTGGTCGCCGGCTGGACGCTGATCGAGACCGCGGTCGGCTCGATTCACGCGCTCCTCCATCGCGTCGAACGCAACCTCGGCGACCTGCCGCGCCACTGGAGGCCCGCCTCCGGCGAACTCACGCCGAGGCAGAAGGCGCTGACCGCCGTGCTCGTCCTCGCGGCCGCGGCCGGCCTTTCCACCATCGGCATCATCGACCTCGTCGCCCGGGGCTACGGCACGCTCGCCTGGGGCTTCATCGCCCTGATCATGCTGCCTCTCTTCGTCGTCGTGCCGTACCGGGCGTTCAGAGCGACCGGTTGAGCCCCACACTGGGTGCGCCGGCGTCCCCGCCGGCTGCCGCCGAAGGCGGCCGGTGGGCCGCCAAAGCGGTGCCGGCCTTCGGCCGACGCGTGTTTCACTAGAACAGGTTCGCCCGCGGCGTGTACACCTCTTCGAGCCGCTCCGTCTCCTCGACGGTCAGCTCGACGTCGAGCGCGGACACCGCCTCATCGAGGTGGCTCATCTTCGTGACGCCGACGATCGGCGACGCGACGACGGGATTGGCCAGGACCCAGGCCATCGCGACCTGGGCCCGGGACACGCCCTTGTCCCGCGCCACCTCGCCCAGCCGATCAACGATCGGCCGGTCCTTCGCCTCGTCGAAGCGCCTCGCCATCATCGGGTCGCTCTGCGACCGACGCGTCGTCTCGTCCCAGTCTCGGGTCAGCAGCCCCCGGCCCAGCGGACTCCACGGGATCGTCCCGATGCCCTGGTCGGCGCAGAGAGGGTGCATCTCGCGCTCTTCCTCCCGCTGCAGCAGGCTGTACTGGTTCTGCATGCTGATGAACTTCGTGAAGCCACGCATCTCGCTGGTGTAGAGCGCCTTGCTGAACTGCCACGCCCACATCGACGAGGCGCCGATGTAGCGGACCTTGCCGACCGTCACCGCGTCGTGCAGCGCGCCGAGCGTCTCGTCGATGGACGTACGGTCGTCCCAGCGGTGGATCTGGTAGAGGTCGATGTAGTCGGTTCCCAGACGGCACAGGGACGCGTCCAGCTCCGTCATGATCGCCTTGCGCGAGAGCCCCCGAGCGTTCCGACCGCGCCGAACCGGGAAGTAGACCTTGGTCGCGATGACGACCTCGTCGCGGTTCGCCATGTCCCGCAACGCCCTGCCCGTGATCTCCTCACTCGAGCCGATCGAGTAGGCGTTCGCCGTGTCGAAGAAGTTGATGCCCAGATCGAGCGCCTTCTCGATGATCGGGCGGCTGGCGGCTTCATCGAGACTCCAGTCGTGAGCCCCCGGCGACTCTTCGCCGAAGCTCATGCATCCGAGACAGATCCGGGATACCTCGAGACCGGAACTGCCCAACTTCGTGTACTTCATCCCAGGTTCCTCCAAACGGGCCTCAGAATCGAAGGCCGTATCTTCAGGCCTCCGGCCGGCCGGTGTCCAGACTCGCTTTCACCAGCGGCGCCTCGACGTCGAACTCCCTGGCGACGTCCAGGCACAGAGACAGGTCCTTGACCGGCATGGCCGGCCAGGTCACGCGCCGCCGGGGCATCGGGAAGTTCTTCGAGACGAAGCTCCGGCCCGTCGACACGTTCAGGATCTCCATGAACCGGTCCAGGTCCATGCCGTAGGCGCCGACAACCTCGCGCACCTCCTGGACGAGCGCCCAGGTGCCAAGCGCGATCGCGTTGTTGCCGATCTTCATCGCCTGACCGGCGCCGACGCCGCCGCAGTGCATCGTCGTGCCGAGCACGTCGAAGGCCTCACGGCACCGGTCGATCGTGGCCGCGTCGCCTCCGGCCATCAGGGTGAGCGTGCCCTCCCTGGCGCCGGCCACCAGCCCGCTGACCGGGCAGTCGATCACGTCCACGCCTCTCGCTGCCGCTTCTCGCGCCAGCTCCTGACAGTAGACCGGCGACACGGTACTCATCACCACGACGATCGCGCCCTCGCGCAGAGTGCTCAACGCTCCGTCTTCGCCGCACAGCACGCGGTCGGTCTGCTCCTCGTCCCAGACGATCGTCATCAGGATGTCGGCGTGCTCGCCGACTTCCCGCGGCGTCCCAAGCTCTTCGATCCCCTTCGCCGCAAGCCGCTCGATCGCGTCGCGGCTGCGGTTGATCGAGCTGACGACCCGAAAGCCGGCATCGAGCAGGCGGGCCGCCATCGGTTCGCCCATGGCGCCGAGTCCGATGAAGCCGATCGTGGGTCGCTGCATCGTTCGTGTACTCCTGGTTCTGGCGTTCGTGGTCTACCATTCTGCCGCTTTACTGAGTCCGCAACCAGAAACCCTATGGGAGATCCAGATAGATGACCGACCGCACCGTACTCATCACCGGCTGCTC
>JAPVWO010000323.1 GCA_027493375.1 Candidatus Multivorans thiocomprendens | reverse complement strand
CGTTCGCCGAGGTCCACGACGCCGTGCTCGTCGTCCCACACCCGCACGCCGTCGGCGAAGTCGTCGGCATCGAAGCGGTTGAGAACGAACCCGGTGCCGCTCTTGAGCGTCACCAGGAGCTCGCGGCCGCTCGGCGCGACGCGCCGGATGTCGCCGAAGCGAGCCATGAACGGCCGGCTCAGGTTGAGCCGCCGCTCCCGCTGAGCGACCTCGACACCGAGGACGGTGACCGGCCGGCTCTCCGTCAGCCGCTCGGGCGGAACGTCCACGGCCCAGGGGTTCTCCTCCTTGAAGCCGTTGAAGTAGTCACCCCAGAACGCTTCCTCGTCGCCCCCGAAGCGCAGCCGCCCTTCGTAGGCCGTGCCGTTCCTGGTGGTGACGCGGCCGTAGAGGAAGCCCCTGTGGGCCGTCGCCGACGTCGCGGGTGAGCGGGGAACCGCCGGCGGGGCTACGCCGTCAGCGTCGATGTCCAGGTCTCGTAGCAGAGGGACCGCGACGAGGCCGAGAGCCACGACAACGGCGAACAGCAGGAGCGCGGCTACGCCCCCGGCTATTCCGGCTCTCGTCATTGGCTGTACATTGCTCTTTGAACTGACGGGAACGCCTCGCTCCGGCCGCCTCGTGCTCCGAACCGCGCATGAACCTCGACCAGGCCAACGCCCTCCGGTGGACTGCCGCCGCCCGCGGCTGTTACGAGGTCTACTACCTGACCGTCAACGACCTGGCGAGCGAGACGGGCTACTGGATTCGATACGTCGTCCAGGCGCCCGAGATTACAGAGCGCTCCGCCGAGCTGGAACTCTGGTTCACCTTCCTCGATCGCCGGGATCCCGAGCAGAGCTTCGGCGTGTTCGAGCGCCGTCCCCTGGGGACGCTCGAGTCTCGGGCCGCGCCCTTTCGCCTGGGCTTCGCCGGCGGCTTCGTTGGGGGGCGCCGCTTCGCGCCGGCGGAGTTACGCAACGGACTGGCCCGCGGCGAAGTCGGTCGAGGCGACCGGCGGGTTACCTGGAGGTCTCGTGCATCCCGGCCTCCGCGGACGGACCGCCGCCGGTCCACATGCTGATCGCGCGCGTTCATGGCCGTGAAGTGCGGTTGATCGCGCCGCTGGACGGTTCCGCGGCCACGAGCGAATCGGTTCCCGGACGGTCCACTTCGGCAGCGGCGATCCGAGCCGCTGGGCCAGCATCAACCTCGCGGACGGCAAGGAGGCGGCGGCTGCCGAGGACATAGCCATCGGCGACGTGAACGGCGACGGCGTGCTCGACGTGCTGGTCGCGTGCGAGCTCGACCACCTGACCTACTTCCAGAATCCGGGGCGGGATGTCCGGGAAGGCCGTTGGCCGCGGCTGATTCCCTCCGTTACGGCGGGGCGGGGATCCTGGATCCGCGTCTACCTGGCCGATCTCGATCAGGACGGCCGGCTCGAAGCGATCGCGCCGAATAAGGGTGCGCAGCAGCCGGAAGGCGAGCCGGTGCCCGATACCTTCCCGCTCGAAGAGATCTCTCTGTTCGAGATCGAAGGGGATCCGCTGGTCGACTCGAGCTGGACGGAGACGGTTCTGGCCACCGTCACCGTGCCAATGAACTCGCGGCCGCGCGACCGCGACGGCGAGGACAAGACCGCCGCCAGCATCGCTGGCCGTCTGGGGTGGTTCGAGAATCTGGGCGACCCGGCCGCCGAGTGGACCCGGCACGACGTCTCGCGCCGGGTGCGGGGCATGTTCGACGAGTTCGTCGTTTTCGACATGGACCGTGACGGCGATGACGACCTGGTGGCCACCCGTGGCAACAGCGGCCACTACGACGGTGTCTTCTGGCTCGAACAGGTCCGCACCGCCGAGCCGCAACGCGCCTTCTTCCCGGCCCGCGGGTCCGAGAGCCGACATCTGCCGCTGCCGCCGGGCGACTAGGCGTCGCTTCGCGCCGGATGCCGGCGGGGACGCCGGCGCACCCGGTCTTCTGCCGCACAAGCTCCTGTTACGCCCGGCCGTCGTAGAAGCGTTCGCCGAAGCTCTCCAGCTTGTCCTCGTCGATCACGATGCCGAGGCCGGGGCGCTGTGGCAGGTGGACGAAGCCGTCCCGGTCGATCTCGGTGGTTTCGGCGAGGAGCGCGTCGCGGCCCTCGGTGGTCCAGCCCGGCGGTTCGTAGGGGAACTCGCACCACTCGCAGTTGGGGCAGGCGGCCATGAGATGCAGGTTGGCGAGCAGGGCGAAGCCGTTGTTCCAGGTGTGGGCGGCGAAGGCCAGGCCGTTCGCTTCGGCGAGGGAGGCCACCTTCCGGCATCCCGAGATGCCGCCGAAGAACATGGCGTCGGCCTGGAGGACGTCGAGACACTGCTTCTCGACCAGGAGTCCGTACTCGTTGAGCCGCCAGTTCAACTCGCCGCCGGCGAGGGGAATCGACGTGCGCTGGCGGAGTTCGGCGAGGGCCGCGTAGTCGTTGCGGTCGAGCGGCTCCTCGATCCAGGTCATGTCGCAGGGCTCGATGGCGCTCGCGAACGCCGTGGCGATGTCCACGTCCCACTTGGGCGGCGCGCCCGGCAGGAGCGAGAAGTGGAAGCCCTGGTTCGCGTCGACCATCAGCGCCAGGTCGGGCCCGACCGCTTCACGCGCCCGCTCGATGACCGCCACGTCGTCGCGCCAGTCCGGGTAGTGGGCGCGGAGCTTGACGGCCGCAAAGCCCATCTCCTTCAGTTCGAGCAGGTTCTCGGCGCGCTCGCCGGGCGGCCGAAGCTCGGAGGTCGATGCGTAGGCCCTGAGCTTGTCCCTGCCGCCGCCCAGCAGCTTGTACACGGGCTGGCCATTGACCTTGCCGGCGATGTCCCACAGCGCCGGTTCGAGCCAGGCAAGCCGGATGCCGAGCGCCTCGCCGGCGTCGAGGACGCTGCCGAAGCCCTCGATGTCGAGCGGGTCGCGGCCGAGGATGAACGGTCCCAGGGCGTCGCCGACGCCGGCGTGGAACCGCCCCAGGGTCATTCCCGCCGATTCGCCGACAACGCCGTCGTCCGTCGTCATGCGGACGAAGGTCAACTCGTTGTGGGTCTGGCCGTGTCCGGGCTGCGCGGCCACGTGGAGCGGCGCCGGCAGCGGCGACCTGACGTGGTACAGCTCGAGGCGATCGATCCTCAAGGCGGCGGGCTGCGGAAGTCGACCGCCTCGAAGTCGAGCTGGTTCGGCACTCTCGGCGCGTAACGGCCGCTCTGCTTGGCTCTGGCCAAGTGGTCCTCTGCCTGCGGATCGGGTCCCTGAGGACGCAGCGCGCGCTGGAAGAAGGCGAGCACGTTCGTGATCCGTCGCGGGACCGAGCGCCCGGTGTGGGCGGCCCCCTGGACCAGGTGGTACTCGTGTGGGATCGCGGCGTCGAAGAGCAGCCGGTGGAGCAGTTCGGCGCTCAGGTATGTCAGGTTGGCGTCCTCGTCGCCGGCCTCGACCAGGAGCTTCAGTCCGGAGGCGCGGAGCCGGTCGGCGTTGTCGATCACGATCGTCGGCGGATGCCGGGCCCGCCAGTACTCGACATCGAAGGGGTCGCCGAAACGCTCCTGCAGGAACCGCATCGCGCCGGGACCGTAGGGCGTGAGGTCGAGGTCGGCGAAGGAGGCCACCGGCGGGAATCCCGGTTCGAGGGCCGCCGCGGCCGCGAACATCTCGGGATTGCGAAGGCCGATCCGGAGCGTGCCCTGGCCGCCCGCGGAGCCGCCGCCGAGCACCGTGCCGGCCCGGTCCTGCGCCACGTTGTACTGACTGCGAACGTGGGGCAGCAGTTCCTGGAGGATGAAGGTCTCCCAGCTCTTCCCTCCGCCCTTCCAGTCGATGTAGTAGGAGCCGCCCGTGATCGGAGCGACGACCACGATGTGCTCGATCGTTCCCTCGTCCCAGGCGCGTTCCAGATGGGGGCGAAGACGACGCTCCAGGTTGCCCTCGCCGCTGGAGCCGCCGTGAAGCCAGAGCAGGAGCGGGTAGGGCTCGGCGCGTTCCGGGTCGTAGGCCGGAGGCAGCAGGAGATCGAACCGCGGCTCGCCGGGCACGAGGTCGCTGGCCAGGGCGTGGTTCGTCAGGCTGGACTCCTGCCCGGAACTCGCCGCGGCGACCGAGACAACGGTGAGCAGTGCGAGAGCAGTGACGCGTGCGAGTTGATGCATGACCCGACCTCCTGGCTTCTTGCGTGGCAGGCACTGGGTGCGCCGACGCCCCCGCCGGCATGCGGCGCAAGGCGCCGGCCTCCGGCAGGTTGGTCACGCCAGCTCGCAACCGCAGCTTGCTGAACGTAGGCTCTCCAGTCTACGCGCATCGAACTCGCAGGAAGGCCCCGCCCGCATGAACGCAGCACAACTCGCCGTGGACGGCCTCGCCCGTTTCGGCGTCTATGACGCCGTGCGTTTCGAGGGGAAGACCAGGACGAACGAGGAGCAGGAGCTGCTGGCCCGGAAGCTGGCTGCCGTGCTCCGGGCGCGCGGCGTCGCCCCCGGCGATCGCGTCGTCGTCATGATGCCGAACTGCCCCGAGATCTTCTGCGCCTTCCAGGCGGTGTGGAAGATCGGCGCGGTCATCCTGCCGGTCATGCCGCAACTCGGCGAGCGCGAGGTCGGCTACCTGCTTGAGGACTCGGGGGCGAAGGTCGCCCTGGTGGCGCCGGTGCTCGCTCCGGTCGTGGACGCGGCCCGGGCCGCCGCTCCGCGCTGCGAAGCGCTCCTCAGCCTCGGTCCGGCCGAAGTCGCCGGCGCGACCGACATCACCAGCGAGATCGCGGCGGCGGAGCCCGTCGACGCCCTGGTCGACCGGGCCGGCGACGATCTGGCCCTGCTGCTCTACACCTCGGGCACGACCGGCCGCCCGAAGGGAGTGATGCTCACCCACGACAACATTCTGTGGTCGTCGCAGCAGGTCGGCGGCATGGCCGAGATGCCGGAGGGGATGCCGATCCTGCACGTGATGCCGATGGCCCACTCCTTCGGCGTGCTGATGATGTGCGTCGGCTTCGTCAAGGGCTTCAGGGCGACGGTCATGGTGCGTTGGGACACCCGTGAGGTGTTCGAGAACATCGAGCGGCACCGGATCGAGCGCATGGGCATGGTGCCGACGATGCTCACCTACCTGCTCGACTTCCCGGAGCGGGAACGCTTCGCCATCAGTTCACTGAACTGGGTATGGTCGGGCGGCGCCGCGCTCGCCAACGAGGTCCGGGTCGACTTCGAGCGCGAGTTCGACTGCACCGTCCGCGACGGCTACGGGCTGACCGAGTCGACCGCGGTCGCGACCGCCTACTCGGACAGCGACGAGTACCGCGCGGGTTCCTGCGGCCGCGCGGTCGACGGCGTCGAGGTCGCGGTCATGGACGACGACCACAACCGGATGCCGGCCGGGTCGCCGGGCGAGGTGTGCATCCGCGGCCGCAACGTGATGAAGGGCTATTGGGGCAAACCAGAGGCGACGGCCGAGACCGTCCGCGACGGCTGGCTGCACTCCGGCGACATCGGTGTCATGGACGCGGACGGCTTCCTGCGGATCACGGACCGCAAGAAGGACCTGATCATCAAGGGCGGCGAGAACATCTCACCGCGCGAGATCGAGGAGGCGCTCTACGAGCACGAGGCGATCTCGGAGGTCGCCGTCGTCGCGGTGCCGCACAAGACCTGGGGCGACGACATCTGGGCGGCGGTGGTGTTCAAGCCCGGCGCCGCCGCCAGCGAAGAGGAGCTTCGCGCCCACACCGCGGACTTCGTGACCCGGTTCAAGATCCCGAGCCGCTTCGTGGCTCAGCCAGAGCTGCCGAAGAACGCGGTAGGGAAGATCGTCAAGACGGCAGTGCGGGCGAGTCTGCTTCGCGACCCCTGATCGAACCCACACTGGGTGCGCCGGCGTCCCCGCCGGCTCTCGGCAAACGCGCGAGGCGCCAGCCTCGCTCCGATCTACTCCGCGATCGGCAGCATCCGCCTCAGGCGCTCCGCTTCCTCGCCGGCACCCACGCCACTAGCCTCCCAATGGTCGGCGACGATGCCGTCCGGCCGCATGAGGACGACCTCCCCGTTGTCGTACGGCGATGCGGCCTCGACCTCGGGCAACAGCTCGGTCCGAATGGGAAACCCGCTCCTCGCAATCGCATCAGCAGCATCCCGCCACGGCGCGGGGTCCACATGCGCGCCCAGAACGGCGGTGTAGCCCAGGCCGTTCCAGTCGAGGACGGAGCGGGTCCAGCTCTCGTCCAGCCACAGGTTCGGCGCCCGGCGGCCCGACCGAACGACCGGCACGTAGTCGCAGACGGGATTCTCCACGTCGGGCGGGGCCGCCTGGTCCTCGGCGCAAAGCTCCGACGTCAACTCGTAGCCGTAGATCAGCCCCTCGTACTCGCCGTACTGGCGGCAGTTTCGGGCGGCCGCTTGCGTGTCGCCGCCCTCGTGGAACGCCCGGAAGATCCCTCCGGACAGTCGCGCGTTGCGCCGCCCGGCCGCGACTCGCTGCTCGGCGACCGGCTGGTGCTCGCTGTCGTACGTCCCGAGCAGGGATGCGGGCGAGGCGCCCCGGAGCACGAACGCGAGCTTCCAGACGAGGTTGCGGATGCCGACGAAGCCGGTGTTGTTGCCGAGGCCGCCGGTCGGGATGAACACGTGCGCGGCGTCGCCGGCCAGGAAGATGCGGCCTTTGCCGAGACGGCCGGGGAACTGCCATTCCGTCATCGTTCGCACTTCGATCGGAGCCGGGTCGTTGGCGCCGAGCGCCGACCGGATCCAGTTCTCGGCGAACTCCGCGGTCATCTCCCGGGTACGGTCGAAACCGCCGATCTGGCAACGCCAGCGCCGCACGCCGTCGAGCGGCTGGAAGACGGCCGCCCCCATCGGGTGGGCGATGAAGAGCAGACCGCCCTGACGGTCGCTGGTGTGTTTCGAGAAGTCCGCCTCGAAGATGACGTCCTGGAAGAAGACGTCCATGAAGTCCGCTTCGAGCGTCGTGCCGATGGCGGCGCGCGTCGAACTCCGGAGACCGTCGGCGCCGATCGCGAACTCGGCGGAGACGAGAGTCTCGCTGCCGGTGCCGTTGTTGCGGATGTTGCAGGAGACGCCGCCGTCGTCCTGCGCTAGCGCGCTCGCGGTCGTGCCGAAGCGGAGGTCGACGTTCGGGTCCGACGACGCCTGGTCGTAGAGGATCGCCTCGACGTAGTCCTGCGCCGTCATCACGGGCATGGAGGAACTGCGGTCGGTCCGGACGGAGTGGAAGGAGGGCGTGGGGACCCGGCAGATCTCCCTGCCCGCCAGGGAGTCGAACCAGCGGTTGTACTCGGTCCAGTCGGGGCCCAGGCCGGTGTCGATCACCTGCTGCTCCACGCCGACCTCTCGCATCAACTCGACCGACGGCGCGTCCAGCAGCCGGGACCGCGGGTGGGTGCTCGTGCGGCCCCGCAGGTCGACGATCAGCGACCTGACGCCCAGCCGGGACAGGAGCAGCGAGCCCATCAAGCCGATCGGACCGCCGCCGACGATCAGCACCTGCGTCTCGATGGGCCTGGCGTTCACTGCGAGGTCCCCCACTGGGTGCGCCGGCGTCCCCGCCGGCAT
>JAPVWO010000322.1 GCA_027493375.1 Candidatus Multivorans thiocomprendens | reverse complement strand
CGCTGACCAACGACACCGGCTACCTCTGGTTCTTCAACGCGGACAACGTCGAGGTCGTGGTCAAGGTGCTCGACGGCTGCGGCATCAACCAGCGCTACTGGGTGTTCGCCGGCGGGCTGACCGACGTCAAGGCCGTCATGAAGGTGATCGACTCGCAGACCGGCGTGGCGGCCACCTACTACAACCCGCCGGGCACGGCCTTCCAGCCGGTCCAGGACCAGGAGACCTTCGCCGTCTGTCGGCAGGGCGCCAACCTCTACGGCGAGAGCCGGTACCTGCTCGGGGAAGAGGAGATGGAGGCGCTGCGCGGCGGCATGGACCTCGCGGCGGCCGCCGTCCCCGCCGGACCCGGCTTCGAACTGCCGTTGCCGTTCCAGGTGGCGCGGGCCCAGGACGGCGGCGGCGGTTGCGTGCCCGACGAACGGACCCTCTGCCTCGAGAACGGCCGCTACGCGGTGCGTGCCACCTGGGAGAAGCCGGACGGCGAAACCGGCGACGCCGTCGTCTGGCCGTTGCCGCTCGGAGACACAGGCCTCTACTGGTTCTTCAACGACAGGAACGTCGAGGTCGTGGTCAAGGTGCTCAACGGTTGCGACATCAACGAGCACGTCTGGGTGTTCGCGGGCGGCCTGACCGACGTCGGCGTGACGATGACCGTCACCGACACCGAGACCGGCGAGGAGAAGGTCTACGAGAACGCCCTCGGAACGCCGTTCCAGCCGGTGCAGGATCTGAACGCGTTCACCTGCTCGGCGCGATAGCCAACCCGCCGGCGCGCCACTGCCGGTGCGCCGGCCTTCTGGCCGGCTTCTGCCGCTACCAACGCCGTCCCTGGCGCCGTGCCGATTTGCATTGTTCCATGGGTTGGTCGTAAACTACTGGTACGTATAGATTTCCCACTCGATACCGGGTGCTTCGCCGGAAAGGGAAGATCATGAAACTGAGCCGCCTCACCACTCGACATCTCATCTGCCTCGCGTGCCTGCTGGCGGTGACATCGATGCCGCTTCTGGCCCAGACCGGCATCGACGGCATCGACCTGCTGGACGCGGACCAGGTCCTGCGCGCCGACGAGTCGTCCGGCGAGTCGGAAGGGGCAGTGACCGTCCGCGCCGCGTTGGACGAGGGTCCGCGCGGCGTCATTCTGGCGTCCCACGACACGGACACCCTTCGCTACGACGACGGCGAGTTCGAGAATTTCGGAGAGAACGGCGCCAACCTTGCGCCGGCTGCGTACGGCGGCCTTTCGGCCGGCGGTCTGGTGGAGTGGGCGCAGCGTTTCGAGGTGGCGGCCGACAGCACCGTGGTGAGCGCCAGAGCGTGCTTTCTCCGGCCCGAGGGCGACCTCGCCAGATCCCTGGACTTCACGCTGCGCTTCTACGGCAACGTGGCCGCGAACCGCCAGAACCAGATGAGCCACCCGGGTCTGCGGAGTGGGTTCCGCTACACCATCGAGGAGGACATCAGGCGTGCCGGAAACACCCGTTGCGCCTTGCTGGAGGGCGCCCTCGTCGGCAAAAGGCTCAGAAAAGGCACGCACTGGGTCGGCATCGAATGGAACACGGCGACCATGAAGCGTCTCGCCGGGGACCACTACACGAACGACGACGAGGCGGAGACGGACCGGAACGATGAGGCCGTTCATGAGACGGAAGTGAGATGGCGTCCCCTCCCGGTGGCGGAAAACGCGCCGAACGACGGCTGGATAGATGCCCGCAACATCGGTCCGACGGAGACCACCAGGGGCCTCAAGGCCATCGGCGTCAGTCTGGTGGTCGCGAGAGAGCATGCCGAGGAACCCGATCCCGATCCCGATCCCGATCCCGAACCCGATCCCGACCCCGATCCCGAACCGGCGCCTGAAGACGACGTCCGTCCGGGCCCGTTGACCGCTCCGCCCACCGGCGCGGGGTACACGAACTGCCTTCCCTCCGCGTCGCGGCTCGTGTTCGACGGCGACTATCGGGTCAGCCTCTGCTACGAGACGGCCGATGGAACGAAAGGCGAAGCCCGCGCCGGCATCTACAAGTCGAGCAAGTCCGGCCTGCTCTGGTTCTTCGACAACGAGAACGCGGAAGTGCTGATCAAGGTCCTCGACGGGTGCGAGGAGAACGGTCACCGCTGGGTGTTCATGGCGGCGGCCACCGACTTGGCTTTCAACCTCTACGTGACGGACGGCAGGAGCCGAACTTGGTCTTACCACAACAAGCAGGGCGAAGCCGCGGTCACCCAGAACGACACCATGGCCCTGAGGTGCGGCCGATAGGGCCTGACCAGCCAAGGGTCTTCTGACGCCCTGTCTCCGGGGGTGCGCGGGTCTGCCACGACACGCGGGTTCCGTCTGGCACGTCTCTTGCGTTCAGCCGCAAGTGTGATCGTGCATGGACAGCCAAGGAGGAATCGCCCATGACGTGTCGGACTCTTGTTGCCGGTTGCCTCGCTTCCCTGGCTTCGACCCTCGCCCTCGCGTCGCCGTCGGCCGCTCAGTCCGGCCGCGACCTGCCGCCGCGCGCGTCGCGTGAGGTCATCGAGGCGGAACGCCTGGCCCCGGTCCGGCGCGTCGATGCGGTCCCCGTTGCGGCGTACAGCCGCGACTTGCCGTCATTCGGTCGAGGCCTCGTCGGCATCGCGCGGCAGGCCACCGCCGTCTACAGCTATGACGACGACGACTTCGAGGGGTTCTATCGCCTCGTGGACGAGGACACCCAGGAGATCTTCCATGAAATGGAGTTCGCCCAGCGGTTCCGGTTGTCGGAGTCGGGAAGGGTCGAGTATGTCGTCGCATGCATGGGCAGGAGCCGGGACGACACGAGCGGCGACGCCGCCTTCACCCTGAATTTCTATCGGGGCGCCGGCACGGTACCCGCGACCCTGCTGGCGGACTACGACGTGCCGGCACGGCTCGAGGAGCCGGGAACCGCCCTCTGCTTCGAGATTGGAGGCGCCGTGGAGCGCCTGGATCTGGCCGCCGGGCAGGTCTGGGTAGCCGTTTCGTGGCGCCGCGGCACGCCCCCGGAGAACACGAAGCTCATGGGGATTGACGAGGACGGCTCGGGCGGCGCGCGGGCACTCCGGTTCCGCCCGGAAGAGGGCGACGATTGGCGGAACTGGCAGCAGGACACGGACCCGGGCGTCTACGGCATTCGCCTCGTCGTCAACCATCCGGATCCCGAGCCCGAGCCGGACCCCGAACCCGATCCCACGCCCGACCCGCCACCGGATCCGGGCCCCGATCCCGACCCCGATGCCGGCCCGCCGACCGGAGAGGGCTACACCGACTGCGTCCCCGAGACGACGCCGCTCGTCTTCGACGGCTACAACGTCCGCGTGTGCTACGAGACCGGCGGCGGCGCCGTCGGCGAGGCGAAGGCCGGCATCTGGGCCTCCGGCGAATCCGGCCTGCTCTGGTTCTTCAATCGCGACAACGCGGAAGTGCTGGTCAAGGTGCTGAACGGCTGCCACATCAACAACCACCGCTGGGTGTACGTGGCGCCGGTGACCGACCTCGCCTTCAACCTTTACGTCGTCGACAGCGAGGGTCGCGCCTGGTCCCACCACAACCGCCAGGGAGACACCGCGTCCACCAGGAGCGACAACGAGGCCTTTCCTTGCGGCAACTACTAGGCGGCCGCGAGGCGGCCACCGGGTGCGCGGGTCTTCTGACCCGCTGCCGCCGTAGGCGGTCGACGAAAGGCGCCGGCCGCCAGGCCGGCTCCGTATTGGCCGTGGCCCTTTTGGCCTCTCCGGCGGCCGCCATCGTCTACGTCCTCCCCACCGACGACTCGATGGTCGAGCGCTCCGGGCCTATCGTCTACGGCGAAGTCCTCTCCGCGACCCCGGCTCTCCGTGACGGCTCGGCCTTCACGGACTTCACCTTCGAAGTCGAAGAAGTCCTCAAGGGCTTCGTCCCCGGCGGCACGATGGTCGTGCGCCAGCCCGGCGGCCTCCTCCCGGGCGGCATCGCGATGCGGGTCCAGGGCCTCCCGATGCTGGCGGAAGGGGACCGCGTCCTGCTCTTTCTCGATCCCCTGCCCGACGCCTACCGCCCGGTCGAGTTCGCCCTCGGCATCTTCTTCGAGGTCCAGACCGCCCGGGGCCCGCTGCTGATCCGGGAACCGTCTCTGGACGGCGAAGTGACCCTGCCCGGCGACCCCGCGGCCGCGGAGCGAGCCCGCGCCCGTTTGCCGCGCGATTCCTCCGGCTTCCGTCGCTGGATCGCCGATCGCGCAGCGGGTGTCGAGCGTTCCGCCGACTACTTCGAACCCGAGCGGACGCAAGGGCCGATCGCGGTCAGGTCGCCGTTCACGGTGACGCGAAGTCCGGCGGAGTGCTTCCACGACGGCCTGCCGCTTCGCTGGCGGGAGTTCGACAGCGGCGGGAGCGCGGGCTTCACCGTCCAGGCCGGAGGTCAGCCCGGGGTCCCGGGAGGCGGCCTGTCCCAGGTTCGCACCGGAATGCGGGCCTGGAACGACGTCTCCGGCAGCCAGGCCAACCTGGTTCTTCACGGCACGTCGAACCGGGAGTTTCAGATCGACGGCGTGGACGGGGTCAACTCGATCTCCCACGAGGATCCGTTCGACGAGATTCCGGGGACCTTCCGGCCGAGCGAGGGCGGCGTCATCGCGATCACGTACAGCTTCTTCTACTGCGACGCTTCGGAGGTCCCCCACCCGATTCCGGGCAATCGCTCGGTCGAAGCGCTGGAGCTGATCGAGTCGAACATCGGGACCCAGGACGGGTTCACGGAGTGGCTGGCGCTCTCGCTGAATCCCCGCGAGAACTACGAGGAGATCATGGCTCACGAACTGGGCCACGCGATCGGCATCGGCCACTCCTGCGGCGATGCCGGGAGCGGTTCCTGTGATCAGGTGACCAGCGAGGCAATCATGCGAGCGCACGCCCACGGCGACGGCCGCGGGGCGCGGCTCAACAGCGACGACCGCGCGGCGGCCCGTTTCCTGTATCCCGTTCCCGGCGTGGATCCCGATCCGGACCCGGCCCCCGATCCCGAGCCGCCTCCCGAGCCCGACCCGGAGCCCGATCCCACCGGCACGACCCTCGGTCCCCTGCCGGCTCCTCCTCAGGGGCGCGGCTACACCGGCTGCCGGCCGGAGACGGCGTCCCTCGTGTTCGACGGCGGCTTCAAGGTCGCCATGTGCTACGAGACACCGGGCGGGGAGCTCGGCGAAGGGAAGGCCGGCATCTGGGCGTCGGACGAATCGGGCCTGCTCTGGTTCTTCAATCGCGACAACGCGGAAGTCCTGGTCAAGGTGCTCGACGGCTGCCACCTGAACGGCCACCGCTGGGTGTACGTCGCTCCGGTCACCGACCTCGCCTTCAACCTCTACGTCCAGAGCGCCGGCGGGAGCAACTGGACCCACCACAACCGGCTGGGCGAGACGGCGGCGAGCAGGAGCGACAACTTCGCCTTCCCGTGTAACTGATCCGAACTCGTTAGCTCCGGGGCAGGCGACCGTCACGTCTCCGTCCGGTAGCGTCGTGCATCATGCGCGTCGCGGTGGTCTGGAACTACGGTACGCCGCTCAGGCGGTGCAGCTTCCGGTTCGAGGAGTACGTTCGCGGGCTCGAGGCGCTCGGCCACGAGGCGTTCGTCGCGTGTCCCGAATCCTCGAACGACGGCTTTCCCGTGCCGATCGTCTCGCCGCCCGGGGGCGGCGGCCTGGAGGACGACGAGTTCTGGCGCGGCCTCGAGGCCGACGTGGCTATCGTGCCGTCCTTCCACCAGATGTCGGATCTCCTGGAGCTGATCCGCGGCGCCGGCGTGCGCACGATCGCGATGGGCGACTCGGACGGCCAGATGGGTCTTCGCGCGTTTCCCCTGGCCACGCTGCGCCGGAAGGTCTTCTCCGGCTCGCCGGACCGCGACCACCAGCTCCGCCAGCTTCGCTTCCTGGCCCGGCGCTACCTGCTGTCCTTCCGCCGGACCGACCCGCAGGACGCCGAGTTCGTCCGCAGCGCGGGGGAGTCCGACGTGCTCATCCTCGGTTGCGAGGAAGCGAAGGTCCATTTCCGCCGCTTCCTCCGCACGGCCGGCGCGGCGGATCTCCAAGGCCGGGTTCACGTCTCGCCGCTCGCCATCCACCGGGTCTACGTCGAGTCGTCCGACCTCGGCCGGGAGCGGCGGGGCATCGTGGCGATCGGCCGCTGGGACGATCCCCAGAAGAACGCACCGCTGCTGGCGCGGGCGCTTGCGCGCTACTTCGGTCGAGCCGGACGCGAGGCGCGCGGCGAGCCGGTCAGCATCTTCGGTCCGGGCGCCGAGAGTCTCTTCGGCGAGCTCAACCGGCGCTTCCCGAACGTCGAGCACCATGGGCCGCGGTACCCGGAAGTCCTCGCCGACGCGCTGGCCGGCAGCCGCTTCATCGTCTTCTCGTCGCGGTGGGAAGGCGCGCCGCACGCCGGTTGCGAGGCGCTGTCGATGGGAGCGACCGTGGTGGGCACGCCGATCCCGAGCCTGCGGAGCTGGTCCGAGGGCGGCGCCTACGGCCGCGTCGCCTCCGCGCACCGCGCCGGGCCGCTGGCCGCGGCGATCGCGGAGGAACAGGCGGCGTGGCGGCGCGGCGAACGCCACCCGGCTAGCATCGCCGCGGTATGGCGCCAGCGGAGTTCGGGCCGCGGCGTCTGCCAGACGATGCTCGAGGCCCTGGCCCAATGAAGTCGTTCCAACGCCGGCCGCTGGAGGTCATCCTCGACACCACCGAGCGCTGCAACCTGAAGTGCAAGATGTGCTACTTCTCGGCGGTCGACCGGCTGCAGTTCCTGCCCTTCGACCGGCAGTTGTCCCGAAACGGCATGATGCCGCTGGAGACCTTCTCCCGGGTCGCGGCCGACCTCTTCCCCCGCGCCCGCAAGGTCGCCCTGGGCTGCGCGGCCGAGCCCCTGGTGCACCCGAAGTTCATCGACATCGTTCGCGAAGCCGGCAGCTACGGCGTTCCCGACCTGTGGTTCCCGACCAACCTGCTGCCGCTCACGCCCGCCAAGGCCGAGGCGATCTGCGAAGCCGGCGTGAAGACGGTCGGCGTGTCGATGGACGGCACGAACGCGGAGACCTACGAGGCGATCCGGGTCGGCGGCAGGTTCGACCGGCTGATGCGTTCGCTCGACCTGCTGAACGAGGTGCGGCGCGGCGCAGCCACCGGGCTGCGGCTGATCTTCGTGTGGATGCGGACGAACCGCGGCGATCTCGCCGACCTGCCGCGTTTCGCCGAGGAAGTCGGCGCCAGTGAACTGGACGTCCGCTTCGTGGCGCCGACCGCTCATGTGAGCGCCGAGGACGAACTGCTCGACGACGAGGATCCCGGCGCGCTGCGCGCGGAACTCGCCGCCGCGGCCGAGGACGCGGCCGCCCGCGGACTGCGTCTCGTTTCCTACCCGGATTTCGACGACGGCCAGCGGGTTGACCTGCGCGGCCACCTGATGCGCTGGCGGGCGGGCCTCTACGACCGGCAGCGGCTGCGCGGCCGCTTCCGGACTGCTGTCGCCGGCTGCGCCTGGCCCGGCCACACGGTGGTCGTCCGGCCCAACGGCGCGGTCTCGCCGTGCATCTTCTGGGAGGAGCAGCCGATCGGCTTGTACCCGGAGACGTCGCTCGGCGAGGTCGAACGGTCGCCGCTTCTGGTCGAGATCGTCGATGGGCTGAAGAGCGGGAATCCGTGCGGGACTTGCAATACCTGCACTGAGCGGAAGCATGCGCTGTACTTCCGGTTGCAGTGGCGGCAGCAGGCGGGGGAGCGGCTGGAGCAGTTGGGGGC
>JAPVWO010000321.1 GCA_027493375.1 Candidatus Multivorans thiocomprendens | reverse complement strand
AGCGGCGCACCGTGCTGCTTCACCAGAGGCTCGCCGTAGATACCGGTGGCGACGAAGGCCAGTTCGTTCATCGCCTCATCCAGCCGCAGGGCTTCGAAGTAGGGCCACTGGTACCAGTGGGCCTCTCTCACGCCCGGCATCTCGTCCCGCTCGAGAGCGGTGAAGAAACGCACATGCCTGGCGGATGACTTCGGCTTGGCTTTCTCGATCAGCTTGCTGAGCGGGAAGCCGCTCCAGGGCACGTTCATCGCCCAGCGCTCGACGCAGCGGAAGTGGTAGAGGCGCTCCTCGTGCTCGAAACCGAAGATGTCGTCCAGATCGAGCGTCATCGGGTTGTCGCACAGGCCCGTGACCTCGACCTTCCACGGCTCGACGGTGAACTTGCCGGCGAACTTCCACACCGGGCCGCCACGGCCGGGCAGGAACTCGTAGAAGTTGTTGTGGCTGCCAGCCGCCTCGCGCGGCGTCAGGTCGCCGCCGACGCTCTCGGGCGGACCCGCGAACTTCGTGTTGCGCCTGGGCCGCGCGCTGAGCTCGGCGCCGTAGACGTCGGGCCGCGCGAGCGCCGGCTTCAGCCTGTCCTCGATCGGAGGCGCCGGAGGGGGCGCCGGCACTTGCTGGCGGAGGCGGAACTGGGCGGTCAGGGGCGACGCGCCGGCGATTCCGACGGCGGCCGCGGCCACGAACTTGCGCCGGTCCATGTAGACCTCCCGCGGCGTCGCCTCCAGGCTCGGCAGCGCGATCCCGGAATCGGAGGGGAGGTAACGGGCGGGGTCGTACTTCTTGATCCACATCGCATTGGATCCGAACGGGACGGGCAGAGTCGCTATTCCGCTCGGAGTTTCCTCCTGTTCTCCTGCGCTCCGCGGCCGGGCGCCATGTTCAAGCCTACCAGCCGGACACCGCCCCACCACGCGTCCGGCGCAACCCTCCGTCCGCGCCCGCTCAGGCGATCGAGCCAGAGGGCGAGCCGGCGCAGGGGGGTCCCCGCCATCCACCGCCAGATCCGGCTGAGGCGCCGGGAGTAGTCCCGGTTGTAGGGGCAGACCCGGACGCAGATCGAGCAGTCGGTGTTCTGGTTCGACCAGAACCGGAAGCACTTCTCGGCGTCCGTCGTCCACTTCCTGACGCCTCTGATGTTGGAGACGTTGTAGACGCGGTCCGACGGCGCGTCCATCGCGATGGCCTTCGGCGGGCACGCGTCAGAACACGCGCGGCACACTTCGCAGGTCTCGCGCACGCCGAAACGCCGCGGACGGTCGTGCGCCAGCGGCATGTCGGTGAAGATCTTCCCGAGCCGTACCCGGGGACCGAACTCCCTGGTGATCAGCAGACCGTGACGGCCGTACTCGCCCAGCCCCGCCTTGATCGCGAGCGGAATCGCCAGGGCCGTGTCGTTCATCGTCGGCACCGCGTCGTAGCCCATGTTCCGGATGTACTGGGCGATCGCGAGCAGCACCACCGTGTCACTGCTGTAGCCGACCCCCGTCGCCGTGCCGCTCAGGGCCGACGGCACCGTCTGCACCAGCTTCCGGTCCATCGCCTGCGCGATGACGACGACGTTCCCGAGATCGCCCGGGAGCTCCTGAGGTTTCTCCGTCTCCGTTTCCCTCGAGTACGCGTGCGTGTACACCCAGCGCTCGTCGTAACCGGTGATGCCGATCAGGTCGGCGCCCAGCGCGCGGGCGGCCGTCTTCAGATCGACGGCGAGGCGAGCGGCGAGGACCTCCTCCGGTTCGTCGCTCTCGTCCGGCGGACCCGGACCGTCCCGGAGCACCGTGTAGGGGTCGAGGAAGCCCTCGCGACGGTCCGCGCCTTCCCTGAACTCCGCGAACAGATCGGTGACGTGCCAGGAGGCGTTGCGGAGCGCGTAGTCGCGCCGCGTGAACCCCTCGACCGGGCGCCACCGCAGCTCCGGCGTGCGGTAGGTCTCGTAGAACATGTCCGAGCGGGAAGTCCTCACCTCAGGGTCCCAGAACGAACGACAGAAGATGTCGTCCTTCTGCGAGAAGCGCTCGAAACCCTCCCCTACCTCGAAGCCCGCCTCGGCATCGTCGACAGCGCGTGCCATGCGCGTCAGGTCAAGGCCTCGATGAACTGCGCCGCCCACTCATGGACGGAATGCCGTCGCACGACCTCGCGCATCGCCTTCATCCGGCGCGCTCCGTCGTCCGGGTCGAGGGTGATCGCCCGCTCGATCGTCGCGGCCATCGCGTTCACGTCGTGGGGGTTCACGAGCAGGGCATCCGGCAGCTCGGCGGCCGCGCCCGCGAACTCGCTCAGCACGAGCACGCCGTCGTCCTCGAGCCGGGTGGCGACGTACTCCTTGGCAACCAGGTTCATGCCGTCGCAGAGCGGCGTCACCAGCATGACGTCGGCGACGAGGTAGAAGGCGATCAGTTCCTCGAACGGCAGGTTGCGCCGGAAGTACTGCACCGGCACGACGCCGAGTTCGCCGTACTCCCCGTTGATCTGGCCGACGAGTTCCTCGACATCGCGGCGCAGGATCTGGTACTCCGAGATGCGCTCCCGGCTCGGCACGGCGACCTGGACCATCACCGCGTCGCGGATCGACCGGTCCTCGCGCCCCAGCCATTCGAGGAAGGCCTTGAGCCGAAGGTCGATGCCCTTCGTGTAGTCGAGGCGGTCGACGGAGAGGATGATCTTCCGGCCGCGGCGAAGCTGCTGGAGTTCCTCGGCCCGCTCCCGGATCTCGGGCGACAGCGCCGCATTCGCGTAGCGACCCGTGTCGATCGAAATCGGGAAAGCGCCGACGCGGATGTCACGTCCCTGGTAGCGGATCGTCTCGCCCTGAGGCTCCGCCTCGATCAGCCGGTCCGCGAGCCGCGTGAAGTTGTAGGCGCCGGCCGGGGTCTGGAAGCCGATCACGTCGGCGCCGAGCAGGCCCTTCAGTACCGCCCGCCGCCAGGGCAGGCGCAGGAACAGTTCGATCGGCGGGAAGGGGATGTGCAGGAAGAAGCCGGAGCTGATGTCCGGCCTCAGCTCGCGCAGCATGCGCGGTACGAGTTGCAGGTGGTAGTCCTGGATCCACACGCGGCCGCCGGGCGCGGTGCGGCGAGCCGCCTCCTCGGCGAAGCGGCGGTTGACCGCCACGTAGGGGTTCCACCAGTGGCGGTGGTACTCGGGCGGCCGGACCGCGTCGTGGTAGAGCGGCCACAGGGTCGAGTTGCACATGCCCTGGTAGGAGCCGGCAACCTCAGCCTCCGACACCGGTACCGCGACGTTCAGGATGCCTTCGTGCCGGAACGGCTCGGGCGCGTCGTCGGCGCCGCCGGTCCAGCCGACCCAGCACCCGCCCGCGTCGCGGACGATCGGCGACAGGGCGCTGACCAGCCCGCCTGGGCTCTGCGCCCAGCCCAGTTCCCCATCCACTTCCTCGCGACGCACGGGGAGCGTGTTCGCGACGATCACAAGCTCCGACTGCTGGCCAGCCGGAAGATCCTGAGGGGACATCGGTTTCTGTATCGTAAGGGATCTGGTCGGGGGGCATGTGAAGCAGAGAGCGCATCCTCCACGCACCGCCTGGGCCCTCCTGGAAACGGGCTCCGCCGCGCCGCCGGCAGACTCCTGGGCCCTGTTCCTGGATGTCGACGGCACCCTGATCGAGATCGCCGAGGCGCCCGACGCGGTCCACGTCGACGAAGGCGTCGGCAGTCTGCTGGCTCGGCTCAGCGAGAGTCTCGACGGCGCGTTGGCGCTCGCGAGCGGCCGGTCGCTCGACGTTCTCGACCGCTTCTTCGCGCCACTGGCCCTTCCGGCAGCGGGACTGCACGGCCTGGAGCGGCGGTCGGCGGCCGGCGAGGTCAGCCGGAGCGACGGCTCGGCCGCGCTCGAGCCCGCGCGCCGCGACCTCGAACGCTTCGTCGACGAGCATCCGGGCACGCTGCTGGAGGACAAATCGGTGACCCTGGCGCTCCACTACCGCCGCGCCGCCGACGCCGAGGCCCCGGCCCGCGAGGCGATGGAGCACGCGCGCGCCGAACTCGGTTCGGGCTACCGGGTGCAGGAGGGCAAGATGGTGCTCGAACTCAAGCCCCACCGCCCGAACAAGCGCACGGTGGTAGAGGACTTCATGGCCGAAGCGCCGTTCCGCGGCCGCGTGCCGGTGTTCGTCGGCGACGACATCACCGACGAGGAGGGGTTCGAAGCCGCGCAGAGGGCCGGCGGCGCCGCCATCGTCGTCGGCCTGGAGTCGGACGGCAGGCGCGAGAGCGTCGCCAGGCACGGCCTGGGCGGCGTGCGGGAGCTGCACCGCTGGCTGGAGGCGCTGCGCGAGCGGCTGGCGGGCCCATGACGAGCGGTGGTGCGCGGCCGCTCGACGGCGGCGTGATCGGCAACTGCCCCAGGGTTACGGGGAGCGCCGCTCCGAAGCTCGGGCACGAGAGAGATCCATGACTGGGGTCGTACGGCCACTCGACGGCGGCGTGATCGGCAACTGCGGGTTCGGAGCGCTGATCGATCCGCGCGGCCGTATCTGCTGGGCCTGCCTGCCCCACTTCGACGGAGACCCCGTCTTCCATTCCCTCCTCGCCGGCAACGCCGACGAGGACGGCGATCCCGAGGCCGGCGGCTTCTTCGACATCCCGATCGAGGGGTTCCGTGAAAGCGAGCAGCAGTACCTCGAGAACACCGCGATCCTGGTGACGACGCTTCGCGACGGCAACGGCGCCGCGGTGCGGATCACCGACTTCGCGCCCCGCTTCGAGCAGTTCGGCCGCTCCTTCCGGCCGACGATGATCGTCCGCACGGTCGAGCGGCTCTCCGGCGAGCCGCGCATCCGCATTCGACTGCGGCCGCGGTTCGACTACGGTTCGCGCCGCCCCGAGGTAACCCGCGGCAGCAACCACGTCCGCTACGTCGGACCGGCCCTGACGCTTCGGTTGACCACCGATGCGCCGGTCTCGCTGATCAGCGACGAGATCTCCTTCGTCCTGGAGCAACCGCTCACCCTGCTGCTCGGGCCGGACGAGAGCCTGACCGAGCCCGTGGACTCCGTGGCCCGCGAGTTCCGGAGCCGGACGGAGACTTGGTGGCGCGAGTTCGTGCGCCACCTGGCGGTGCCCTTCGAGTGGCAGGAGGCGGTGATCCGGGCCGCCATCACGCTCCAGCTCTGCAGTTTCGAGGAGACCGGGGCCGTGCTCGCGGCGATGACCACCTCGATCCCCGAAGCGCCGGACAGCGGTCGCAACTGGGACTATCGTTTCTGCTGGCTACGGGATTCCCACTTCGTCGTCCAGGCGCTGAATCGGCTGGGGGCAACGCGGACGATGGAGGGCTATCTCGGCTACATCACGAACCTCGCCGCGGCCGCCGAGGGCGGCGTGCTGCAGCCGGTCTACGGCATCAAGTTCGAGCGGGAACTCACCGAGCGCACCATAGGCGGCCTGCCCGGCTACCGCGGCATGCCGCCGGTCCGCGTCGGCAACGACGCGTGGCGTCAGCTCCAGAACGACAGCTACGGCAGCGCGATCCTCTCCGTCACCCAGAGCTTCTTCGACCGCCGGCTGGTCAAGCCCGGCAACCGCCGCGTGTTCGGCTGGCTGGAGCAGCTCGGCGACCAGGCGGTGGCCCTGTTCGACCAGCCCGACGCCGGCCTCTGGGAGTTCCGGCAGCGAAGCGCCGTCCACACCTTCTCCAGCGTCATGTGCTGGGCCGCCTGCGACCGCCTGGCCCGCATCGCGAGAGCGCTCGGCCTGAGTGATCGTCAAAGGCACTGGACGAACCGGGCCGAGGCGATCCGCTCGCACGTCCTCCGGCACGCCGAGACCGAAAGCGGCGGCCTCGCCGCCACGCTGGACGGCGCGGGGATCGACGCCAGCCTGCTCCTGCTCCACGATCTGGGCTTCCTCGACGCCGCCGACCCCTGCTTCGCGGCCACCGTCGAGTCCCTCGAGCCGCTGCGCTCCGGCAGCAACTTCTTCCGCTACCGGGAGGACGACTTCGGTTCCCCAACCACCTCCTTCGCCGTCTGCAGCTTCTGGTACATCGACGCGATCAACGCCCTCGGCCGCCGCGAGGAAGCCCGCGAACTGTTCCAGCGGATGCTCGACCGCCGCAACCCGGTGGGGCTGCTCTCCGAGGACCTGGACCCGGAGACCGGCGAGCTCTGGGGCAACTTCCCCCAGACCTACTCGATGGTCGGCCTGATCAACTCCGCGCTGCGGCTCAGCCGCCCGTGGAGCGAGGCGTTCTAGAGTCGCACCATGAACGCCGACCAACTCCACCTCCACGAAGAACTGCTGCTCCTCGCCCTGCACGACACGAAGGGCACATTGGGCGGCGCCCACACCAGCATCGGACTCGGCGGCGCGATCGCCGCCGAACTCCTGCTCCAGGAGCGGATCCGCATCGACGAGTCGCGGCGCTGGCGCAAGCTGGTCGAGGTCCGCGAG
>JAPVWO010000320.1 GCA_027493375.1 Candidatus Multivorans thiocomprendens | reverse complement strand
CCCGCCGAGCGGCCAGCCGAGGACGCGGCGGCGGAAGGCGCCTGAGCCCGCCTTGTCCCAGCGCGCGGACGTCGTCTGCATCGGGGCCGGCATCATCGGTCTCGCCACGGCGCGGAGCCTCGCCCGCCGCTCCGGTCAGATCGACATCCACGTGGTCGAGGCGGAGCCCCGACCCGCCGTTCACCAGACGGGCCACAACAGCGGCGTCATCCACTCCGGCCTCTACTACAAGCCCGGCTCGCTCAAGGCGCGCAACTGTGTCGGCGGTCGCAAGCGGCTGATCGACTACTGTGACCGGCACGCGATTCCCTACGAGATCTGCGGCAAGCTCGTCATCGCGACCGATCCGGAGGAGATCCCCCGGCTCGACGAACTGGAGCGCCGCGGCCGGGCGAACGGCCTCGCCGGCCTGGAGCGTCTGCCGCCCGAGCGGATCCCCGAGTTCGAGCCGCACGCGACCGGCGTCGACGCTCTCTGGGTTCCCGAGACCGGCATCGTCGATTTCAAGGCCGTGGCCCGCGCCTACGCCGAAGAACTCGAGGCGGCCGGTGTCTCCCTCCACCTGCGCACGCGCGTAACCGGTCTCGCGCCGCGGCCCGACGGCGTCGTCGTCGAGACCACCGCCGGCGAGTTCGAAGCCGGCCACGCGATCAACTGCGCCGGCCTTCAGTCGGACCGCGTGGCGCGCATGGCGGGCCTCGATCCGGACGTGCGGATCGTCCCCTTCCGCGGCGAGTACTTCGACATCGTTCCCGAGCGCCGCCACCTGCTGCGAGGACTGATCTACCCCGTCCCCGATCCCCGCTTCCCCTTTCTCGGAGTCCACCTGACCCGGCGCGTCGACGGTTCGGTCGAGGCCGGCCCGAACGCCGTCCTGGCGCTCAAGCGCGAGGGCTATACCCGAGGCAGCTTCGACGCCCGCGACACCTGGAGCAGCCTGAGCTACCCCGGCTTCTGGAAGATGGCCCTGCGTTTCTGGAAGGTCGGCATCAGCGAGATGGCGCGTTCCGGCAGCCGCGCCCGCTTCGCCCGCGACCTGCGGCGCTTCGTTCCCGATCTCAACGACGCCGACCTGATGCCGGGCGGCTCGGGCGTCCGCGCCCAGGCCCTGGACCGCAAGGGCAACCTGGTTGACGACTTCGCGATCGAGACGAGTCCAAGGATGCTCCACGTGCTGAACGCCCCGTCACCCGGCGCGACGGCGTCGCTGGCGATCGGCGACACCCTGGCCGAACGGGCCGCGGAGATGTTCGGGCTTTGACGCGGATCAGCGAGACCACCATCGCCGTCCGCAACGACCGACGGGTCGCCGCCCTGCTGCTCGAGCCCGAAACGCCCCGCTGTCTGCTCGTCTTCGCCCACGGCGCCGGCGCGGGCATGCGCCATGCGACGATCGAGACCTTCGCCCGCGGCGTCGCCGGGTTTCGAATCGCCACGCTCCGATTCCAGTTTCCCTACACGGAAGCGGGCCGCCGGCGTCCGGACCCGCCGCTCGTCTTGCAGCGATCCGTACAGGCAGCGGTAGCGCATGCCAGGGACACGCGGCCCGAACTGCCGCTCCTTGCCGGCGGACGCTCGATGGGAGGCCGCATGGCCTCCGGTGCCGACGCGATGGTCAGCCTCGATGTCGCCGGATTCGTCTTCCACGCCTTTCCGCTGCATCCTCCCGGCAAGCCCGGCACCGAGCGCGCCGACCACCTGAGCCAGGTCGAGAAGCCGATGCTCTTCCTGAACGGCACACGGGACCGGCTCGCCGACCCGGAACTGCTCGCCGGCGTATGCGACCGGCTCGGCCCACGAGCCACCCTTCACTGCATCGACGGCGGCGACCACAGCCTGCACGTGCTGAAACGGTCAGGCCGCCCGCAGGAGGATGTCGACCTCGAGGTCGCAAAGGCGGTCAGCGAGTGGTGCCGGGACGCCCTGGGGTTCTAACACCGAGCAGCCTCCTCCGCGCTACCGAGACCGGAGTCCTATAATCCGGCCCCATCATGAAACCGACTCTTCGCCGGTTCGCGCCGGCTCTCGTTCTTCCGCTCTTGGCCTGCTCCACCGACACCTTCGACCCCGGGCCGGTCGAGTATCCCGAAACCCGGACCGTCGACCAGGTCGACGACTACTTCGGGGTCCAGGTCGCCGACCCGTACCGTTGGCTCGAGGACCTCGACGGCGAGGAGACGGCGGCCTGGGTGTCGGCGCAGAACGCCGTCGCCGAGCCTTTCCTGGCCGCGCTCCCGGGCCGCGAAGCGATCGAGAAGCGGCTGCTGGCGATCTGGGACTACGAGCGCTGGAGCACGCCGGGCAAGCGGGGCGAACGCTACTTCTACAGCCACAACGACGGGCTGCAGGACCAGAGCGTGGTCTACGTCGCGGAGTCGATGGACCAGGAGGGCGACGAGCCGCCCGGGCGCGTCCTGCTCGATCCCAACGGCTGGAGCGACGACGGAACGGTGGCGCTCGCCGGGATGACGCCCAGCCGGGACGGCCGCTACGTCGCGTACGCGCAGTCGGATGGCGGCTCGGACTGGCGAAAGTGGAAGGTCCGTGACACAGACAGCGGCGAGGACACGGACGACCTGATCGACTTCACGAAGTTCACCTCGATCTCCTGGATGCCGGACAACTCGGGCTTCTTCTACAGCCGCTACCCCCCGCGCGAGGACGACCCGAGCAGGGGCGACGGCTCGAAGGCGGTTTCCGTCTACTTCCATGCCCTGGGCACGGATCAGAGCGAGGACCGGCTCGTGTTCAGCCAGCCCGAGCACCCCCGCCGCAACCCGTACGCCTCGGTCTCCGAGGACGGCGAGTACCTGCTGGTCAACCTCCAGGAGGGCTACCTCGAGAACGCGGTCCACTACCGGAAGATCGGCGAACCGGACTCGGCGATCCGCCCCCTGCTCGACCAATGGGACGCGCTCTACGGCTACATCGTGAACGTCGGTCCCGTCTTCCTGTTCGAGACGAACAAGGACGCGCCGCGCAACCGGATCGTCGCGGTCGACCTGAACGACGAATCGTCCGAAGGGAACCCCACGCTGCACGAGGTGGTCCCTGAAGCCGAGGACACGCTTTCGTACGCCTCCGCCGTCGGCGGCAAACTGGTGCTCAACTACCTGCACGATGCGCGCACCGTCGTCCGCCTGGCCGAGCCGAACGGCGCAAAGCCAGCGATGCCGGCCGGCGAGGTCGACCTGCCGGGCATCGGCACCGCCGGCGGTTTCGGCGGACGCTGGGAGGACACCGAGACCTTCTACTCCTACTCCAGCTTCGGCACGCCGTCCCAGATCCACCGCTACGACGTGGCCAGCGGCGAGAGCACGTTGATCCGCCGCCCCGCGATCGACGCCGACCTCGACGGCTACGAGACGGAACAGGTCTTCTACGAGAGCCGCGACGGCACCCGCATCCCGATGTTCATCACGCATCGTGCCGGGCTCGAAAAGAACGGCGACAATCCAACGCTCCTCTACGGCTACGGCGGCTTCAACATCTCGCTGACGCCCGGCTTCTCCTCGTCCCGCCTGGCCTGGCTCGAGATGGGCGGCGTGCTGGCCATCCCGAACCTGCGCGGCGGCGGCGAGTACGGCCGCGAGTGGCATCTCGCCGGCACCAGGGAGAACAAGCAGAACGTCTTCGACGACTTCATCGCCGCCGCCGAGTGGCTGGTCGCCGAGGGCTACACGAGCGCCGGACGCATCGCGATCCAGGGCGGCAGCAACGGCGGCCTCCTGGTCGGCGCGACCCTCAACCAGCGGCCCGACCTGTTCGCGGCGGCCCTGCCGGCGGTCGGCGTTCTCGACATGCTGCGCTACCACCTGCCGAGCGCGAACGCCCGCAACTGGTCGACCGACTACGGCCTCTCCGAGAACGAGAACGAGTTCCGGGCCCAATACGCGTACTCGCCGCTCCACAACGTCCAGAAGGGCGCCTGCTACCCGCCGACCCTGATCACCACCGCCGACCACGACGACCGGGTGGTGCCGTGGCACAGCTTCAAGTACGCGGCCGAAATGCAGCGGGCGCAGGGCTGCGACAACCCGGTCCTGATCCGGGTCGAGACCCGGGCGGGCCACGGCGCCGGCAAGCCGACCTGGATGCAGATCGAGGACGTCGCCGACCAGTGGGCCTTCGCCGCCTGGGCGCTGGGCCTCGAACCGGGCTTCCAGCCGCGCTCCGGCACGTGACCACGCCCTACCGGCACACCATACGCGTCCGCTACGGCGAGGTGGACAAGCAGGGCGTCGTCTTCAACGCCCACTACATGGCGTACATGGACGACGCGCTGGAGAACTGGCTGCTCGGCATCCGGGAGGTACGCGCGAAGCTGGGCTGGGAGATGATGCTTCGCCGCACGACGATCGACTTCCTGGGCTCGGTCACCGACGGCGACCTGCTCGACATCGACCTCGCGATACGCCACTGGGGGCGCACGTCCTGGACCCTCGGCTACCGCGGCAGCCACGAAGGACGGCTCATCTTCACCGCCGAAGTCCTCTACGTGAGTGTCCACGCGCCGGAGTACACGAAGATGGAGACGCCCGCCGAGATCCGCGCCTACATGGGGCCGGAGACCGACCTGGCCGAGGTGTCCGACTGAGCGCCGGCTCCTCCCGCCTCACGCCGCTCCCCCGCTCGTTCTACACGCCCACGGCGCTTGACGTGGCGCCCCGGCTCCTGAACAAGGTTCTCGTCCGCGGCAGCCGCGCGGCCCGAATCGTCGAAGTCGAGGCCTACGAGGGCGCGAACGACCCCTCCAGCCACGGCTACCGGGGTCCCACCGACCGCACCCGGACGATGTTCGGGCCGCCCGGACATCTCTACGTCTACTTCACCTACGGCATGCACCACTGCGCCAACGTCGTCTGCGGCGAGGACGGCGCCTGCTCGGCCGTCCTGCTGCGCGCCGGCGTACCGCTGGCCGGCGCCGGCGCCATGCGCCGCGCCCGCAACGCGGCCAGCCGCCGGCGTTCCACCGAGCCGTTCCGCCTGGTCGACCTCTGCTCCGGTCCCGCCCGCCTGTGTCAGGCCTTCGGCTTCGACCGACACGACGATGGCGCCGATCTCGTCGCGGCATCGGGTACCGGCGGTCGCCTGCCCATCGCCATCGTCGACGACGGCACGCCGCCTCCCGAGAGCCCGGGCCGTAGCGGCCGTATTGGCGTCACCCGAGCCCCGAACCGGCTCTGGCGGTTCCATGTCGCCGGTGACCCGAACGTGTCCAGGGGACCGCGCGCCTGAACCAAGGTGGCGCGTTTCGCGCCACCTGGGAACCCGCACCGCGCGAATCGGCGAGCGCGGCCGCGGGCCCCTTAGCCACCGTCCCCGCTCATGGCGCGCAGCCGCACCACCAGGCTCGACGTGTCCCAGCGCAGGCCGCCGAGCGCGGTGACCTCGCTGTAGAACTGGTCGACCAGCGCGGCCAGGGGCAGGTGCGCTCCGTTCCGGCGCGCCTCCTCCAGCGCGATGCCGAGGTCCTTGCGCATCCACTGGACGGCGAAGCCGTAGTCGAACTTGCCCTGGACCATCGTTTCGGCGCGGTTGTCCATCTGCCAGGACCCGGCGGCGCCGGTCGAGATGGCCCCGATCACGGCCAACGGGTCGAGGCCGGCCTTCTCCGCGAAGTGGATGCCTTCCGACAGGCCCTGGACGATGCCGGCGATGCAGAGCTGGTTGACCGCCTTCGTCAGTTGGCCGCTGCCGGCGGGACCGAGCAGGGTGACGGCCCGGCTGTAACAGTCGATGACCGCGTTCACCCGCTCGAAGACGTCCGGTTCGCCGCCGCACATCACGGTCAGCGCGCCGTTCTCGGCGCCCGCCTGGCCGCCCGAAACCGGGGCGTCGAGGAAGCCGCTTCCCTTCTCGGCGCAGGCGCCGGCGAGCTCGCGGGCAACGCGGGCTGATGCCGTCGTATGGTCGACGAGGACACTGCCCGCGGCCATGCCCTCGAGTGCGCCGCCGGGTTCCAGCGTCACGGCCCGCACGTCGTCGTCGTTGCCGACGCAACAGAACACGAACTCCGCGCCCGCCGCCGCCTCGGCCGGCGTCGAGGCGCTCCCGCCGCCGTGCTCCCCGAGCCACTGCTCCGCCTTCGCCGCCGTGCGGTTGTACACGGTGACGCGATGTCCGGCTGCCGCCAGGTGGCCAGCCATCGGATAGCCCATGACTCCGAGTCCGACGAACGCAACGTCTGCCATACAGCACCCCTCCCCAGGCGGCGAGCCCAGCCGCCTGAACTGATCGATGAGGCGCGATCCTAGCTGTCCCGAAACGAAAAGGGCGGGCGCCCGAAGGACGCCCGCCCGAAGAGCGGAGGCTTGTTGCCTGCGCGTTCAGTTCCGAGAACGGGGACCGCGGCCGCCAGGGCCGAAGAGTCCGCGGAAGCCGCCGCGACCGTTCTCCTGCAAGGCCTCCCGGCGGATCCGCTGGTCACGGTCGAGCAACCGGGTCGCATCCTCGTGAGCCTCGACGCGGGCGGTCCTCAGTTGACGCGCAACCGCGCGGCGGTCGAGTTCCAACTGACCGACGACGGCCGGCTCGGGGTTCTCGAGGTTCGCCTCGCTCTCGAGACGGTCCGCGATGTCGCGCATCTGACGCATCAACGGGCCGACGCTCGCTTCGTGCTCCTCGCGAAGGCGGCGCCACTGTTCCTTCTGGTGGACGGCCCGTAACGAACTCGTCGACCGTGTCGTCGGGCTGAAGCTGGGCGCCGACGACTACCTCGCCAAGCCGTTCGAGACGCTGGAACTGCTGGCTCGGATCGAGGCGCTGATGCGACGGAGCCGGGACGGAGCACGGGCGTCGGCATCGCCGCGGGAGCCAGCCCTCCACGGCTACCGCTTCGGCAACGTCCGCGTCGACTTCGACCGCGCCCAGGTGTGGCGCGGCGGCGAGGACGGCGCCGAGATCGAGGTTGCCTGCTCGGCGCTCGAGTACCGGCTGCTCAGGTTCCTGATCGAGCACCGCGGCGAGGTCCACGACCGGGACCGCCTGCTCGACGAGGTCTGGGGCTATGACGCGACGCCGACTACACGCACCGTCGACGTCCACGTGTCGGCGCCGTGGCAGAAGATCGAGCCGAATCCGGGCCGGCCCGAGTTCATCGTCACGGTGCACGGGCTCGGCTACCGGTTCGACGGCTGACGACGCTTTGGCTGAACCTGGCCGCCGCCCGCAGCCGCCAGAACCTCTGCCAACTCCCAAAGCCCGATCGCCTCGACACCGCTTCCTTTCGGGTAGCGCTCGTCGCCGCCATGAACCAGAAACGCGCGCTCGGGCCTCAGGTCGTCCAGGGCAACCTGAAACCCCCTGCCGAGGGGCGGCGCCTGGCCACGCTTGATCTCGAAAGCCCAGGTCCGATCGCCAGGCAACTCGAGGACGAGGTCGATCTCCACTCCGGTCGCCGTTCGGTAGAAGCTCGCGCGCGTCCGGTCCGGCGCCGCCCGGATCAGCGTCTCGACGACGAATCCCTCCCAGCTCGCACCGGCGACCGGATGGCCGAGCACGGCTTCCGTATCGTCGAGTCGCAGCAGCGTATGGACGATGCCGCTGTCCCGCAGGTAGACCTTCGGCGACTTGACCAGTCGCTTGCGGACGTTGGCATGGAAGGGCGGCAGCCGGCGGGCGAGCAGGAGATCGACCAGCAGGTCGACATACCTCGCCACCGTCTTGCCGTCCACGGCCAGACTCCGGGCCATCGCGGCGCCGTTCCAGAGCCCGCCCTGGGCGTGCGCGAGCATGGTCCAGAACCGTCGCAGCGTCTCCGCGGGAACGCGGGGTCCAAGGGCCGGAACGTCGCGCTCCAGGTACGTCTGGATGAAACTCTCGCGCCACAGCGCACTGTCGCCGTCACTCGGAGCAAGAAACGCCCGCGGGAAGCCTCCCCGAATCCAGAGGCGCGTGTGGTCGCGCCGGCCCAGCTCCCGAAGATCCAGGGGGCCGAGTTCAAGGTAGGCGATGCGACCCGCCAGACTCTCTCCCGACTGGCGCAGCAGTTCGACGGCGGCCGAACCGAGCAGCAGAAACTGGCCCGCAGGTTCGCCACCGTGAATCCGTTCGTCGATGATTCCGCGAAGGGCCTCGAACAGACGCGGAGTACGGTGAATCTCGTCCAGCACGACGAGTCGACCGCGTTGTCGCCTGAGATAGCCGTGTACGTCGGCCAGCTTCTCGCGGTCCACGGAGTTCTCGAGGTCGAGATAGAGCCCTGGCGGCTGCCGCTTCCCCCGCCCGCCGCTGCTCTCGGCGATTCCTCGGGCCAGCGTCGTTTTGCCGACCTGACGCGGCCCCAGTAAACCGACCGCCGGGAAGAAGCGCAGGCGATCCTCCACTCGGGATCTGAGCGTTCGTGGGACTAGCGTTTCCGGCATCCTTGCAATTATGGACTGAAACTCCGCAATTGCAAGGCATAGAGCGATCCGATAACCTTCGCTGCTTCGCGGCAAAGCGCCCGGCCGCCCGCCATGACCGACGACTCCGCCACTTCCAGGCCCCTCGACTTCATCCGCGAACGCGTCCGGGCCGATGTCGCCGCCGGCAAGCACGGCGGCCGCGTGGTCACCCGGTTCCCGCCGGAACCGAACGGCTACCTGCACATCGGCCACGCGAAGGCGATCTGCCTCGACTTCGGCGTCGCCGAGGAGTACGGCGGCCACTGCAACCTGCGCTTCGACGACACGAACCCGACCGCGGAAGACACCGAGTACGTCGAGGCCATCGAGCGCGACGTGCGCTGGCTCGGTTTCGACTGGGGCGGCGAGGCGCTCTACGCATCGGACTACTTCGACCAGCTCTACGAGTGGGCGGTCGAACTGATCCGCAAGGGCAAGGCCTACGTCTGCAGCCTCAGCCCGGAGGAGGCACGCGCGTACCGCGGGCGCTGGAACGAACCCGGTCGCGAGAGCCCTTGCCGCAACCGCTCCGTCGAAGAGAACCTCGACCTGTTCGAACGGATGAAGAACGGCGAGTTCGCCAACGGAGCGCACACGCTGCGCGCGAAGATCGACATGTCCTCGTCGAACATGAACCTGCGCGACCCGGTGCTCTACCGGATCCTGCACGCGGACCACCACCGCACGGGCTCCAGGTGGTGCATCTACCCCATGTACGACTGGGCCCACGGCCAGTCCGACGCGGTCGAAGGCGTGACCCACTCGCTGTGCACGCTGGAGTTCGAGGACCACCGGCCGCTCTACGACTGGTTCCTCGACCACATCGACGGCATCCACCTGCCGCGGCAGATCGAGTTCGCGCGCCTCAACCTGACCTACACCCTGACCTCGAAGCGCAAGCTGAGGCGGCTGATCGACGAAGGCCTCGTCGACGGCTGGGACGATCCCCGCATGCCCACCCTGACGGCGCTGCGCCGCCGCGGCTGCCCGCCCGAAGCGATCCGCGACCTCTGCGCGCGAGTCGGCCTGACCAAGAACGACTCCGTCGTCGACTTGAGCCAGCTCGAGTTCGCGATCCGCAACGAGCTGAACCGGACCGCCCCGCGGGCGATGGCCGTGCTGCGGCC
>JAPVWO010000032.1 GCA_027493375.1 Candidatus Multivorans thiocomprendens | reverse complement strand
CTGCTGCCGATGGACGCCTCGGAGGAGGACTTCGCAGCGATGCGGGAGGCCCTGGGGCTCGACCGGCCGTTGCCGGTCCAGTTCGTCGTCTTCCTGCGCGACGCGTTCACCGGCGACTTCGGCGAGTCCTATCAGTGGCAGGCGCCGGCGATGCCGCTGCTGCTCGAGCGGTTGCCGGCGACGCTCGAGCTGGCGTTGGCCGGGCTCGTCTTCGCGCTTCTCCTGGCCGTGCCCCTGGGTGTGTTGTCGGCGGTCTACCGAGGCCGCTGGGTCGACCGTCTGGCGAAGGTGCTGGCCCTGCTCGGCCAGGCGATGCCGGGCTTCTGGGTCGGCCTCCTGCTCATCCTGTATCTGGCGGTCCGGCTTCAGTGGCTGCCGGCCTTCGGCCGCGAGGGTCCGCTTCACCTCGTCCTGCCGGCGGTCGCCCTCGGCTGGTACCCGGTGGCGGCGATGACGCGCACGCTGCGCTCGTCGATGCTCGACATCCTGGACAGCGACTACATCCGCACCGGCCGGGTGATGGGTCTGCCGGAACGGACCGTCATCTGGCGCTACGCGTTGCGCAACGCCGCCGTACCCCTGGCGACGATGATCGGCGTCTACTTCGCGAACATGCTCGGCGGCGCCTTCGTCATCGAGGTCGTGTTCGCCTGGCCGGGGGTCGGGCGGGCAGTGGTCGACGCCGTCTTCGCGCGCGACTTTCCGGTCGTGCAGGCCGGGGTCGTGCTGTCGGCGGTCATCTTCGTCGTCGTGAACCTCCTCGTCGACCTGAGCTACGGGCTGATCGATCCCAGGATCCGGCATGGCTGAGCGGCGGGTGCCCGTTGTCTCCTGCCTGGTCCTCGGCCTCGTCCTGCTGTGCGCGGTGGCGGGACCGTGGTTTGCGCCCCACGAGGCCTCCGAGATCGCGCTCGCTCAGTCGATGACACCGCCGTTCTGGCGGTCCGGCGGCAGCCTCGACCATCCGCTCGGAACGGACATGCTGGGCCGCGACATCCTGAGCCGGATCATCGCCGGCGCCCGCGTCTCGGTGACGGTGGCGATCTACGCCATCGCCCTCTCCGGCGGCATCGGCGCCGCGCTCGGGATCTCGGCGGGTTACTTCGGCGGGATCGTCGACGCCGTGATCTCGCGGCTGATCGACATCCAGATGGCGATCCCGGCGATTCCGCTCGCCATGCTGTTCGCGGCCGTATTGCCGCCCGGCGAGGGCATGGTGATCACGATCATCGTCCTGACCTACTGGACCTGGTATGCGCGAATCGTCCGCGGCGAGGTGCTCAGCCTGCGCGAACGGGACTTCATCACCGTGGCCAGGGTCGCGGGTGTCTCGAGCCCGATGATCCTGATCCGGCACCTGACCCCGAACGTCCTGAACACGCTGCTCGTGCTGGCGACGCTCCAGTTCGGCAGCGTGATCGTCTTCGAAGCGGGCTTGAGCTTCCTGGGGCTCGGCATTCAGCCGCCCCAGGTGTCGTGGGGCGGCATGCTGGCGGACGGTCGCAACTTCATCGAGGTCGCCTGGTGGCTGATCACGATACCGGGGATTGCGATCATGGCTTCGTGTCTGGCGTCCAACCTGCTCGGCGACTGGCTGCGCGACACGTTCGATCCCAAGAGGCGGATCACGTAGTGGCGTTCGCCGGTAAGGTGACCAGCCTGTCCGTATGCGGACCTGTGGAACTCGATCCATGAGCGAGGCGGTTCTCGACGCGTGGGGTTGGAGGTCCGACTTCGCCGACTCCTGCCGGCGCTTCGTCGAGCGGGCGGCGTCGCCGGGCCGGTTGGTCCCGGCGCGCGTCGTTTCGATAGCGCGTGGCGTCTACCAGGTGGTCGCCGAGGAGGGCGAGCTGTCGGCCCGGCTGTTGAAGCGCGCGCGCCGCGCCGTTGCCGGCGGCCCTGCGGTGGGCGACTGGGTCGTCGTGGAGATGTCGCCCGTTTCAGGCGTCGACCCGCGGATCGTCCATGTGCTCGACCGGCGCAGCCGGCTCTCGCGGAAGGCGGCCGGCGCCCGCACCGAGGAGCAGGTCGTCGCCGCGAACGTCGACACGGTCTTCCTGGTGATGGGCATGGACGGCGACTTCAATGTTCGCCGCCTGGAGCGCTTCGTCGCCATGGTCACGGAGAGCGGCGCCGCACCGGTCGTCGTGCTGACGAAGGCGGACCTCGCCGCCGATCCGGACGCGATGCGGGCGCGGGCAGCGGAAGCGTCGCCGGGAGCGACCGTCGTCGCGGTCAGTGCGCTGGCGAAGCAGGATCTGGAACCGCTCGCGCTCCATCTTGCCCCGGGCCGTACCGTGGCCATGCTCGGCTCCTCGGGCGCGGGCAAGTCGACCCTGCTCAACGGTCTCAGCGGCGAGGAGGTGATGCGCACCGCACCGGTGCGCGAGGGTGACGACCGCGGCCGCCACACGACGACGCACCGGCGCCTCGTCCAGTTGCCCGGCGGCGGGCTTCTGATCGACAACCCGGGAATCCGCGAACTCCAGCTTTGGGCCGACGACGAGAGCAGCCTGGAGGAGACCTTCGACGACATCGAGGAAGTCGCTCTTGAATGCCGCTTCCGGGACTGCGGCCATGGACAGGAGCCCGGCTGCGCCGTTCGGGCGGCGATCCGGGACGGCTCGCTGGACCCGGCGCGGCTACGCAACTACCACGACCTGCGCGAAGAACTGCGCCGGCTCGAGCAGCGCCGCGACGAAGCGTCCCGCCGTGCCGAGGACCGCCGGCTGGGCGCGTTCTACAAGTCGGTCCAGCAGGTGAAAAAGAACCGGCGCCGGTAACCGGCGTCGGCCTACCAGGAGGCGAAGCGCCGGCGCACGAAGGGCGCGGTCAGCGTGGACAGGGACTCCCGCTGCACACCGTCCGCGTCGAAGTTGCCCGGCGCGAGCCAGCGCTTGTAGCAGGAACGCAGTTCTTCCCAGTCCCGGTCGATCATCGCGAACCAGGCCGTGTCGCGGTTCCGCCCACGGAAGATCGTGGCTTGCCGGAACACGCCTTCGAAGGTGAAGCCGAGCCGCTCGGCGGCAGCGATGGACGGCGCGTTCAGTGCGTCGCACTTCCATTCGTAGCGCCGGTAACCGAGTTCGAAGGCGTTCCCCATCATCAGGAACATCGCCTCCGTGGCCGCCGTGGTCCGCTGCAGGCGGGGCGGATAGCAGATGTTCCCGATCTCGATCGAGCCCACGGCTGGAGCGATCCGCAAGTACGACGCAACGCCGGCGGCTCGTCCGTCCGCTCCGTTCACAACGGCGAAGAAGAGCGGGTCTTCGCTTACCGCCGCGGCTTCGGCCCATAACCGGAGGTCGGCGCGTGAGCCGAACGGACCGTAGCTAAGGTAGCTCCAGATCCGGCCTTCGGCATCGGCCGCGGTTGCTTCGTACAGGTCTTCTGCGTGGCGGGCGGGATCGAGGGGTTCAACGCGACAATGGCGTCCAGCCAGGGAACCGCGGGAGGGAGGCGGTGGGGCGCTCCAGCCGTCGAGCGCGAGCCCGACCGGCTGGCCGAGAGGGTTCAGGGTCGACTGGCTCATCGGAGTTGGGGGAGCGGCGGAGCCTCCGCCGCAACGCGAGCCTAGACGAGTTCCCTGCCGGCCTCCGTATACTCCCAAGCATGTCCGTGACGCTGCTTGAACAGCCGCCGCCGACTGTGCCCAGCGAGCCTGGCCCCTATCGCCGGGCCGACTACGCCGCACTTCCCGACGAGCCCCGCTGCGAATTGATCCATGGCAGGTTCTACTTGAGTCCCAGCCCACGCCGAGTTCATCAGTTCCTAGTCACGCAGTTCTGGCAACTGCTGCACGTCGTGGCCGAGGAACGAGGTGGTGAAGCCCTCGTGGCTCCGATGGATGTCCATCTCGCGGATCACACCGTCGTGCAGCCCGATGTTCTCTACGTCTCTCCGGATCGGCAGGAGATTCTCCAGGAATGGATCGAGGGCGCGCCCGATCTGGTGGTCGAGGTGCTGTCTCCGAGAACGGCGCGCCTGGACCGCGTGCTCAAGCTGAACCGCTACGCCGAGGCGGGCGTACGGGAGTACTGG
>JAPVWO010000319.1 GCA_027493375.1 Candidatus Multivorans thiocomprendens | reverse complement strand
GGTGCGCCGTTGGTGCTCCTGGCTGCCCGCCGACCTCTCGATACACCGGTCATCCTCGCGAGAGGGGCCGCCGCGGCACGGCCTGCGGAAGCTGCCGGTTCAGCGGAAAACGGCAAGCCGTTTCCCGCCGGACCTTGGAAAACCGGCGGACCGGTTTCCCACAGCTACCGCAGCCTCGGCGGCTGCGGCGAATCGCTACAAGACGGTGACCGGAATCAACCCCGGAAAGGTACAGGTGCGCCGGCGCCCCCGCCGGCATCCGGCGCGCAGCGCCGGCTTCCGGACCTTCTGGCGCGCTAGCGCGCCTGGATCTCCCGGCCCAACCGAACCGCTTCCATCGCCTCCGCCGTCCGGCCGAGCCGACTGAGAATGTCGGCCAGCACGAAGTAGCCGAGAGCGCCCGCCTGGTGCGTCTCGTCCTGCTCGAGACCCGCGCGCACCAACTCCTCCGCCCGCTCGAGATCGCCGCCCTGGTCCATCAGCAGCTTCGCTAGCAGGTAGTGCCCCTCGATGAACTCCGGGTTCGCGTTGACCGCGGCCAGCCACAACTCCTCCTGCTCCACGACGTCTCCCTCCAGGCCCAGCAACCGGCCGAGATTGAACAGCGTCCTGTAGTGCCACGGCATGCGGGCCAGCGCTTCCTTGTAGCGCTCGATCGCCCTCGCCGTTTCGCCACGCTCCTCGTAGAGCACGGCCAGGTTGAAGTGCGGCTGCACCGGACGGTCGTTCACCTCGATGGCCAGCTCGAAGGCTCCCTCCGCCTCGTTGACCCGTCCGGCGAGTGCGAGCAACTCGCCGTGCTGGTTGTGAACCAGCGCCGGAGCGTGCTCGTACCGGGCAGCCGATTCGGCTACTTCCAGGGCCTCGGCCCGACGCCCCAGATTGACCAGGATCTCGGTGGAAGCGATCGCCGCCTTGCTGTCGTGCGGCGCGAGCCCGCGGAGTCGCTCGAAACCGACCAGGGCGTCCTCCGGCCGGCCAAGCCAGAGATAGGAATCGGCCAGGCCCATCAGGGACGCCTGATGGTCCGGGTTGCGGGCCAGGGCGTTCCGGAAGTAGCCGATCGCGGCCTCGTAGTCGCCCTCGCGCTGGTGCAGGTTGCCGAGCATCTGCTGGGCGTCGACGACACCGGGATCCAGCTCGATGGCCTCCAGCAGCCGCTCACGGGCGGCCTCCGTCTCCCCCTGCCCGATGTCGCTCTGGGCGAGCATGATCGCACGGTGAACCTCGATCTTGTCCTTCGGGTCCGCGAGACCGGAGAGGTCCTCGGGCGCCTCGGCGCGGCTGCCGCTGCCAGCCAGGTACCCGAGCGCCTGGAGTTGCGCCAGCGTCTCCTGGTCCAGATCGGGCCGCGCACTCCCGCCCGACCCCGATCCTTCAAAGTCGCGGATCATCCCCAGCAGACGGTCGCGAAGCTCCCGCGCCTCGACCCGCGTGCCGCGCACGACGTTCTCCGTCTCGCCCGGATCGTCGGCCAGGCGGTACAGCTCGGGTTTCGGCGCGTCGATGAATTTGAACTCGCCGGTGTGGATGGCGCGGAGGGGCGCCCAGTCGTAGTGGTAGAGCGCGTAGTAGGACTCGACGTAGGCGGAGCGTTCGCCGTCCTCCATGCCGAGCAGGAGCGGCAGCAGGCTGCGGCCGCCCCGGTGCGGAGGGGCCGCGGCCGCCTCGATGCCGAGCCCGTCGAGAATCGTCGGACGGAGATCAACGTGACTGACCGCGGTCTCCACCCGGCGGCCGCCGAGTCGGGCCTCCGGCAACCGCAGGATCAGCGGTACCCGGGCCGTGCTGTCATAGACGAAGAAGCCGTGGAAGTACTCGCCGTGGTCGCCGAGTCCCTCCCCGTGATCGCCGGTGATGATCAGCAGGGTCCTCTCGAGCAGGCCTCTGCCCTCGAGCGCCTCGCGCAGACGTCCGACCAGGGTGTCCGTGTAGGCGACCTCCGCGTCGTAGGGCCGCTTCGGGTAGCGCGACGCGAACGGTTCCGGCGCCTCGTAGGGGTCGTGCGGCTCGAACAGATGCAGCCACAGGAAGAACGGAGAGCCCGCCGTCTCGTCCAGCCAGGCCTCGGCCTGCCCGATCGTCTCCGTCCCCCCGCGCTGAACGGACGCCATGTTCAGCATGCCCGTGTCCTGGACCTTGAACTCGTCGTAGTAGCGGTCGAAGCCCCGGTCGATTCCCCACCTCCCGTCCAGGACGAAGGCGCTGATGAAGCCCCCGGTGCGCCTGCCTGCGGCGGACAGGTCCTCGGCGAGCGTCGGAAGCCGCTCATCCAGCGCATAGCCGACGTTCTCGCGCACGCCGTGAACCGGTGGGTAGACCCCGGTCATGATCGAGGTGTGCGCGGGCAGGGTGAAGGGAACAGTGGTCAACGCGTTCTCGAACAGGATGCCCTCGCTCGCGAAGCGGTCCAGGTGCGGCGTCTCGATGTCCGCGTAGCCGTAGCAGCCCAGCCGGTCGGCGCGCAGCGTGTCGATCGTCAACAGGACGACGTTCCACGTCTCGGGAGACAGGTCGCCGACGGCTTCGGTCCAGGCCGCAACCGCGGCTGGCCGGTCGGTCGCTTCACGGGCGTCGGCAAGTGCGGTGCGCTCCGGAACCGGGGCCGGCTCCCGCTGGCAGGCGAGCAACGAAGTGACCGCAAGTACCGAAGCCACGGCACTCAGCCGCCCGCGCCGCAACACGATTCGCTTCTTTGTCATATTGACCACTTGGAGGGCGCTCAGTACTATGAAAAGCCATCCTAACGGCAGAGCGAAGCCTCCTGAGTTACCGAGACAAGGTCGATCGACACGCCTCCCCCAAGACACAGGAAGGCTCCGAACCGGTTCCGGAGCGTCTGCCGGGACCTTAGGATTTCTTAAATTTGTTGGGGGATGATGAGTTTCAAAAGGGGAGATCGCGATGTTCACCAACTCTCTCAAGACGACCCCGATCGCGGCCATGAGCGTTCTCGCTCTCGGCGCCGGCTTTCTTGCCTGCGCCCCAGCCGAGGAGGAGGCGGCGGAAGAAGCACCGGAAGAAGCGCCCGCCGTGCGGGAGGTGCCGGCGCCAGTCGGCGAGATCGTCGTCATCCGGGGAGACAGTCGCGAGTTCCATGAACTCACTCCGGGAAACCCCACGCTGATGGTGGCGACGGAGGTCGGCGATCCCAACGCGATCGGCACGGTGGCGGGCACCACGGCGATGAGCAACGTCATCGCGCGCTACGAGAACTACCTCCTCGAGGACTGGGTCTACACCTACGACGAGTACATCTACGGCCTCGAAGGTGGAGTCCTGACGCTCGAAACGGAGGACGAGGTGTTCGAGGTCGGTCCGGGTGACGGTCTGTGGATCCCCAGGGGCACTGTGGCCAAGAGGCTCGAAGCCGGCGAAATGGCTCCGAACCTCGTCGCCGTCTATCCGGTCGACTGGCGGCCCGCGGACGAGAACTGGTCGATGGAGGGCGAGCCGGAGCCGGTCGTCTTCGTCGCGGCCGCCGACCGTCAGATCGTCGAGTTCGGACCGGGCATCCACACCGGTTCCGATGTCGGGCCGGCCAGCGCGCCGGGGGTGGTCGCGGTCAGCGACATACTGCACTGCGCGGTCACGGTCCTGGACAACTTCGATACTCAGGCACAGCGCCCGATGATGTTCGACGAGTACCTCTACGTCCTCGAGGGAAGCCTGACGATCCTCTCCGGAGAGGACGCCCACGAACTCGGCCCCGGCGACGCCATCTGGATGCCCAAGGGCGCGATGGTGCAATATCAGTCCGAACAGTCGACCCTGATGGCGATGATCTACCCCGCCAACTGGCAGGAACAGATGGCCGCGGCGCAGGAGGCCGCAGGAGGCGAGGAAGCCGAGTAGCGACATCGCCCGCCGCACCGCGAAGGCAGGACGCAAGCGCGCCTCCTGAGGGAATTCCGCCTAGAATGTGCGCCGCGCGCGGGCCGCTGTCCGCTTCCCAAGACCCTGGCAAGGAGCCGAGATGAGGAATCGCATTCAGTTCTGTTCGTTCCTGCCCCTTCTGACGCTGGCCGCCGCATCGCTGCAGGCCGAGGAGTGGACCTCCTGGCGGGGGCCCTACCAGAACGGCTATTCGCCCCAGACAGGCCTGATCGACACCTGGAGCCCGGAGGGCGAGAACCTGGTCTGGCGGCAGGACTTCATCGCCCGCTCGACGCCGGTCGTGATGGGCGGCCGCGTGTTCGTCAACGGCCGCGCCGGCACGGGAATCCATGAGCAGGCGGTCATCGCGGCCTTCGACGCCGGCACCGGCGAACCCCTGTGGGAGAACCGCTACAACCTCTACCTCACGACCGTCGCGATGAACCGAGTCGGGTGGGCCTCGCTCACCGGCGACCCCGAGACCGGCTACACCTACGCCCAGCTCGTCAGCGGCCTCTTCCTGTGCCACGACCGCGACGGCAACCTGGTCTGGTCCCGGTCACTGAAGGAAGAACACGGACGCTTCGAAGGCTACGGCGGCAGGACCGCGTCCCCCGTGATCGACGAAGACCTGATCATCGTCAACATGAACAACGGGAGCTGGGGCAACCAGGGCATCCCCCGGCATCGCTACTACGCCTTCGACAAGCGAACCGGCGCAGTGCAGTGGATGTCGACGCCGGGAGGCACCATCTACGACCGGAACACGCAATCGATCCCGATCGTGACCGTGATCAGCAACCAGCGTCTGCTGATCACCGGCAACGCCGATGGGCACATCTACGCCCTGCAGGCCCGAACCGGCAAGAAGGTCTGGGGGTTCAACCTCTCGAAACGGGGAATCAACTCCTCGCCAGTGGTCGACGACCAAGGCAGGGTCTTCATCTCGCACAGTGAGGAGAACATCGACGAGGGCACCCTCGGCCGCGTCCTCGCGATCGACGGCACGCTGAGCGGCGACATCACGAACACCGGCGAACTGTGGCGGTGGAACCGGAACAAGGCCGGGTTCCCGTCGCCGACCATCCACGATGGCCGCCTCTACGTGGTGAACAACTCCGGCAACCTCGCCGCGGTCGACACGGAAACCGGCGAGGTCTTCTGGGAACTCAGCATCGGCACGGTCGGCAAGGCGTCGCCGGTATGGGCCGACGGCAAGATCTACGCCGGCGAGACGAACGGCCACTTCGCGATCATCCGGCCCGGAGACACGAGCGCCGAGATTCTCGCCCGGCACCAACTCAAGGTGCCGGACGGCCGCTACGCCGAGCTCTACGGCTCGGCTGCCATCGCCTACGGCCGCATCTACTTCACCACGGAGGAAGGGGTCTACTGCCTGGGCGACAAGGACGCGCCGTTCGAGGTCACGGCTTCCCCGCTGCCGAGCCGCGGCGATGAGGGCGAAGCCGAAGGGCCGCCGGCGACCCTGCTCCTGGTGCCGGCCGAAGTCAGGGCCAACCCCGGCGAGAGCCACGACTTCGAGGTGTTGGCATTCGACGCCCTCGGCCGGCCGCTGGGTACCGTCGAAGCCGACTGGTCCCTGAAGGGCCTCGAAGGGGAACTCTCCGGCAGCACCCTCAGCTTCGCCGACGACTCGAGCTTCCAGGCGGGCGCCCTGGTCGCGACGAGCGGCGATCTGACCGCCGAAGCGCGCATCCGGGTCTTCCCGCCCCTGCCCTGGACCGAGGACTTCTCCGGCGGCAAGCAGGGGTACTGGATCGGCGGCGGACGCTACGACATCGCCGAGGAAGACGGCGACAGCGTCCTGGTCAAGCCTGTCGCCGAACGCGGCCTGCTGCGCTCGCCGCTTCTGCTCGGGCCGCCTTCGCTCGGCAACTACACGATTCAGGCCGACGTCCGCAACACGCAGAAGGGTCGGCGCCGCTCCGACTCGGGCCTGATCAACTCCGGCTACATCCTCGACATGCTGGGCATCCACCAGCGCCTCCAGATCCGTTCCTGGTCGGCCCAGCTAAGGGTCGAGCAGAAGGCCGACTACGAGTTCGAGATGGACCGCTGGTACACGATGAAGCTGCAGGTGGAATCGGACGGAGACACCGCCACGATCCGCGGAAAGGTATGGCCACGCGACGAGGAGGAACCGGCCGAGTGGACCCTCACGGCCGAGGATCCCCACCCGATCCGAAGCGGTTCGCCGGGTCTTCTGGGCTATTCGCCGTCCGTCGTCTCCTACGACAACGTTCGGATCACGAGCAACTGAGCACCTGCAGTGCAACGGATGGGCATGGCTGGAGAGGGTACGACGATCCACTGAACCCGAGGAGCAGAGCATGAACAAGGGGACCGTTGTGGCAGCGTTCCTGATCTCGACGATCTCGACCGGAAGCGCCGCGGTGCTGGCGGAGGATCCGCCGGCCATGTTCGGTCTGACCCCTTCGCGCAACATGGTGTCGACCGAGACCGGCGTCCCGACGGACTGGGACATCCTGTCCGGCAGGAACATCAAGTGGAAGCAGAAGCTCGGCTCCCAGACCTATGCCGGGCCCATCATCTACGACGGCAAGGTCTTCGTCGGCACGAACAACGAGGGCGAACGCCGTCCCGGCATCGTCGGCGACAAGGGCATCCTGATCGCCTTCCGCGAGAGCGACGGCGAGCTCCTCTGGCAGGCCACGCACGACAAGCTGCCCGCCGGGCGGGTCAACGACTGGCCGCTCCAGGGCATCTGCTCGACGCCCTACATCGAGGACGACGTCGCCTACTACGTCTCCAACCGGGGGGAGTTCGTGGCGGTCGACGTCGACGGCTTCGCGGACGGCAACGACGGCATGCAGGACGAGCAGTACGGCCACGAAATGGACGCCGACATCCTCTGGATCTACGACACGATCGCCGAACTCGACGTCTTCCCTCACAACCTCGCCGCCGGGTCGCCCCTGGTGGTCGGGGACGTCGTCGTCGCGACCACCGGCCAGGGCGTCGACGAGGGGCACATCAACATCCCCTCTCCGCTTGGTCCGAGCTTCGTGGCACTGAACAAGCACACCGGCGAACTGGTGTGGGAGAGCGCCCACCCGGGCGAGAGCATCCTCCACGGGACCTGGTCCAACCCGGCCGCCGGCGTCGCCGGCGGCCGCGAGCAGATCGTCATCCCGGGCGGCGAGGGTGTCGTCTACTCCTTCGCGCCGGACACCGGCGAACTGATCTGGACCTTCGACACGAACCCCAAGGACTCGGTGTGGGTACTCGGCGGCAAGGGCACCCGGAACAACATCATCTCCACCCCGGTCTTCCACCACGACGTGGTCTACATCGGCGTCGGCCAGGATCCGGAGCACGGCGAGGGTCCCGGGCACTTCTACAAGATCGACGCCTCCGGAACCGGCGACATCACCGAGACGGGTACGATCTGGCACGTCGGCGGTGAGGACTTCCAGCGCACGATGTCGACCGCGGCCGTCCACGACGGCCTGGTCTACATCGCCGACCTCTCGGGCCACGTCTACTGCTTCGACGAGGAGACCGGCGAACTCCAGTGGATGCACCACACCTACGCGGCGATCTGGGGTTCGACCTTCGTCGTCGACGGCAAGATCTACATCGGCGACGAGGACGGCGAGGTCGCGATCCTGGCTACCGGTCGCGAAGAGAACCTGATCAACGAGGTGTTCATGGAGGGGGCGGTCTACACGACGCCCTTCGCCAAGGACGGCGTCCTCTACGTGGCGACCCGCTCGGAGCTGTACGCGATCGAAGAAGGGGCCCAGTTGGCGTCGGCCGAGTAGCGCCAAACGCGCCTTCCTTTGCGGTACGCTCCCGGATCGCACGAACGGGGAGCGCGCGATGGAACGGAGAATCCGCATGGGCATGGTCGGCGGCGGCCAGGGCGCCTTCATCGGCGCCGTCCACCGCATGGCGGCCGGCCTCGACGGCCTGATCGAACTCGTCTGCGGCGCCTTCAGCTCGGACCCCGCACGCTCCAACTACACCGGCTACCCGATGGTCAAGGAAGCCCGCCACCGGGTCCGCGGCGGCCAGCTCGGCGAGATACGGAAGATCGTCGTCGAGTATCCGCAGGGCTGGCTCGCCACCAGGCTCGAGTCCGAAGGCCAGAAGCAGGCGGACTGGCGCACGGACCCGGAACGCGCCGGCATCAGTTGCTGCATCGGCGACATCGGCACCCACGCCGAGAACCTGGCCGAGGCGATCACCGGGCTGCGGATCGACGCACTGTGCGCCGACCTGACCACCTTCGTCGACGGCAGGCCCCTTGAAGACGACGGCAACGTCCTGCTGCGCTTCGACAACGGCGCCCGCGGCGTCCTCTACGCGTCCCAGATCTCGATCGACGAGGAGAACGCTCTGGCCATCCGGGTCTACGGCGAGTCAGGTGGCCTGGAGTGGCGCCAGGAGGAACCGAACACGCTGATCCTCAAGTGGCTCGACCGGCCGCGCGAGATCCTGCGCACCTCCGGCCAGGGACTTTCCGACGACGCGGCGGCCCACACCCGCCTGCCCGCCGGCCATCCCGAGGGCTTCCTGGAGGCCTTCGCCAACCTGTACCGGAACTTCGCGATGACCGTCGACTGCCGGCGCCGCGGCAAAGAACCCGACGCGACGATGCTCGACTTCCCCACCGTGTACGACGGCCTGCGCGGGATGCAGTTCATCGAGACGGTCGTCGCGAGCAGCGAGAGCGACGCGAAGTGGCTCAGGATGCCTGCCTGATCAACGAACGCGCCGACAACGCAGACAGACACAGCAAGCCGTAGGAGACTCACCGTGGCCCGACCCGTAACGCTCTTCACCGGCCAGTGGGCCGACCTGCCTCTGGCCGAGCTCTGCCCGCTGGCGCGAAACCTCGGCTACGACGGCGTGGAGCTCGCCTGCTGGGGCGACCACGTGGAAGCGGACCGCTGCGACGCCGGCTACGCGGCGTCGCGGCGCGAACTGCTCGAGCAGCACGGCCTCGAACTCCACGCGATCAGCAACCACCTGGTCGGCCAGGCGGTCTGCGACCGGATCGACGCCCGCCACGAGGCGATCCTGCCGCCCCACGTCTGGGGCGACGGCGATCCGGAAGACGTTCGCAAACGTGCTGCCGACGAGATGATCCGCACCGGAGAAGCCGCGAAGGCCCTGGGCCTCTCCGTCGTCAACGGCTTCACCGGCAGCTCGATCTGGCACCTGCTCTACTCCTTCCCGCCGGTGCCGCCTTCGATGATCGACGACGGCTTCGCCGACTTCGCCGCCCGCTGGACGCCGATTCTCGACGCCTACCGGGAACTCGGCGTGCGCTTCGGCCTGGAGGTCCACCCGACCGAGATCGCCTTCGACTCGGTGAGCGCCGAGCGCGCCATCGAGGCCCTGGGAGGCCACCCCGCGTTCGGCTTCAACTACGACCCGAGTCACCTCGGCTACCAGGGCGTCGACTACGTCGACTTCATCCGCCGCTTCGCCGACCGCATCTTCCACGTCCACATCAAGGATGTCTGGTGGTCCGAACAGCCGAAGCCGTGCGGAGTGTTCGGAGGTCACACCGGTTTCGGCGACCACCGCCGGTTCTGGGACTTCCGGTCGCCCGGCCGCGGCTCGGTGGACTTCGAAGAGATCATCCGGGCGCTGAACGACATCGGCTACGACGGTCCGCTCTCGGTCGAATGGGAGGACTCCGGCATGGACCGCGAGCACGGCGCCGCCGAGGCGGCCGACTTCGTCAGGGCGCTCGACTTTGCCCCCTCCGCGATCGCCTTCGACGCCGCCTTCGAAGACAACTGACCAAAGCGCGGAGCGATCCCCAGAGATGACGCCCTTCTTCCCCGAGGTCACCAAGCCGATCCCCTTCCACGGGCCGGACAGCCGCGAACCGCTGGCGTTCAAGTACTACGACCGCGACCGGAAGGTCGGCAACCGGACGATGGAGCGGCACCTGAAGTTCGCCGTCGCCTACTGGCACACCTTCAAGGGCGGCGGCCAGGACCCCTTCGGGCCGGATCCCGTGTACGACCGGCCCTGGAACCACGCGCCGACGGAGATCGAGGTCGCCGTCCGCACCCTGAACGCGGCGTTCGAGTTCTTCACCAAGCTCGGGGTGCGCTACTACTGCTTCCACGACCGGGACATCGCCCCGGAAGGCCGTTCGATCGCCGAGAGCAACGAGTACCTCGAGGAGATCGTCCAGCTCGCCAGGATCCGGCAGCGAGAGACCGGCGTCAAGCTGCTCTGGGGCACCGCCAACCTCTTCGGCCACCCGCGCTACACCCACGGCGCGGCGACCAACCCCGACCCGCGCGTCTTCGCCCATGCCGCCGCCCAGGTGCGCCGCGCGATCGACGCGACGATCGCACTCGGAGGTACCGGCTACGTGTTCTGGGGCGGCCGCGAGGGCTACACCTCGCTGATCAACACGGACATGCGCCGCGAGCGGGAACAGATGGCCGCGTTCCTGCGCCTCGCCGTCGACTACGCGCGCCGCCAGGGCTTCAAGGGCAAGTTCTTCCTCGAGCCCAAGGCGAAGGAGCCGTCGGTCCACCAGTACGACTTCGACTGCGGCCACTGCCTGAACTTCCTTCGCGAGTTCGACCTGACGGACGACTTCCTGCTGAACGTGGAGGCGAACCACGCGACCCTGGCCACCCATTCGTTCGAGCACGAGCTGGCGACGGCGGCGGGCGCCCGCATGCTCGGCAGCGTCGACATCAACCGCGGCCTCGAGGGCGTCGGCTGGGACACGGACAACTTCGCGATGAGCCTGCGCGAGTGCGTCCTGGCGCTGCTCATCATCCGCGGCCAGGGCGGCCTGCGCTGGGGCGGTCTGAACTTCGACGCCAAGGTGCGGCGCGGCTCCTTCGACACCGTGGACCTGTTCTACGCCCACGTCGCCTCGATGGACGTCTTCGCCAGGGCGCTGCTGATCGTCGAGCGCATCCGGAAGGACGGCGTGCTCGGCCTCGCCGGCAAGCGGATCCGGCAACGCTACGCCGGCTACCGCCGCGGCCTGGGACGCAAGGCGCTCGCCGGCGACACGACTCTCGAGGAACTGGAACAGTGGGCCGGCAGCCTCGGCGAACCGCCCAAGACGAGCGGCCGCCAGGAAGAGCTCGAGAGCATCCTGAACGACTACCTGTACAGCACCCGCATCAAGTGAGCGGCGGCGCCTTCTACCTCGGAATCGATGTCGGCACCCAGAGCCTGACGGCCATCCTGGTCGAGGCGCCGATGCGGGGTGGCGAACAAGAGGATCGGGCCGTCCGCATCACCTCCAGGGTCGGAGTCCACTACGACTCGGAGCTGCCGTGGTACGGCACCGTCAACGGTCAGCTGCCGAACGACGATCCGGCGGTCGGCCGAGTGCCGCCGCGAATGTGGCTCGACGCCCTGGATCTGGCATTCGAGAAGTTGGGCGCCGAAGCCTGCCGCGAAGTCCGCGGCGTATCGGTGTCCGGCCAGCAGCACGGTTCCGTCTACCTCCGACGAGGAGCCGAGGTTGTCCTTCAGTCCCTGAGCCCGGAGCGGAGGCTCGGCGAGCAGATCGAGCCCGTCTTGTCCTGCAGCGAAGCGCCGATCTGGACCGATTCATCAACCACGCGGGAATGCGCCGAGATCCGGCGGCAACTCGGCGGCGCCGCGGGAACCGCGGAACTGACCGGCAGCGACACCTTCGAGCGCTTCACCGGCCCCCAGATCCGCCGCTTCGCCCGAACCGAGCCGAAAGCATGGGCCGATACGGCCCACGTATGCCTGGTCAGCTCGTTCGTCACCTCCGTGCTCGCGGGAAGGCTCGCCCCGATCGACCACGGCGATGGCTCCGGGATGAACCTGCTCGACATCCGGCGGCGGGAGTGGTCCGAGGCCGCGATGATCGCGACCGCCGAGGGTCTCGACCGCAGGCTGGCCCGGCCCTGTCCACCGTGGACGGCAGTCGGCCGCATCGCTCCCTGTTTCGTCTCGCGCTACGGCCTGCCGGCCTCGGCCCAGGTCGTCGCCGGCTCGGGCGACAACCCCTGCTCACTCGTCGGCGTCGGCGTTCGCGAGCCGGGCGAGGCGGTGCTCAGTCTGGGCACGAGCGACACCTACTTCGGCCTCCTGCGGGAAGTCGTTGTCGACCCGGAGGCGAACGGCCACGTGTTCATCGCGCCGAGCGGGCACCCGATGAGCCTGATCTGCTTCCGCAACGGCTCGCTCGCACGCGAGGCCGTCCGCGACCGCTTCGGATTCGACTGGCCGGGCTTCGACGCCGCGCTGCGGGCAACGCCGCCGGGCAACGATGGGCTCATGATGCTGCCCTGGTTCGAACCCGAGATCGTGCCGCGGGTGCCGACGCCCCGCGTGCACCGGCTGGGTGGCCTCCGCGACGATTCGGAGCACGCGGCCCGCAACTGCCGGGCAGTGGTCGAGGGCCAGTTCCTGTCGATGCGGCTCAACTCCGAATGGATGGCGAGCCAGCCGACGAGAATCGTCGCCACGGGTGGCGGCTCGCGGAACCGCGAACTCCTGCAGATCGCGGCCGATGTTCTCGGCTGCCGCGTGGAGAGCCTCGAGGTGTCGGACGGCGCCGCCCTCGGCGCCGCCCTGCGCGCCACCGGCCGCCGGCTGTCTCCCCTGCCACCCGCCGGCGGGGCCGGCCCTTCCGCCGAACCGCGGCCGGAAGCGGCGGCGATCTATGACGCGATGCTGCCCCGGTATGCCGAAGCTCAGCGCCAGGTCCTGAGCCGCGCTACTCCAGCGCCCCGTACAGCTCCCTGACCTTGGACCGCACCCGCTCGCCGTTCTCCGGCCCGAGTCGCAAAAGCAGCTTCTGCGCCGGGCTCAGGCTTTCGAGTGCCGCATCGACGTACTCGAAGCTGATCACCCGCAGCCGGAGTTCGGGCGGCCCGTCCGGAATCGGCGTCGCCAACAGCTTGGTCACGGCGAGCTCGAGCGTGTCGCCGAACTCGTTCGGGTAGCCAAGTTCATCGTGCGCGCGCTCCAGCAACGGTTCGAGCCGCTCGTAGGCACCGGCCGCGCCGGCGACGTCGATCGAATCGAGCACTTCAACTGCGAGATCGTAGCGCCGGTAGCTCGTCTCCGCCGGATAGAAGCGCTGCCCGCGCCGGACGACGCTGAAGCCGTCCTCGGGCCGCAGCGGCTCCAGGCCGTTCTGGGGCGGCTCGTCGTAGGCGACGGCGCCTACCGACCGCACGAAGCTGATCGCCAGCTCCTCGGGCGCGAGCCAGGCGAGCCACTCCGCATGCCGGGACAGACCGCCGACGATCTCGCGAACCAGGGAGTCGCTCCCGTCCAGGTCCGGCGGAGGTTCGGGCGCCGGCGCGGCCGGTTCGACGAGCGGTTCGGGTTCGGCCGCCGGTTCGGGCGCCGCCGCATCGACGGCGGCGGCCGGGGCCTCCGCCGCACCTTCGCCGTTCGCACCAGCCCCGCGGCTGGTGTACCACCACCAGAGAACGACGCCCGCGCCGACCGCGATCAAGGCCGCGATGACGATGACCGCCACCGTGCCGGAGCGTTCGGCGGGCTCCTCTTCGGGAGGAACGCCCCCCTCCCTGCTCAGGTCCAGGGGAAGATCGAAGCGCGGGCCGCCAACGTCCGGTTCGATCGCTTCCGGCTCGTGCTCCTCCGGCGACCTCTCCTCGGGCCGGCCCCCGCCGGTGGGCTTGTCGTCCATCGGGACAGTGTAACCCCTCGGATCCGCCCGTCATTCCGGCATCGCGGCGCCGCGGCGGCCAGGCGTCGCCCGGCTCAGGCGGCCAGAGCGCGATTCGGCCGGATGCCGCGCAGCACGTCGATGCCCTCGGTCAGACCGTCGATGGTCAGCTCGAACATCGGAAAGACCTGCCGGATCAGGTGAATGGTCGGTGCGTTCCAGATGCGCCGGGGTTCCGGGTTGAGCCAGATCGAGTTCGGACAGCGGTCGCGGAACTTGCGGAGCCAGTCGAGGCCGGTGACCTGGTTCGTGTGGTAGTAGTCGATCGCGCCGCCGGTGTGGGTCAGTTCGTACGGACTCATCCAGGCGTCCCCGACCAGGCAGACCGACCAGGTGTGGTCCAGGCGCTTCAGGATCCGGGAAGTCGGTTCGCCCTTCCAGCGGCTGATGTCCGTGTACAGGTTCTCGTACACGCAGTTGTGGAAGAACTTGAACTCGAACTTCTTGAAGTGGTTCGCCTTGTGCGCGGCGGAGAACAGCCGCTCGCAGAGCAGGGTGTGCGGGTCCATCGAGCCGCCGACGTCGATCAGCAGCAGCAGTTTGATCCGGTTGCGCTTGGGCGGCCGGAACACGAGGTCGATCTCACCGGCATTGCGGGCGCTGCTGTCGATCGTCTCATCGACGTCGAGTTCCTCAGGCCCCTCGTCCTTGTCCAGCTTGCGCAGCCGGCGCAGCGCCAGCCCGATCTGCCGGGTATCCAGGATGCGGTCCGAGCGCAGGTTGCGGAAGCGGCGGTCGGTCGCCACCTGAACCGCCGAACGGCCGCCGCCGGCGCCGCCGATGCGAACCCCCGTCGGGTGCTCGCCGCCGTGGCCGAAGGGCGACATGCCGCCCGTCCCGATCCAGCGATTGCCGCCGTCGTGGCGCTCCTTCTGTTCGTCGAGCAGTTCCTTGAAGCGCTCGCGGAGTTCGTCCAGGTCGAGCGCCTCGAGCTTCGCCCGCTCCTCGTCGGTCAGCTCGCGAGGCATTTCCGGCTTGGACAGCCACTCCAGCAGCTCGTCGCTGATGTCGAAGTGGTTCTCGACGCCCATGAAGAACGAGGCGAAGGCGCGGTCGTAGTTGTCGAAGTCCGCCTCCCGCTTGACCATCAGGCAACGGGCCAGATTGTAGAAGACGTGCAGGTCCGCCCGGCTGTGGCCGATCGCCAGCGCCTTCATCAGGGACAGCCACTCGGTGATCGTCACCTTCAGGCCGTAGCCCCTCAGGTGGTAGAAGAAGTCGACGAACATCGGTTCGGCCCCTGGTCAAGCCTCGTGGACGGGGTCAGTTGACGCGGCCGCGACGATGAGCGGCCATGACCGCTTCCAGGTCGTTCTCCCGCTTCATGAGGACTCCCAGGAAGGGTAGCTCACTCTCGATCGACTCCGTGCTCACACCGCCGCGGCGCAGCGCGGCGATCCAGTCGATCAGCTCGCTGGTCGACGGCTTCTTGCGCAACTCGGGCAGGTCGCGGAGCCAGTAGAACCGAAGCAGAACCTGCCGCAGGAGTTCGGCTTCGACGTCCGGGTGGTGGACACGGATGATGTCCTCCATCTCCGCCTTGTCCGGGAAGGCGATGTAGTGGAACACGCAGCGGCGCAGGAAGGCGTCCGGCAGTTCCTTCTCGTTGTTCGACGTGATGACCACGATCGGACGGAACTTCGCCTCGTGCTGCTTGCCCGTCTCGTGGACGAAGAAGCTCATCCGGTCCAGCTCGTGCAGCAGGTCGTTCGGGAACTCCATGTCCGCCTTGTCGATCTCGTCGATCAGCAGCACCACCCGCTGGTCGGCGAGGAAGGACTGGCCGAGGGGGCCGTACTTGATGTACTGGGAGATGTCGGTGATGTCCTTGTCGCCGAAGCGGGCGTCGTTGAGCCGCTGCACCGTGTCGTAGACGTAGAGGCCCTCCTGGGCCTTGCTCGTCGACTTGATGTTCCAGGTCAGGAGCGGCATGACCAGGTTCTCGGCGATCGCCTCGGCGAGCACCGTCTTGCCGGTGCCGGGTTCACCCCGCACCAGGAGCGGCTTCTCGAGAGCCGAGGCGACATTGACCGAGTCCCTCAGCTCGGGCGATGCAAGGTAGGTGTCGGTCCCGGAAAAGGCGTGGAAAGACATACTGACCCTCTATCCTCCGGCGTGGCCGGCTTTATCCAGCTTGATGGCGGGCCCAGTTCGCAATGGGCAGGCGGGCAGTGTAACAGACCGACCGGTCGGTAGAGAACGACCCGTAGACTCTCCGAGCCGGTCGACAAAACCTGGAGACACGAATGAGCCAAGCGCAGGAGCTCGAACGCCTGATCTACGAAGCGAGGCGCAAAACGCTATGAACCAGCTACAGGACCTCCAACACATGCTCAAGGAAGCGTCCCGAATCGTCGCCTTCACGGGCGCGGGAATCAGCACGGAATCCGGCATCCCGGACTTCCGGAGTCCGGGCGGAATCTGGACCAAGTATCGGCCGATCGACTTCAGCGAGTTCATGGCCTCGGAAGACGCGCGGCGCGAGTCCTGGCGGCGCAAGATCGGCAGCGACCGCACGATCGGCCAGGCGAAACCGAACCGCGGTCACCTGGCCCTGGCCGAACTCCGGCGCCAGGGCAAGCTCCTGGCAGTGATCACGCAGAACGTGGACGGCCTGCACCAGGAGTCGGGCATCCCCGACGACGAAGTGATCGAACTCCACGGCAACGCCACCTACGCGGCGTGCCTCGAGTGCCGCAAGCGCTACGAGCTGGGGCCCATCGTCGCCGCCTTCAGGGAGCGGGAGGAACTGCCCGTCTGCACGCGACAGAACCTGGCCGGCGACGCATGCGACGGAATCATCAAGACGGCCACGATCTCCTTCGGCCAGGCGATGCCGGAAGAGGCGATGCGGCGCGCCCATGAAGCGACGCTGGCCGCGGACCTCTTCCTCGCCATCGGGAGCTCGCTCGTCGTCTATCCCGCGGCCGGTTTCCCGGCGCTGGCGAAGCAGGCCGGCGGCAGGCTCGTCATCCTGAACCGCGAGGCCACCGACCTCGACGGCATCGCCGACCTCGTCCTCCACGCCGAGATCGGCCCCACGCTGGGCGCCGTCACCGGCGTCACGCTGCCGAACTGAAACCTGACTCGCTTGCGATCAGATAGTTGACATCTGCTTCTCCTTGACTCATAATCCTGAGTCGTCGGCGGCCGAACCTGCGCCGACGCCTGGATCGAACGAATCAACTCAAGGAGGACTTGACCATGACCCGTAGCCTGATTCGCCACACTCCGTTTCACCGTCCCCTGATCGGGGCCTTCGAGCCGCTCTTCGGCAAGGCGATGCTCGACGACTTCTTCTCGCCCGTCCTGAGCCGCGTGGCCGGCCACGACGGGGCCGAGTCGGCCGCCATGACCTGGCGGCCGGCCGCGGACCTCACCCAGACCGACGAGGCCTACACCCTCGCCGTCGATCTCCCCGGTCTGACCAAGGCCGACATCGACCTCACGGTCGAGGACCACACCCTCACGCTGTCGGGCGAGCGCCAGGCCAGCCACGAGGGCGCGACCGCCGACCGGGTCGAGCGCGTCTACGGTCGCTTCGTGCGGCGCTTCAACCTGCCGAGCGACGTCGACGTCGCGGCAGTCGGCGCCGAGTTCGAGAACGGGGTGCTGAACATCGCCATCCCCAAGGCCGAGGAGGCGAAGGCGAGGAAGATCGACATCGCCTGACCCGGTCTCCCGGACCCACGACTCAAGGGCCCTGCTTCGGCAGGGCCCTTCTCTTTGGTCGCGGTGCTACAATCTCCCTCCGGCCAAACGCCGCCGCCGCGCCCCGAAGCCGCGGCCCCTTCTTCTCCTCCTCACCATGACTGAGACGAACGATCACGCGCTCGCTCAGCCGCCGTCGGAGGATGAGGCTGCCGTGGAAGCCTCCCCGGCGGAAACCGCGGCGCCGCCTGAAACGGAGCCGGAAGCCGAGCCTGAGGTCCAGGCCACTGCCGAGAGCGACCCGGCCGAGGAGCCCGCACTCGCAGCCGAGGCCGACGCCGCTTCCGAACCCGAGGCGAAAGCCGAGCCCGAGGTCCCACTGGCGCCGTCCGCGGTTCCCTTCGCAGCCGCGCTCGAAGCGAAGAACCCCGTCGAGGGCAAGGTCATCGGCTGGAACAAGGGCGGTTTCCACATCGTCTCGGAAGGCGTCACGACGTTCTGTCCGCGATCGCTGATGGAACTCGGCAACCGCCCCAAGCCGCCGGCGCAGTACGTGAACAACACGTACACCTTCCACGTTCTCGAGATCAAGGAAGCGGGGCGGCGGATCGTGCTGACCCGGCGACCGGCGATCCGCAACGAGCGCAAGCGCGCGCTCGACGAGATTCGCGAAAAGCAGGAATCCCGCGAGCCCGTCAGCGGCAAGGTGACCTCGGTGACCGACTTCGGCGCCTTCGTCGATCTCGGCGGCGGAGTCGGCGGCCTCGTTCACCGGACCCAGATCTCCCGGACCCGGTCGGGAGAACCCGGCGACCTGTTGAAGGTCGGGCAGCGCGTGGAAGCCGTGGTGACCAAGGTCGAGAAGAAGAACGGCAAACGCAGCTCCCGCATCTCGCTGTCCATGAAGGCGCTGGAAGCCGACCCCTGGAAGGAGACGGCGAAGAGCTTCACCGCCGGCGAACAGTTCAAGGGCAAGGTGGTCCGGCACAGCGAGTTCGGTCTCTTCGTGGAGCTGGCGCCCGGCCTCGACGGCCTTGTCCACACTTCCCAGCTTCCCATCGGCAAGTCGATGAGCGCGCCGGAGTTCGCCGTCGGCGAGGAGATCGAGGGCTGGGTGGTCGAAGTCGCCCCCAGACGGCGACGGATCGCCCTCTCGCTGCGCGAGGTACCCGCAAGCGACCCCTGGAAGAACCTCGGCAAGCAATACGTCGAGGGCGCCGAGGTCGAAGGCAAGGTGGAGCAGGTGTCGCGTTTCGGCATCTTCGTGGAGCTCGAGCCCGGGCTCACCGGGCTCCTGCCGATGTCGGCGGTGAAGGGGGCCGACGGAAACCTGGCCCGGCGCGCGTATCACCCCGGTCGCGAGATCAAGGTAATGATCGAGAGCATCGACCGGAAGCGCCGCCGCCTGGGTCTGGCGCCACCCGGATCGCAACTCGGCGGCACCAAGACGGACTACAAGAAGTACCGCCAGCGCCAGAAGGAATCGAGCGGCCTGAACGTGATGGCCGCCGCGTTCGCCAAACTCCAGCAGCCCAAGTAGCCCGTGTCCGACGACCTGATCTACCGGGTGACCTTCCTGAGCCAGGGCGAGATCTACGAGGTCTACGCCCGCTCGGTCTCCCAGGGCGGCCTGCTCGGCTTCGTCGAGATCGGCGAACTCGTCTTCGGGGAGAGGACCCAGGTCGTCGTCGACCCCTCGGAGGAACGGCTCCAGCGCGAGTTCAAGGGCGTCCAGCGGACGTACCTGCCCATGCACTCCGTCCTGCGCATCGACCAGGTCACCAAGCAGGGGACCGCCCGGATCCGCGACCTCGACCGCCCGGAGAGCCGGAAGGTGACGCCGTTCCCGATGCCGATCTACACCCCCGGTGGAGAGACCAAATGACCAGTCGCCGCCTCATCGTCTGCTCGCTCGCCGCCCTCCTGACGGCCGCCGTCTTGCCGGCGCTCCACGCCCAGGAGGCAACCCGCGTTGCCTCGATCAACGTCGAACTGGTCGTCGCCGAAGCTCGTGAAGGGAGAGCGCTCGCGGAGTTCCTCCAGCAGATCGAGACGGAGACGCGGACCGCGCTGGAAGCCAACGCCGGCCGCGTCGAGGCGCTGCGCCAGAGCGCCGCCGGCAGGGGGCCGGACGAACTGCGGAGCATCCAGCACCAGATCGAGGACCTGCAACGCGAATCCCAGCGCCTGGCCAACGACGCCGAACGCCGCGCGGCGAAGCGACAGGAAGAAACGCTGCAGCAGATCAACGAACGCCTGCGTCCGATCGTTCAGCAGTTGATCGACGAGAACGGCTACGACCTGATCCTCAACGCCAGCATCGGCGGCGTGCTCCACGCCAGCGCCCGGGTCGACCTGACCCAGCGCGTTGTCGAGATGCTCCAGGCGCAGGAGCAGCAGACGGAGTCCAACCAGGAGCCCTAGGGCTGCGGCCGCTGGCCGTCAGGCCGGCTCCGCTTGGTGGCTACGGAGGCGCCGGCCGGCTACGGTACAGCTCGTACGAGCGGCTGTGGCGGTTCGAGAGGCTCACGTCGCGGCCACGGACGATCACGTGCCGAACCACGGTCCGCACCTCCAGCGGGTCGCCGTCGGTGACAATCAGGTTCGCCCACTTCCCGGGATCGATCGAGCCCAGACGATCGTCCAGCCCGAGGATCTCCGCCGCGCCCAGCGTCAGCGCCCGGAGCGCTGCCTCCCGTTCGAGACCGAAGGCGACGGCCGTGGCTGCCTCGTAGGGCAGGGCCCGCGCGTTCGACGCGTCGAAGGTGCCGAAAGCGATCGCAACGCCGGCGCGATGCAGTTCGCCCGGCGCGGCGAAGGGGCCGTCGTACGGGTCGTCCTCCTCGGCCGGCAGCGCCTGAACCGAGTTCAGGATGACCGGCACCTTCTTCTCGGCGAGCAGGTCCGCCTCCTTCGCCGCATCGCGTCCCGAGGCCAGCACGAGCCGCAGACCGTGCGCTTCCGCGAACGCCACGGCGTCACGGATGGCCCGGGCCCGATCGGCGACGACCAGCAGCGGCAATTCGCCCCGAACCACCCGCGCGACCGCGTCGAGGGCGTGGTCCTGCTCCACCGCCGTTCCGGCCCCGGCGTTCGAACGCGCATGGTCGTACTGGCGCGCCGCCTCGATCCAGTCGTCGAGTTCGTCCACGGTCCGGTCGTAGTCCCGCTTCGCCTCGGAGAACTTCTTCTCCCGAACGCTGAAGGTCGAGAAGTCGAACTCGCGGGTCTCGAGGCTCGGCCATTCGAGCACCACGCCGACGCTCTTCTCGACTTCCATCTCCTCCACCGTCCAGCCGTCGAGCAGGATGACCGACGCTTGGCCCGCCCAGGGTCCGCCGCTGGGCGCCGTCAACGCGTGCGTCGTGCCGTTCTCCCTGGTCACCGGAATGATCTCGCTCGCGGGATGAACCCCTTCGACCGCCAGCAGATGCGGCGTGTCGCCCAGCTCCGCCTGGTCCAGCGTGGCGGGAACCGAGTCGATCTCGACCAGCCCGAGGACCGTCCAGGCATTGAACAGACCGGGATAGACGTGGAGGCCGCGGGCATCGATCACTTCGCCATCCTCGGGCACGGCGACGTCCGGTCCGGCCGCCTCGATCACGCCATCCCGCACGACGACCGCGCCGGTGTAGGCAGCGCCCGAAACAGGATGCACCGTGCCGCCCTCGATCACCAGCGTCTGGGCCGCCGCCGGCGCGGCGAAGGCCGTCAGGGCCAGCGCCAGCAATCCCGCCTGCACGATTCCGCGCATACGGATCATGGCTCGTCTCCGCCGTCCTCACCCGTGGGCTCGGTCAAGGACTGCTCGAGCGCAGCCAGTTGCTCCCGCCGGCGCCGGTCCAGTTCGCGGTCGAAGTAGACCTTGCCGTCCACCAGGGTGGTCTGGACGACCGCGTAGGAACTCAGTGGATGCCGGTCGTAGACCACGAGATCGGCGTCCTTCCCGACCTCGATCGAACCGATGCGGTCCTCGATGCCGAATTGGCGGGCCGGATTGATCGTGACCAGGGCCAGGGCCTCATCGTCGGAGAGGCCGCCCCACCTGACCGCCTTGGCCGCCTCGTGGTTCAGGTGGCGCATCTCCTCCGCGTCGTCCGAGTTGACCGAGACCAGGACGCCGCGATCCACCATCAGGGCCGCGTTGTGCGGAATCGCCTCGTAGGCCTCGACCTTGTAGGCCCACCAGTCGGAGAAGGTGGAGGCGCCGGCGCCGTGGGCCGCGATCTCGTCCGCCACGCGGTAGCCCTCCAGCACGTGCTGCAGCGTGGCGATCCGGAATCCGAGTTCCTCCGCCAGCCGAAGCAACTGGAGGATCTCGTCTGCCCGGTAGCTGTGGGCGTGCACCAGCCGCTCGCCCTCCAGAATCTCGACCAGGGGCTCGAGTTCCAGATCCCGCGCGGGCGGCCGGCTGCGCCGGCCGGCGGCCTCCGCCTCGCGATGGCGCGTCCACGCGTCCAGGTACTCCGCGGCCCGCGTGAACGCGTCCCGGATGACGTCGAGAACGCCCATCCGGCTCGCCGGGTAGCGGCGCGGCCCCGGGCCGAAGGACCGTGACCGCTTCGGGTTCTCGCCGAGCGCGAACTTGATGCCCGTAGGCACGCCCTCGAAACGCAGACCGTCCGCGTTCTCGCCCCAGCGGAGCTTCAATAGCTGGTTCTGGCCGCCGATCGGATTCGCGCTGCCGTGAAGCACGTTCACCGTCGTGACCCCACCGGCGAGCGCCCGGTAGATCGCGATGTCGGTCGGATCGACCACGTCCTCGATCCGCGCCATCGAAGTCACCGCCAGGCTGCCCTCGTTGACGCCTCCCGCGGTCGAGATGTGCGAGTGGGCGTCGAAGATGCCCGGGATGACGTAGCCGGCGTCGGCATCGATCACGTGCGCTCCGGCCGGCGGCCCGACGCCGCTGCCGACCTCGGCGATGCGACCTTCCCGCACAACGACCGTGCCGTTCTCGATCGTCTCGCCGGCCATCGTCAGCACCGTCCCGCCCACGATCGCCAGCACGTCGTCCTCGCGGTAGGGACCGGTCATCGGGACCACCCCGTCGCCAGCGACTTCCGCGTACCTCTCCGCGACCTCGGCCAGCCGCATCGGCGCGGGTGCCTCGCTCGACCCGCCGCGACGGCCGCCCGGACCACCGGGACCGCGGCGTCCCCGCGGCCGCGCCTCCTCCGGCTCCTCGGCCAACGCGGCGTCTTGAGCGCCTTCGCCCTCCGTCTCGGAACCACCGCCTTCCTCGCCGCCGTCCCCGGCCTCTTCACGGCCGGACACGGCGTACCCGACGCCGTCGATGAACACCGCCTGCACCCGCACCGAATCCTCCCACGGGTAACCGTCGGCCAGCACGAGGTCCGCCGCCATTCCCGCGGCAACCGTGCCGATCCGGTCTTCCAGGCCGTGGACCGCCGCCGCGTCCCGGGTCAGCGCCTGAAGCGCCCGGGCCGGTTCGAGGCCGCCCTCGATCGCCCGGCGCACGCCGGCCAGGAAGTCGTCGGCGCCGTTCGCGCCGCCGGAACTGAAGGCAAACGGCACGCCGGCCTCGACCAGTTCGGCCGGGGTCGTCGGCGCCAGCCGCTCGTGGAGGATCTCGCGGAGCGGCCGGTCAGCGTCCGGATCCCGGTCACGCTCCGGCAGCGGCACCGGCCAGTCGACGTCGACCAGCACCGCGACGCCGGCATCCGCGAGCTCGCCGGCCCGCCGGTAACCCTCCTGGCCTCCGTAGAGCGTGAAGTCGAGACCGAGTCCCTCGCCGAGCCGGAGCGCCCGATCGATCTCGACGTAGCTCGACCCCGGCAGGAGGATCCGTTCCTCGCCCGAGGCGACGGCCGCCAGAGGCGCCAGGGTTCGATCGAAATCGGGCCGCCGCCAGCCTGCGGGATCGGCCTCGTAGGCGGCGACCGTGGCGGCGTAGTGAGCCGCGTCCAGCAGCAGTTGCCGGAAGTAGGCGACCCTGCCCATCAGCGATCCGGGGTAGGAGCCGAAGCCGCCGCCACTACTGAGCGTTGCCATCTGGGCCAGTTCGGGGGCGACCACCTGGTGTTCCGGATCGCGACCGGGAGCGCCCAGCCGAACCAGCGACAGCCGGCCCGGGAACAGCCCGTCGCCCGGCGTTGCCGCGATCGAAGTGAACCCCGCCTTGCGCCAGGTCTCGACCGCCTCCGCGTCCAGCGCCAGGTCATCGGCGGCCCGCTTCCAGGGAGTGGTCATCGGGCGGTCTTCCGGGCCGCGCGGCAGGGCTCGATCGGGCTCCGGCCGCCGCCGCTGGCCGGCCGGCCCCGCCGCGCCCGCTCCCGGGCCCCCGGGAGGCCGCCGCGGCTGCGGCAGCTTGCCCATCGCGTCGATCAGCCCCGGGTAGACCGTGAGTCCCTCGCCGTCGATGACCCAGGCATGAGCCGGGGTCGCCGCGTCCGCGGCAACGGCAGTGATTGTCCCTTCCTCGATGACCACCGTCGCCCGTTCGAGCACCGTGCCGTCTCCGACCTCGACCCGCACGTTCTGAATCGCATAGAACGGCGGTGGTTCCGGCGGCGGGCCGGCTATCAGCACTGCCGCGACCGCCAGGCAGAAGAGCGCGCAGTGAAGCACCGGACCTACTGGATTCGCCGCCCCCATCTGGACTCGCGGCAGCCTACCAGCGTGAGCGGCCCCGGGGACCTCCCCTCCGGCCCCGGCTCAGCCGGCAACTACCGACTACACGTCGGCCAAGCCGTTGCGCGGACACCAGTCGGCCAGCGTGCAGTTCGCGCAATCGGGCCGGCGCGCGGAGCAGACGCGCCGGCCATGCCAGATGATCGCGTGGCCCATGAAGATCCACCTGTCCTGGGGCAACCGGCGCATCAGGTCGCGCTCGACCTTCACCGGGTCCGTCTCGCGGGTGATGCCCAGCCGGCGAGCGAGACGACCGATGTGTGTATCCACGACGACTCCCACCGGCTTCCTGAACCAGGTGCCGAGCACCACGTTCGCGGTCTTGCGCGCCACGCCGGGGAGCGTGATCAGTTCCTCTATCGTGTCCGGCACTTCGCCGCCGAAGTCAGCGACGATCTTCCGCGCGGCGCCGAGCACGCTCTTCGTCTTCTGGCGAAAGAAGCCGGTACTGCGGATCTCCTGCTCGAAGACCGCCGGGTCGGCGGCAGCGAACTCCTCCGCACTGCGATAGCGCGCGAACAGCGTCTCGGTGACCTGGTTCACGCGCACGTCGGTCGACTGGGCCGAGAGGATCGTCGCGATCAGGAGCTGCAGCGCGTTCTCGTGGCGCAGCTCGCAGTCGGCGTCCGGGTAGAGGCGTTCGAGTTCGGCCAGCACCTCCCGGAGCGCCGACTCGGGGATCGGTTCGAAGGGGCCTTCCGGTCGGGGCACCGCTACGGACGCAGCAGGTCGAGGACGGCCAGGGTCATCGCCTCGACCCCGGCCCGAATCGAGGGTTCGGGCTCGATCCGGAAGAAGGGCGAATGGTGGCCGGCAACCCGCGGTCCGCCGGCCGCCTCCGCTTCCAGGTCGGCAGGGTCCGTGCCGCCGACGTTGAAGTAGGTGCCGGGCACCTTGTGCTCCGTGCGGAGGAAGTAGGCGAAGTCCTCGGCGCCCATGCCCGAGGGCGGCGCCGTGAAGAACACGTCCTCGCCCATGCCGGCGGCGATCGCGGTCCGCACCCGGGCCGCAAGTTCCGGGTCGTTCATGGTGACCGGAGTCGATTCCTTCGTGCGCACCACCTTCGGCAGCAGCGACGCCGGAAGTCCAGCCGCCCTGCCGACGCCCTCCGCGATCCGATCGATGGCCGAAAGCAACTGCTCCCGCGTCTCCTCCCGGTTCGCCCGCACCGTGAGCTGCAGTTCAACCCGGTCCGGGATCACGTTGTGCTTGAAGCCGCCGTGGATCGCGCCGACCGTCACGACGCCGGGATCGAGCGGGTTGAGTTCACGGCTCACGATGCCCTGGAGCGCGACGACGAGCTGCGCCGCGATGTAGATCGGGTCCTTGCCCCGGTGAGGCGACGCCCCGTGCGCGCCGACGCCGAACACCGTGATGTCGACGCTGTCGGACGACGACGCGAGCAGGCCCGGCGGCACCTCGATCTTCCCCGCTGGCCTGCCCGCCGACACGTGAAGCGCCAGCGCGTAGTCCGGCACGCCGAAGCGCTCGTACAGGCCGTCCTCGATCATCTCCCGGGCGCCCATGATCCGCTCTTCCGCCGGCTGACCGACGAACATGACCGTGCCCGACCACCGGTCGCGCATCGCGGCAAGCCGCCGCGCCACGCCGACCATCGTCGTGATGTGCATGTCGTGGCCGCAGGCATGCATGACCGGGACCTCCTCGCCGGAGAGATCGACCTGCCTGACCGTCGAGGAGTACGACAGCTCGGACTTCTCCTCCACCGGCAAGCCGTCCATGTCGGCCCGCACCAGAACCAGCGGTCCCTCGCCGTTCGCCATCATGCCGACGATCCCGGTGCGGCCGATCCCCTCCGTCACCTCGACGCCGGACTTGCGGAGTTCTTCGGCGAGCCGAGCCGCCGTCTTGTGTTCGAGGAAGGAGAGCTCCGGATTGCGGTGGAAGTGCTCGAAGAGCGCCTTCAGCTCGGTCCTGTAGTCCTCGGCGATCGCGTCGGAGATGCTCTGGGCAGCGCCCTCGGCCGTCGCTTCGATCAACGACACGAAGTCCTCCGGGAGATGCTGACTCCTCGCCAGAATAGCGCCCTGTTCGTCGAGCAGAATGTAGGTGGGAAAGGAGTTGACGTTCAGGGTCCCGGTGACGTCGCTCATCATGCCGACATGCCAGTTCGACCACGGCATGGGCTCGTCTTCCTGGAACCCGGTCACGGTTTCGAGTTCGGCATCGACACTGATCGACAACAGAGCGAATCGGTCAGCGGGGAGGTCGGCAACGAACTGGCGTTTCTGCGGCAACGCGGCCACGCACGGGACGCACCAAGTGGCCCAGAAATCGAGAAGGACCACGCGGCCCTCGTAGTCGGACAGGCGCTCTTCGACGCCGTCCAGCCGGCTGCCGACGAGGTCCGGGACCTTGCTGCCCACGGTCCCGTGGCGGATGCCGCGGATGAGGTCCGCCTCGGCTTCCGCGAGGGTCAGGCCGCCGCCGAGGAGAAGCTCTCCCTCCACTCCGGCGCTCAAGCCCGAAGCCGCGTCGAGAGCGCCCTGACGCTCGGCGGCGCGCTCCTCCTCCGGCAAACCGCCGGCGTTGGCCGCCTGCATCCGTCCGGCCGCGACGTAGTAGCGCCCCGCGGCACGCAGCACGGGATCCTGGGCCTCCGAGGCCAACACCTCGAAGACCGCCTCGGCCGCGACGCCTCTGTCCTGGCCGAAACGCGACACCGTATGCAGTCGCGGCAGCATGAACCGCCACCCCTGATGGTCGGGCGCGAACTCGAGAAGGGCTCTGGTTCCGAGGGAGGCGTACTCTTCACCTCCCGACGCCGACGCCGACGCCGACGCCGACGCCGCATGGTTGACGAGGAACTCGGCCGCCTCGACCGTCTTCTCGTGAGCCCCGCCCTGCTCCAGAATGGCCACGGCCGCGGCGGCGGCACGCCCGATGTCCGGCGGTTCCGACTGACCGGGTGCGGCGCCGTCGAGCGCTGCCTGCCCCTGGCGATCCCGCCCATCGGCCGCGGTCTCCCCGGCGCCAGAAGACGACTCCCCGTCCGTGGACCGAAGGTTCACGACCTTCACATCACCCTGTCCGCCGGCGGCCGCTCGCAGGAGTTCGTCCACGAGGGCGCGTGAACCCTCATCCGGAAGCTGTGCGTCCAGGCTGCCGTCGCTGTTCCGGCCCTCGGTCGCCTCTCGCAGCGCTTCCACCATCTCGGCCTGGGACGGCAGACCGTCTCCCGACGCGGGTATCACCACGATCCGCGATCGCGGGCTGCTCGCCTTTTCGCCGACGCCCGAAGACGGCAGATCGTCCGGAACCCCGGCGAGCACCTTTCGCCGAACCTGCTCCGTCCAGGCCTTCTGGCGCTCGAGGTAGTCCTCGACGATCTGCCAGTCCGGCGTCACGTCCGCGCTGGACCCCGTCGGCTCGCCTCCCTTCTCCGAGACGTCCTGACCCGCGGCCCGGTCGCATACTCCGAGCGCCACCGCCATCGCGAGCGCCGCCGGCACCGCAGCGGTTCCGCACTTTCGACCGAACACCGTGTCCAGAGAGATCGTCATTCCCTTTCTCCTCCTCGCTGCTTGGCGTCGGCAGCAGCGCGCCCCCGGTCGACGCATCGCCGGCCACATCGATGAACTGGACTCAGCCCTTGTAACGAAGAAAGCGTAGCAATCGTTCCGGGTGCCGGCGAGACAGTGGTTCAGTGGCGGGCTAGTTCTCGAAGCCGATCGGCTCGATGTTGCAGATCGAGTAGACGACCGGGCGGCGCCGGGTCCAAGCCGGTTCCACCGTGATGGAACGCCACTCCTCGATGACCGCTTCGAGGTTGGCGACCTCCTCCGGTCGCTCCGGGGCCAGATCGGTCTGTTCCCGAACGTCGACGGACAGGTCGTAAAGGAAGCCGCCGGGCGCGTCCTGGTTCGGCTTGATCAGCTTCATGTCGCCGCTGCGGACGGCGACGGTCGGGTAGTTCCGCCAGACCAGGCGGCCGTGGCCGGTCGCCTCGGCCGACCCGTCGAGAAGCGGCATCAGGTCGCGTCCGTCCAGTTCGAGATCCGCGGGCGCCGCGCCTCCGGCGGCGGCCAGGGCGGTCGGCAGGATGTCGAGCGTCGACACCGGCGCGTCGATCGTGGTCCCCGCCGCGACCGCCGCCGGCCAGCGCAACAGGTACGGCACGCGGACGCCGCCCTCGTAGTAGGTCAGCTTGCCGCCGGAGAGCGGCTCGCAGGAGCACAGCCCGGGGAAGTAACCGGCACAGCCGTTGTCCGAGAGGAAGACGACGAGCGTGTTGTCGGCGATCCCCGTCTCGTCCAGGGCGTCCAGGATGCGGCCGACCGCGTCGTCGAGGGCGGCGATCATGCCGAAGTAGATCCGCCGCAGTTCGTGCTCCTCGTCGGGGAACCGGTCGTAGTACTCCTCCGTGACCTGGAACGGCGAGTGCGGCGCGTTGAACGCCGAGTAGAGGAAGAACGGCTCATCGGCGTGCCGGCGGATGAAGTCGACCGACTCGTCGCCGAAGACGTCCGTGATGTAGGCCGGCTCTTCGACCACGGTCTTTTCCGGCCCCCGCACGATCAGGTTGCCCGCCCGGCGCTCCGGCGGCGCGGGCGGCTCCGTCCCTCTGACCACCAGGTCGGCGCGCGGGTCTTCCGGCGGCCGGCTCCTGAACTCGTCGTCGGCCGACATCGACACGGCGCCTTCCGTCCGGCGGTTGATGAATCGGGTGGCGCCGGCGAGATGCCCATAGAACTCGTCGAAGCCCCGGTTCGTCGGGTAGTGCTCGTCCTTGAAGCCGAGGTGCCACTTGCCGACGATGCCGGTGGCGTAGCCGGCCGCCCGCAGGTGGTCGGCGATCGTCAGCTCACCATCGATGAGTCCCACGTCCGGCACTTCCGGCGCCTGTCGGGCGTTGTACTCGAAGCCGTACCGCTGCTGGTAGCGGCCGGTGAGCAGCGCGGCCCGCGCCGGCGAACACACCGGCGTCGTCACGTAGCCCTGGGTGAACACGGCCCCCTCCCGGCCGATGCGGTCGATGTTCGGCGTCTGCAGGCGATCGCCGTAAATCGAGACGTCCGCGTAGCCGAGGTCGTCGGCCAGGATGACGACGATGTTCGGCGGTGAAGCGTCCGCGGAGGCCTCCTGCTCACCGCCGTTCCCACCGGGAGAACAGGCAATCGCCAGCACCGCCATGAGGAGCACCACCGCAACCGGAACCTGTACTCGTCCGCTCATTCGAGACCTCCGTCGGTTTCTACGTCTATGTCTGTAGCTGCACTCTACAGAAAGGACCATCTTGCTACAAAACGCTACAATTGCTACGATCCGCCGCGTGCGAACGATCACCCAAAGACAGCTCCGCAACGACTCGGCCAAGGTGCTCCGGGCCGTTCAGGAAGGCCAGACGATGACGATCACCCGAAACGGAACCCCGGTGGCCGAACTGCGGCCCATAGCCGCCCGCCGCTACGTATCCCGTGCCGTGCTCAGGGAGGCGGTGCGAACCGCTCCCAGAATCGACGCAGGCCGGTTCCGGGCCGACATCGACGCCGTCATCGATCCCTGGCTGGACGATCAGCAGGGCGGAAATCGCCGGACATGAGTACCGCCGTACAGCCTCTCCACCAGGCGACGCACGAGGCCGGTCTCCAGGCGAGCCAGACGCTCGCCGGCGACAGCCACGGCCTGCTGGATACGTCCGTCATCATCGACTACGACCTGATCGACCCGTTGGAGTTGCCGGACCTGTCCGCCGTTTCAGCCATCACGATGGCCGAGCTCACGGTGGGGCCCCTGGCGGCCGGCCAGGACGACGAGGAGCGAGCCCGCCGGCAGGACCGCCTGCAATGGGCCGCCGGCACCTGGGACCCCCTGCCGTTCGACAACGCGGCAGCCCGCGCCTACGGCCGGATCTACTCCGCACTCCTGCGCCGGGACCCCGTCGGCCGCCGGCGCATCGCCGACTTCCTGATCGCCGCCGTCGCGCTGGCCAACGACCTGCCCATCTACACGAGAAACGCCGCCAACCTGCGTGGCCTCGAGGAGCTGCTAGCCGTCCGATCAATGTAGCCAGCAAGGAACTGGCCACCAAGCTGAGCCGGCCTACGGCCGGCGCGTTGGCCTGGCCGCCTTCGTCGGCAGCCGGCCGGGGGCGCCGGCGCACCCGGTGTGCGGCCAGTTCCTTGCTAGCCGACGCGACCCGCCAGCTTCCACGCGTAGTCCAGCGCGTGGCCAAGCGAGTCGGTGAACGCCTTCCCCTGCCAGGCGATGTCGAACGCCGTGCCGTGGTCGACGGAAGTCCGCACGATCGGCAGGCCGATCGTCACGTTGACGCCGCGCTCGAAGCCGTAGAGCTTCATCGGTGCGTGGCCCTGGTCGTGGTACATGCAGACGACCGCGTCGTAGCGGTCGAGGTGAATCGCCTGACGGAAGAT
>JAPVWO010000318.1 GCA_027493375.1 Candidatus Multivorans thiocomprendens | reverse complement strand
ACGCCGACCTTCCGCTGAACGGCAAGCTCACGGTCGGCGCCGACGGCAATCTGACCCGCCGCTAGCCCGCGCCGGGCGCAACCCCCCCGGGTCCGCTCAGTCCAGGTCCCGCGCCGGTCCCCCGCCCAGCACCAGTTCGTCCCCGGGCTTGACGCCGGCGACGATTTCGACCGCCCCGGGGGTCGTCTGGCCCGTCTCGACCGGTGCCGTCGTAAACTCGTCCGTCCCCCGCGTCCGAACGCGTACGGTCGGCCCCCGCTCGTCGATTCGCACGGCCTCGATCGGAACGAGCAGCGCGTCGCCGCGATCCTCGGTCACGACCGCCAAGTCGACCGACATGCCAAGCCGCAGATCGTCGCGAAGCGCGCCGTCGATGTCGTCGTCGAGCGCCGCGACGACCGCGAACAGCGCGGGCTGCCCCGCGGGTCCGCCGGCATTGCTTGCTTGGGAGGCGACGTTGGCGATCTCGCCCGCGAGCTCGACGCCGGGCAGAGCGTCCGCGGTCACGACGACCGGTTGACCGGGCCGAATGGTCGCGATCTCGACCTCGTCGACGAGGGCCGACACCGACAGCGCCCGGACGTCGGCCACGGTGAGCAGCAACTGACCCCGCGCCACGGGCGCTCCTTTCAGCAACGGGCCGCCGCTCGCCGTCGCCGGCGGCCGCAGCACGACGCCGGACGTCGGCGCTCGCACGCTCGCCGCGGCGATCGCGAGGTCGAGGTCACGCAGTTCCTCCTCGAGATTCCGGGACTCGAGGCGGGCCGCCTCCAGCGCCTCGGCATCGCCCGCGCGGCGCGCCTCGCGCAGGTCCTGCAGCGCGGCCTCCACGTCGAGTTGCAGACTCTGGTACCTCTCCCGCGCGGCGTCGTGCTCGGCTCTCGGAACGATGCCCCGGTCGAGGAGGAATTCCGTTTCCGTCAGCCCGTGCTGCTGCTGTTGCAGCGCGCGCTCGACGCGGGCGAGGGACCTTCGGGCGGCGACGACGGCGCCGCTGCTCTCCCACGACGCCAGCTCCTCGACCCGCCGCTCGGCGACGATGTGACGCGCGCGAATCGAGCGGCGGCGGCGGCGGGTCTCGTAGGCGTCGAGTTCGACGAGCAGTTGACCTTCCCCGACGGCGTCGCCGTAGCGGAAGTGCAAACCCGCCACGGCGCCGTCCACCGGACTCTGCACGTCGGTCTCGCGGCCGGGGGCGAGCCGGCCCGGAACCGTCAGTTCGGAGACGATCCGCTCGGCCCTGACGACGAACGTCCCCGGCGCGCCGGCAACCTCCGCCGGGCGACCGGCCTCTTCGTCCGGCCCGCCGGCGTCCCAGGCGTACCAGCCAAGCCCCAGGCACACGGCCACAACCGCCGCGGTCGCCACGGCGCGGACGATCTGCGCGCGCCGCAGCGCTTCGGAGAGCTCGCCGTTCGTTTCGTCGATGTCCCGGTAGGCTTTCTGCAGCTCGGCGTACTGGCTCTCCACGGTTTCCTTGAGCCGCGTTTCCTCGCTGATGTCGGAGAACACCGCGACGACTCCGCCGGTGCTCACCGCGTCGCCGCCGGGCCGTTCCAGCTCGATGTCGGGAAGCCAGGACGCGTTGACCGTCAGCACCCGGCGCTCGCCGTCGACCTCGACCTCGACGGCGCCGCGGCCCAGTTCGCTGCTGTTGATCGCGTCCAGCAGCGCCTGGGTGAACTGGTCGAGCCCTTTGGCGAGGACGAACACGTCCGTGAACAGGCGCCCCGGGCAGTCGTCCGGCGCGATCCCCAGAATCGCGCCGGCGGCTGCATTGAAGCTCGTGATCACGCCCCGGCGATCCACGGCGACCACGCCGTCGCCCATGTTGTCCAGGATGTTGCCGTGCAGCGAGGGGGCGGCGCTCATTCCTGCATCGCCTCGACGTCGATGTTCCAGGTGTCGAGCGTGCCGCCCACCGTACGGTCCAGCGCGGCGAGCGCGTTCAGATAGCCGATCCGGGAACTCAACTCGTTCACCTGCGCCTGTACCAGGTCCGCCTGGAACTGCGTCACGCGGAAGTTCGTCGTGCGACCCAGACGCAGCTTCTGCTCCTCGACCTCGAGTTTCGACTCCGCGAGTTCAAGTGCCCGTCCCGCAAGCTCCACTTCGCGAAGGCCGATGCCGGCCGCCCGCACGCCGTTGCGCACGTCCGTCTCCATGCGGCGAACGGTGCTGGCGAGAGCCTGCTCCGCCTGGCGCGCCGCCGTTCTGGCGGCGAACCGGTTGCGGCGCCGCGCCTTGGCCGAGGCGTCGTTGACCGGAATGGACACCGCGATGCCCACCGCGAACGGCCGCGTCAGTTCGCGCGCCAGCGACTCGCCCGCGGCGCCCGTCGTTCCTTCGCGGCGCCATTCGGCGTCCGCCGTGAGGCTCAGATCCCACAGCATGTCGTTCTCCGCCAGCGTCACGCCGATCGCCGCGCTCTCGACATCGAGCAGGGCGCGCCGATAGCCGCTGTGACCGATGCGCGCCCGAGCGAGGGCGGCTTCGAGGCTCGGTGGAGGCCCCCCCGGATCGAGAGTCGCCGACTCGGTGGGGATGACGCGCGAGCCGCCGTCCAGGTTCAGCATGACGTTGAGGTCGCGGATCGCGTTGTCGCGGCGATCCCGGCTGCGGATCAGCGCCAGCTCCCCCCGGGCGACCTCCGCCTCCGTCTCGGCAATGGCGCTGGCCGCCATGCGGCCGGTGTCGATGAGCGCGCGGTTCACGGCCAGCATCGCCCGGGTCCGGTCAAGCGCTCCCCGGTCGATCGCCATGCGGCGCTCGGCCCCGATCACGGCACGGTAACCGTAGATGACCGCCGTGACGACGTCCATGGTCGCGGCCTCGAACGCGAGGACGTAACTCGCCTCGGCGATCCGCGCGAGGCGGACCGGCGCGGTACCGACCTTGACGCCGCCTCCCCGAAGCAACGGCTGCCGCAGCCGGAGACGCACGCCCGCGCCGTCCGTGACCGCCTGTCCCGACCCGTCGAGGAACACGGACCAGCCGGGGCTTACCTCCACGTCGCCTCCGGTCGGCAAGCGCAGCAACATGCCGGGGCCGGCCGCCAGCCGGTAGAAGTCGGCGTCGCCGCCGAGATCGCCCGTCTGTTCAACGCCCAGCGTTCCGAAACTCACCTCGGGCACGAATCGTCTCTCGGCCTGCCGCAGGTCGAACCGCTCCACCCCGCGCCTCAGTCTGGCGTCGATCAGGATGGGATTGTCCCGCAGCGCGCGTTCGACCGCCTCCGGAAGCGACAGTTCGATGTCCGCACCGCCACTCGCGGCGTCTCCCGTCTGGGCGCCGACCGGGAAGGCCAGGATCCCGGCCACGGTCCACAGGCGCCATGCCGCTCGCCTCATCGCCTCCCCCCAAAGAAGATCATCCGAAACACTCCCGGCAACCCGAGAACCGCCGACCTCGCCGCAAGATTACTCGACGGCGATCAAGATCCTTCGAGAACGGAAGCGCTCCCCGCCGCTTGCGACGCGCCCGTGCGGAGACGACGATGGCTCTCCGGCGCCCCGTCGTCCTTCACGACAGGAAGTAGCCGGTCAACTGGTAGGCGACCAGTAGAAAACCGACCGTCATCAGCGCGGCGTTGGCCGCGAAACCGTGAGACTGGAAGCGGCCGCTGGCTCGCCAGAGGTTGAAGCTCAGCAGAATGATGGCGAGGGCGGCGAACTGCCCGAGCTCGACGCCGACGTTGAACGAGACGATGTTGCCGACCAGGCCGCTGCCCGAAATCTCCACCGGCTGCAGCTTGGTCGCCAGGCCGAAGCCGTGGAAGAGGCCGAACACGAGCACGGCCGCTCGCGTGTCGATGCCGACCCCCAGAGCCCGGAACCCGCCCAGGTTCTCGAACGCCTTGTAGGCCACCGACAGGCCGACGATCGCGTCGATGAGAAACGGATTCGCGTGGATGCCGCCGAGCACTCCGACCAGCAGGGTGACGCTGTGGCCGACCGCGAACAGGGTGACGTAGAGCGCGACGTCGCGGAAGCGGTAGAGGAAGAAGATGACCCCCGCCAGGAACGCCAGATGGTCGTACCCGGTGACCATGTGCTTGGCGCCCAGGTACATGTAGGGCCCGACCGCCAGACCCTCGTTGTTGGTCAGGAAGAGCTCGTCCTGGTCGGCGACGCCGTGCGCCCAAAGGCCCGACGACAGGAACAGCGCGGCCAGCGTGAGGACCGCCGCTCTTGTGATGGTCCGGCGGCGGCTCACGCGACTACGCCGGCGAGCGGCTACTGCCGCCCCGCTTGACAGGCGACGAACTCCTCGCCGAGGTCCGGCAGCTCCTCTTCCACGAGCGGAAGGGACGCGATGTCCGGCCCGCTCGCGTACCGCGCGTCGGCGAGCTGCGGGCCGAAGTTCGTGAAGGTCTCCATCATCGCGTTCATGGCGCCCCGGTTGGCGAGCATCCGTCCGAGGCCCCCGGGGACTTGCGGGTCGCTGATCGTGTCCTGGACGACCTTGACTGTCCCTTCTTCGTCGCCCGGGGTCAGGATCCACCTCACGTGCATGCAGAGCACGCGCCTGCCCTCGAACTCGGGCGTCAGATCGTCCGCGCCGACTATGTCGTTGATCACGCGGCCGTCGCTCGTACGCAGCCAGCCCGAACGGACGATCGTCACGCGCCTCGAGAGTCCCGAGCCGGAAATGCGGCTGCGCAGGGACTGAAACGGCTGCTCCAGAGACGTCGCGCGTTCCTCTTCGCAGATCCCTTGCCACTCGGGACAGGCTTCGGCATCCTCGAGCATCGCGATCGCCGACGGAATCGCCCCCTGCACGACCACCTCGGCCCGGAACAGGCTGAATTCGGTGCCGTCGATCTCGCAGGATTCGATGGTCACCGGGCCCTCGGTTCTCTCGGGGCGGCAGTCCTCCGCCGTGCCGGGCTGCGCGGCGAATGCAGCGAACGCGAAAGCAAGAGCCAGCACCCTGCCCGCCACTGAACAACCGTCCTTCTCGCGCACCGACGGGACACTATCAGCAGCGTGCTGGCTGCCGGTGGCGCGCCGCCTTCAGAGTCGCAACCGGAGCGACGCGCGGAACGCGCGCGGCTCGGCAGGGCTCAGGAAGCGCGGATCCTCGTAGCCGTCGCCGAGCACCTCGTCGGGTTCGCCAAGAGCGCCGAACGTCGCGTACTCGCGGTCCGTCACGTTGGACACCTCGAGATCGAGGTCGAGCGCCGGTGTGAGTTCGATGCGGCTCCATAGGTCGCCGCGCCACGCCGAGCCGACCGGCTCCAGAAGGTTCGCCTCGTCGCCTCGCAGGTAGCGGGTCGAGTCGCCGAGCAGCCGCGCCCCCAGCACCATGCGGTCGCCCAACCTCAGGTCGGCGCCGGCCCGGAACTGGCGGCGCGGCACGCCGGGCAGGAAGTCGCCCGGCTCGACCTCGATCTCTCCGTCCTCCGCCAGAGGATGCGGCGGACTCGACAGCGTCAGGCGGTCCTGGAAGGCCGCGTCGAGCAGCGTGCAGGAGGCATCCCAGTTCAGCCGGCCGAGGCTGCCGCGCAGCCACAACTCCAGCCCCCGCCGGCGGGTCGCGTCGACGTTCGTGAAGTAGCCGGCGCTGGTGCCGGCGCCGCTCGAGACGAAGATGATGTCGTCTCGACTCTCGCTGTGGAACAGGGCCGCGCTCCAGCGCAGCGAACGGCCACCTCCGCGGAGGCCGAGCTCGGCGCTGGTCGTCACCACCTGATCGAGCGGCGGATCGGCGACGAAGGCGTTCGGCAGCCGGCACGGGTCGTCCGGATCGGCGCAGGTGAGCTCGACCGGCGTCGGCACGCGGGACGACTGCGAGACGTTGCCGAACAGGAGCATCGACGAACTTCCGTTTCCTCGCAACTCCCGGACGAAGCCCGCCGAGGGCACGAGCCGCGAGAAGCTGTGATCGCCGTCAAGCGCCGTGCCGAGTCGATCGTTGAGTTCGATCCGGCTGTCGTTGTAGCGGGCCTGGAGGGTCCAGGTCAGCCGGTCGCCGGCAGTCGTCCAGTGCCGCAGCGCCCACAGGCCGGCATGGCCGGTGTCGGCTCTCAGTCCGACTTCGGAACCGGGAAGCAGCATGCCGCTGCCGATCGTCGTCCTGGTGTCGGTGAGCGAGGCGAGTTCCGTCTCGAAGGCGAAGTCGGCGCGCCCCCCGTCCCACGAGGCGCCGGCGAGCCAGCGACCCGAACCGGTCAGACCGGAGATCTGGATCGAGGCGCCCAGGCCTTCCTGCTCGGTGCGGCTCTGGTTGTTGACCGCGTCGAACTCGTCGTCAGCGTCGTCGTGGTCGTCATCGTCGTCGTGGTCGTCGTCGTCATCGTCGTCGTCGCCCTCGAAGGCGTCCGCGTTGTAGGTGGCGACGTCGTTCGCGCGAAGGTAGATCTGCGCTTCGAGTTCGAGCCCCGGTCCGATCATCCGGCCGATCCGCAGCCGCGGGAAGAACAACTCGTTCCAGGTCTGATCCGGATGCGTGAAGACCTCGGCCCGGTCGATCTCCAGCAGTTCCACCGGCGTCACGCCGTTTCCGATCAGGTCGTTGTCCGCGACGCCAACCGCGAAGTCGATGCGCTCGCGCTCGCCGCGATGCGACAGCTTCACCAGCGCCTGCCGCAGCGAGCTGGGCGAGAAGTCGCGCCAGCCGTCCTCCTCGAAGGAGCGGCCGCCGACGAACCAGCCGTATTCGTCATCGAGCCCGAATGCGCCGCCGGCGCCGACCTCGGCCGCCCGGCGGCCGAAGGAACCGGCCTCGAGCGTCAGGTCGAATCGCTCCGAATCGAAGCCGCTGCGCGTGTTCAGGGCGAGCGCCCCGCCGAGAGTGTTCAGGCCGAACATCGGATTCGCGCCCGGCAGGAGTTCCACCTGTTCCGCCGCGAACGCCGGCACGAGGTCCCAGGCCACCACGTCGCCGAACACCTCGTTGACTCGCACCCCGTCCTCGTAGACGGAGAGGCCCTGGTTCGCGCCCAGGAGCGGCGAGGCTCCGAAGCCCCGGTAGAGCACGTCGGATTGCAGGGCGCTGCCCTGCGCGGGCGCCAGGCTCACTCCGGGCAGTTCCGCTTCGAGCAGGGCGCCGACGCCGGACACCGCCGACAGGTCGAGCGCTCGCGGCGCCACCCGGTGGACCGTCCAGGGCACGCGGTCAGGCGATTCGCCCGCGTAGTCGAGCGGCGCGAGGCCGATGACGACGATCTGCTCGTCGAACTCGCCTTGCTGGGTCGCGGCGCCGTCGTCGGACGCCGCCCCCTGCTCCGCCGCCGGTACCGCGCCAAGGGGGCCGCCGAGGGCGGGCAGGAGGAGGAAGATCAACGAGCCGGAAAGCCAGCGGAGGGAGCCCGGCCGAGGTGGTCCGCTCATGCGTCCAATCTATCGCCCCGACTCTCGCGCCACCGGCGGTGGCCCCAAAGGTACTGATCCGGGTCGCGGCGGATCGCTTCCTCTAGCCGCGCGTTCAGGGTTCGGACGATCGCCTCGACGTCGGCCTCGCGGTCACCCGTACGGGCCCGCTCAATCAAGGGCGACAGGCTCAGCTCGAAGGTCATCGGCGCCATTCGGCGGCAGACCAGGAAAGTCAGCGGCGTCCGGGCGACCAAGTGCAGCATCGCGGCGGTCGTGTGGGTCTTCGCGGGATGGCCGAAGAAGGGCACGTCGATCCCCCGGCGGGCGTGCTGATCGACCAGCAGGGCCAGGATCTCGCCGTCGCCGAGCAGCTTGAGGAAGCGCCCCGGATCCGGGTCGTACTTCGGGATCATCCGGAACGCGCGCCGCTGCCGCCGCTCGAGCGCCAGTTTCTGCACCCGCGGGTTGGTCATCGGCCGGGAGATGCCCGCGACCGGCTTGTAGCGCGACAGCCACTGGCCCGCGATTTCCCAGTTTCCGAAGTGACCGGAGACGACGATCAGGCCTCGGTCCGGATCCTCGAGCGCCGCCGCCACATCGCCGGGAATGTCCACCCGCAACCGCTCCGGATCGTCGAGCACGAGCGCCGACTTCATCGACTCGACCAGCACCATGCCCATGTGGCGGGAAGCGCCGCGGCCGATCGCCCGCGCCTCGGTGGCGTCATTGGTCACGCCCGCGCGCAGGATGTTCGAGATCGCTACGCGGCGCCGCGGCCGGTCGGCCGTCCACCACAGCGAGCCCAGCGCCGCTGCCCAGCGGGAAGCGGCGGCCGGCGGCAGCAGGTCGACACCGAACAGCGCCAACCGCGCCGCCCAGTATTCGAGAAGGTGGAGCACCCGGCCCGGGAGGCTGCGCTCAGGCTCCGTTCTGCTGCAGCAGCGTGATGATCTCGCCGACGGTCCGGGTCTTCACGACCTGCTTCGGGTCGAGCGCGATTCCGAACTCCTCCTCCACGTCGTAGAGCACGTCGAGGATGGTCAGTGAGTCGAATCCGAGCGACTCGATCGGCGTTTCAGCCTCCACCGCATCCCAGTCATGCTCTTCGACCGCGCTGTCGCGCAGCACGTCCCGCAACCGAACGAGGACATCGGCGGTGCCGTCAGCGTCCATGGGTGGAGGTTATCGCCGATTGACCGAACGTGTGCGGCGCTACTCTCCGGGGCCCAGCACCAGCACGCCGTTGCTGCCGCCCACGCCGCGGTCGCGCGATCATCCTCCCGGACCCAGCACCAACACGCCATTGCTCCCCCCGAAACCGAAGCTGTTCTTCATCACCAAGGGCCGTTCGAGCGGCTCCGGAACGCCGCCCACCAGCCGGACGCGGCACTCCGGGTCGGGGTTCTCGAGGTTCAGGTTCGAGGGCAGCCGTCCCTGCTCGATGCCGAGCAGAGCCGCGATCGACTCGATCGCGCCGGATGCCCCCAGGGTGTGGCCGAAGTAGGACTTGTTGGCGGAGACCGGCGCCTCTTCGGCCGCGTCGCCCAGTACGGCGCGGATCGACCCGCTCTCGCAGACGTCATTCGCCAGCGTGGCGGTGCCGTGAGCGTTCACGGCGCCAAGATCGGCCGGTTCGACTCCGGCGGACGCCAGAGCGGCGCGCATCGCCACCGCCTGGCCCCCGGCGCTGGGGCTGGTGATGTGACTGGCGTCGGACGACTCGCCGTAGCCCAGAATCTCGCCCCGGATCCGGGCGCCCCGGCCGCGGGCCCGCTCCCACGGCTCGAACACCAGCATGCCGGCGCCCTCGCCGAGCACGCAACCGTCGCGGCCGGCGTCGAACGGCCGGCAGGCCCGCGCCGGATCGGGGTTCTTCGACATCACGCCCAGGTTGTTCCAGACGCCGTAGTAGAACGGGTCGAAGAAGCCGTCGGCGCCGCCGGTCAGCACGGTGTCGGCGTAGCCGTGCCGCACCATCCGGTAAGCCGTCCCCATCGCGTTGGTCGCCGACGTGCAGGCCGAGATGACGACGAAGTTGGCGCCCGTGAGCCGGAAGTGGATCGAGATGCCGCCCGAGATCGCGTTGTCCATGACGCGCGGCACGCTGGTCGGCCGCAGGCCGCGGACGCCGCGTTCCGCGAAACGCTGCTGCAGCGTCGTGTTGCTCTCGGCCGCGCCGACCGCCGTTCCCAGGATCACCGCCACCGGCTGGGGTTCGTAGGGCGTAGCGCCGTCGATGAGTCCCGCGTCCTCGAGCGCCTGGGCGGCCGTCACGATGCCCAGGTCGACCGCCCGATCCGTCGGCCGGCGGCGCAGGCGCTTGAGCCCGGCCGGGACGAACTCCGGATCGACCTCGCCGCCAATACCGACCTTCATCTCCGACGTGTCGAGCGACTCGAGCCTGGCGATGCCGCCGCGACCGGCGAACAGGCTGGTCCGGAACGACTCGACGTCCGTGCCGATGGCGCAGGCGACGCCGAGACCGGTGACCGCGACACGACGTGGCTCAGCCATACATCGACAACCCGCCGTTGACGTGAATCACCTGGCCGGTGATGTACGACGACAAAGGCGACAGCAGGAAGGTGACGCAGGCGGCGACCTCGGCCGGCGTTCCCAGGCGCCCGAGCGGCACGGGCAGTCGCTGCCGCTGGTCTTCGGAGAGCTCGGTCGTCATGTCCGTTTCGATGAAGCCCGGCGACACCGCGTTGCAGCGGACGCCGAACCGGGCCGCCTCGAGGGCGAGGCTGCGGGTGAGACTGACCATGCCGGCTTTCGAGGCCGCGTAGTCCGCACCCATCCAGCCGCCAGGACCGTGGGCGGCCAGTGACGCCATGTTCACGATGCTGCCACCCCGCGCCTTGCGCATCACCTTGTAGGCGGCGCGCGACGCAGCGAACGTGGCCTCCAGGTTGACGCGCTGGGTCGCACGCCAGGACTCCAGGTCGAGGCCGCGAAAGGCGACCGGGCGGCCGCCGCCCGCGTTGTTGACCAGGCCGTCGATCCGGCCGCAGCGCTCGACCACGTCGTCGACGAGCGACGCCGCGTTCTCCGCGTCGTCGAAGTCGGCCGCCAGCGGCAGGACGCTCTCCGAACCCATCTCGCCGCAGACCGCCTCGACCTGGGCGAGTTCCCGCCCGTGAACCGCAACCGTGGCGCCGAGCGCGGCCGCGGCTTCGGCGGTCGCCCGGCCGATGCCGCGGGTCGAACCGGTGACGAGAATCACCTGACCGGAGAGGGAGGGAGTCATGGCCGGCCGCAATCGTAGCGCCGTCGGAGCGGTGCCGCCCGTACGGTTCGGGAAGGGGTCAGCTGCCAGGATGACGTGCGCGCTTGGGAGGTGATGGAAAGGGCTGCGCGCACTCGGCTTCACTCGCTCCGGTCCGTCGCCGGTTACGGAGATGTCGGCGGCGGTCGCTCGTTCAGACGCACCTGGCAGCTGACCCCTTCCCGAACCGCACGGGCTGGACGGCGTCGCTGTCTGCATTCGGATCCGTCGTACCATCCCCGTCTGGATGGCGACTCTTCTGGTGGACGGGCGGCGGGTCGAGGCGCAGGCGGGCGACAGCCTGCTGGTCGCGCTGGTTCGCGCCGGTCTGCATCCGACCGGCGGCGGGTGCCTTTGCGCGGGCGGTGACTGCCCGAACTGCCTCGTGACGGTTGACGGCGTCGCCTACACGCGGAGTTGTCAGGTACAGGCCGTGGCCGGCATGGAGGTGACGCGCGAACACCTCGGCGACGAGGAACCGGCCCTGCTGGCCAAGGAACCGACATCGGCCGGGAACGCGGCGCCGGTGCGTCATGTCCACTGCGACACGGTCGTCATTGGACAGGGCGACTCGGGGCGCGAGGCCGCGCGGGAGGCCGGGGAGGCGGGCCTGCATGTCGTGACTCTGGACGCGCGCGAGGGCCAGCACGTCACCGGCGTCTATCCCGGACCGCTGGTCGTGGCCTCGGACAAAGCGGGGCGCGTGCTACACGTCCATCCGCGGCGGGAGATCGTCGTCGCCACTGGTGCCGCGGAGATTCAGCCCGTCGTTCCCGGCAGCGATCTGGAGGGGCTGGTCACGGCGCGTGGGGCAGCGGAGCTCGTGGCCGCGGGTATCGACCTGGGCCGTGCCGTCGCCGTGGGTGAGCGGCCAGCGGGGCTGCCGGAACGCACACTGACCGGGCACTTCCCGGTCGGCGAAGGCGGCTGGGAGCTTGTCCGCTTCGAGGGCGGCGGCCGAATCGAGGCGGTGGTCGTCCGGCGGCACGGCGACACCGGCGCCGCCGAAGAGCGGATCGAATGCGACACGGCGATCCTCGGTCTCGGCCGCAATCCGCGCAACGCCCTGGCCCGGATGGCCTTCGACCTGCCGGTGCGAGTCGTCGGCAGCGCCGCGGCGGAACCGGAACTACCGCCCTGCCCCCGGGAGGGAACGGTGTGCCCGTGCAGCGGCGTCACCGTTGCCGACTTGGACGGCGTCTGGGGGCGCGGCTTCCACGAGATGGAGCTGCTCAAACGGGCGACGCTAGCCGGCACCGGGACCTGCCAGGGCGGCGTCTGCCTGCCCTACCTGCGCAGCTTCCTGCTGGAGCGCGGCGGCCGGCTGCAGCCCGCGTTCACCGCCCGGCCGCTCAACCGGCAACTGACGGTGCGCGAACTGGCCGCCGGCGCGCATACCGCCGTGACCGCCCGCTCGCCTCTCCACGACGAGCACCTGAGCCTGGGCGCGAGAATGGACCGCGCCGGCGGCTGGTGGCGGCCCTGGACCTACGGCCGGAGAGACGACGAGTATCGCTCCGTGCGCGAGCGTGTCTCGCTCGGCGATGTGAGTTCGCTCGGCAAGATGCTGATCTCCGGGCCGGACGCCGAAGCGTTTCTCGAACGGATCGTCCCCACCAGGGTCGCGACGATCCGTTCCGGCCGCTGCCGCTATGTCCTCATGCTGGACGAACGGGCTTACCTGCTAGACGACGGAATCCTGTGCCGCGAAGTGACCGCGGGGCCCGGCAGCGGGGATCTCCTCGACGACGGCATGCTCTGCCGGGAGGCGGACCAGGGCGCCGGCGACCGCTTTTTCCTCACCTCGACCTCCGGGGGGTCCGGCTTCTTCGAGCTGTGGCTGCGCGACTGGGCCGAGGCCTTCGGCTGCGATGTCCGCATCCTGAACCAGACCGCGTCGCTGGCGGCGATCAACGTCACCGGACCTCAGGCGGCCCGACTGCTGGCGCGCGCCGGCGCCCGGGAGCTTCCCGCGTTCGGCCGGCATCGGGCGGTGCGGATCGCCGGCGTCGACTGCCGGGTCGTTCGCTTGAGCTTCACGGGCGAGCTCTCCTACGAACTCCACCACCCGGCCGCTGACGCCCCCAGGCTGTGGCGGCGGCTGCTGGCCACGGGCGCCGGGTTCAAGGTCCAACCGCACGGGCTCGAGACCCTGCTCCGCCTCCGGCTCGAGAAGGGTCACATCGTCATCGGCCAGGACACGGACTACGACTCGACCCCGCGCCGGCTCGCCCACGAGTGGGCGGTCAACCTGGACAAGGGCGACTTCGTTGGCCGTCAGGCCATCCTGCGGACGAACAAGCAACCGCTCGACAAGCGGCTGGTCACGCTCCGGGCCGACGAGCCTCCGGCCCGGGAAGCGGGCGATCCCTCCGCCGAGGGCGCGGCCATCCATGACGGCGACCGCTATGCCGGCTACGTGACCTCCGACGCCGGCACGACGGCAGACGGCGGCGTGCCGATGCTCGGCTGGCTCTATCTGGACGCGGAGGGCAAACTGCCCCGCGAGGTCACGGTCGATGGCCGACCGGCGCGACGGGTCGACGGCCCGACCTACGACCCGGACGGAGAACGGGCTCGAACCGCGGTTGACACAGCCAGCGAGACGCCGGAGAACATCCGTAAGCTCCCGGTTGCGCGTTCGGAGGCAACGGACCTCGCCGCCGAAGCCCCAGCCGAGCCCCCGCTGCTGCGCCGGCTGGAAGCAACCCGCGTGTCGGCTACGTCGAAGGCCCTCGACGCACTGGTCGAGCGGCCGCCCTGGATCGCCGGCGCCCTCGCCTTCCGCATCGCTCCCGACGAACTCCTGGTGACGGCGTCGCCGGACTTCGAGGTCGCCAGCGACCCGCACGCGATCGTCGAACGGGAAACCGCGTTCAGCTACGTCTGGCTCGAGGAAGGCGCGGCCGAGCGGTTCCTGGACCGCGAGTGCGAGTGGCGCCGGCCTGACACGCGGCCCGCCCTCGCCCAGGGCGAGGTCGCCGGCATCCCGGCGAAGCTCTGGTTCGAGGCCGGGAGGACCCTCATCCTCACGCCGGCCCCGTTCGCGGCCGCCTTTCAGCGGCGCCTGGCCCGCTCGCTCGCGGAGATCGACGGGGACGGTGCATGAACGAGTTCGTCGAGCGCCAGATGAAGCTGACCTGGCGGCCGCCGAAGAAGAGCTACGACGTGGCGATCGTCGGGGCCGGCGGACACGGGCTGGCCACCGCCTACTACCTGGCGACCCGCCACGGCATCACGAACGTCGCCGTCTTCGAGCGCGGCTACATCGGCGGCGGCAACTCGGGCCGGAACACCACGATCATCCGCGCCAACTACGGCATCCCGGCCGCGGTCCGCTTCTACCAGCGCAGCGTCGACCTCTACCGCGGCCTGGAACAGGAAACCGACCGCTGGCTCATGCACCAGCAGAAGGGGATTCTGTGGATGGCGCACTCGGAAGCCGCCGTACGGGCCGAGCGGATGCGGGCGAAACTGAACACCGAGTTCGGCGCCGAAACCGAGTTCGTCGAACCGCGGCAGGTCCGGGAACTCTGCCCGCAGCTCGACATCGAGGGCGGCGGCCGCTGGCCGGTGCTGGGCGCCTCCTACCACCCGCAGGGGGCCACCGCTCGCCACGACCGTGTGGTCTGGGCACTCGCCGAGGGTGCCATGCAACGAGGCGCCCACGTCCACCAGAACACGCCGGTGGAAGGCCTGATCCTCGACGGCGAGCGGGTCGCCGGCGTGCGAACAGCGGCCGGCGACGTTGCCGCGGGCGCCGTCGTCTCGGCGGTCGGCGGGCACGTCAGCCGCATCGCGGCCATGGCGGGCCTCCGGTTGCCGATCCGCACGCACCGCCTGCAGGCATTCGTCACGAACCACTACCGGCAGCAGTTCGGGCCCATCGTCGCTTCGTCGGAGCTCTTCTTCTACGCCTCGCAGACAGCCCGCGGCGAGATGCTCCTGGGCGCCGAGATCGACCCGCAGCCCAGCTTCTCGTACCGCTCGAGCCACGACTTCGTCCAGGACGTGTGCCGGCGCGCGCTCCACCTGCTGCCCTTCATGGCGAACCTGCGGGTGCTGCGGCAGTGGACCGGCGTCTGCGACATGAGCCCCGACTACTCGCCGATCATGGGCCGCACGGGCGTGCCGGGCTTCTACATCACGACCGGCTGGGGCACATGGGGTTTCAAGGCGATCCCGGCCGGCGGCGAGCAGATGGCCGAACTCATCGCCAGCGGCGAGACTCCGGAGCTCATCGCACCGTTCGGGCTCGACCGCTTCGCCCGCGACCGCACGATGGCCGACCGCGGGTCGGCGGGGACGCACTAGCGATGAGCCTGCGCATCCCCTGCCCAACCTGCGGCGACCGCTCGGTCCACGAGTTCGTCCACGGCGAGATCCGGCGGGTACCGGACCATCTGACCGACCCGGACGAGCGCGATCTCGACTTCGCCTTCCACCACGACAACGAGGAGGGGATCGTCACCGAGCGCTGGTTCCACGCCCTGGGTTGCCGGCGCTGGTTCGAGATCCGGCGCGACACGAGGACCGACCGGATCGTCGAACCGGAAGAATCCTGACCGGCCAGCCAGTTTCCGGCTACAATCCGGAACACAGTCCGCAACCAGAACCCGGAGGATGCCGCACATGGCACGACGCACTCTCATTCTCACCACCCTGCTCGCCTTCGCGGCCACCGGCGCCATCGTCGCGTCCGACGACATCCCCCGCCGGCACGACGGCAAGCCCGACCTCTCCGGGACATACGACATCGCCACCCTGACGCCGCTGCAGCGACCCCAGCAGTACGGCGACAACCTGACGCTCACGCCCGAACAGGCGCAGGCGATCGCCGACCACTGGCGGCGGAACTTCGAGAAGGACTACGCGCCGAGCGACCCGAATCGCGAGGCGCCGCCGGAGGGGGGTACCGGCATCTACGCGCCCGAGTTCACGGGCGCCGCGGGCAAGGTCGGCGGCTACAACGCCTTCTACGTCGACATCGGCGACGGCAACTTCCAGCTCGATGGCGAGTACCGCACGTCGATCATCACGGAGCCCCCGAACGGCCGGATGCCGGCGCTCACCGATGCGGCAAAACAGCGGTACGCGGAAGGCGCGGCCTTCCGCCACGAGAACACCGGCACCGCCTGGTGGATCGACCGCGACTTCGGCCCCTACGACGACCCGGAACTCCGCCCGCACGCCGAGCGCTGCCTGCTGGGCTTCGGCTCCACCGCCGGGCCGCCGGCGCTGCCCGTCATGTACAACAACATGAAGCGGATCGTGCAGACGGACACTCACCTGATGATCCTGGTCGAGATGAACCATGACGCCCGGATCATCCGCGTCGACTCCGAGCACGACGACGACGTCGAGAGCTGGCTCGGCGAGTCGGTCGGCCGCTGGGAGGGCGACACCCTCGTCGTGACGACGAAGAACTTCGGCGACGACTACAGCTTCACCCAGGGCTCGAAGGAGATGGTCATCACCGAGCGCTTCAGCCGCATCGACGAGGACACCCTGCTCTACGGCTTCACCGTCGACGACCCGAACACCTGGACCGAGCCCTGGAGCGGGGAGTACCCGTGGCCGGCCAGCACCAACAAGGTCTTCGAGTACGCCTGCCACGAAGGCAACTACGCCCTCGGCGGCATCCTCCGCGGCGCCCGTCTGCTCGAGGAGGAAGCGCTCGCAGGCGACTCCGCCTCCACCGGCGGCGGCGGTTCCAAGTAGACACCACTGCCCGCTGCTATGGTCGGCGGCTCAACTCCCTGGAGGACAATCCATGCGCCGCACGCTCTTCGTTCTGCTGATCGCCAGTCTCCTGTCCGTGACTGCCGCCGCCGCCGACAATCACGGCCCAAGGATCGAAGACCTGGCCTGGATGACCGGAACCTGGAGCAGCCCGCAGCTGGAAGAGAACTGGGCCATTCCCAAGAACGGCTCGATGGTGGCCCGGGTCCGCGGCTTCTCGCCCGACGGCGCGACGAACATGATCGAGTTGATCTCGATCGAGGAAGAGAACGACTCCCTGGTGCTGCGCCTCAAGCAGTGGAACCCCGGCATGGAGCCTCGCTACGACGGCTTCCTGGTGATGAAGCTCGTCGAGTCGAAGGACCGGATGATCAAGTTCGAGGACACGGGCGAAGGAGCAACAGTTCTGGCCAAGCTGGGCTACAGCCGGCCCGCCGACGACAAGTTCGTCATCTCGATCGAGACGCCCACCGGCCAGTCGTTCGAGATCACGCTCGACGCCGTCAAGTAGCCCCGGCCCGGTGGCTCTGAGCCGGTTCGGAATCGCGGCGTCCGCGGCGCTCATCGTCGCGGGCGCCGAGCTGCTTACGGGGACCGGCATCGCCACCGCCCAGGATCGACCTGCCAGCCCGGCGGGCGCCGCCGCGACCCAGATCGGCGGGTACTTCGACCCCCGCTCCGGCTACGTCAACGGCGGCTGGATCGAAGTCAGGTACGGGCGGCCGCTACGCCGCGGCCGCGACATCTTCGGTCCGCCCGACTTCATCGCGTTCCTCAACGACGGCGCCCCGGTGTGGCGGGCGGGCGCGAACCTGACGACCCGGCTGATCACCGAGTTGCCGCTCGTCATCAACGAGACCCGCCTCGAACCGGGCGAGTACACGATGTTCATCCAGCTCGGCCCGGAACGGTGGATCCTCATCATCTCCGAGTGGCCGGCCCAGGAACGGTACGACTACCACGACCGGGAGGCGTTGTTCGGCGCTTACGGCTACACCCCGGACAAGGACGTGCTGCGCACCGACATGACGCTTCAGCCCCTGCCCATGTCCTTCGAGCAGTTGTCCTGGCAGTTCCTCGATGTGACCCCGGAGGGCGGCCGCCTGGCGCTCATCTGGGACAAGCAGATGGCGTCCGTGCCATTCCAGATCGCCCCGCCACAAGCAGGAGAAGCCGATGAGTGAATCCACAGCGACTGGAACCCGAATGCGCGGCCAATGCCTCTGCAGTGCGGTCGAGTTCGAAGTCGACGTGCCCGAACGCACCTACAGCATCTGCCACTGCGGGATGTGCCGCCGCTGGTCCGGCGGCCCACTGATGTCCGTCCACTGTCCCGAGCCGCGAACCGAGTGGCTGAACGACGAGAGCCTGACCTGGTACCAGGGCACCCCCTGGGCCCAGCGCGGCTTCTGCTCGCGCTGCGGATCGAGCCTGTTCTGGCGTCTCGCCCAGGAGCCGGAGGGCATGCTGATCGTCAGCGTCGATGCGCTCGATGACGCCGCGGGCTTCGCACTCGACCGCCACATCTACAGCGACGCCAAGCCCGACCGCTACGACTTCGCCGACGACCGCCCGCAGTTGACGGAGGCGGAGCTGATGAAGGAGCTGGGGCTCGGGTAGCCAAGCCTGGGGTAGGCTTGGGTAGCTCCACTTGGCACCACGAACCGACGAGGAAGGCGACCAAGATGCTCGCCCCCCGACCCGAACCCAACCTCTGGTGACGGCACGCTGCAGAACGGTCAGTTCGGCGTCGTGTTCGGAGCTACCGCGAACGGCGAACGCGTCGATGGCCAGCAAGCCGCGTGGGCTTCCGACAAGGGCATCCTGTTCTGGCTCTTCGACGCGCAGAATCCGGAAGCTCTGTTCAAGGTGCTCGACGGTCGTTCGGTCAACGGGCACTGGTGGATGGATCTCGCCGTCACATCCGACCTGAGTACGGCAACGGCCGCGGCCCCAGAAGGCCGAGTATCGACCGACACGTGGTCAATACTCACGGGGCCCGCCCGTTCGATCTTCTCCGGCGAGACGAGGAGCACCCTGGTCCACTGTGCTTTTCCTTCGAACCGCTCGGACAACCGATGTGCGATCTCCGGACTCGGCACCACGCTCTCGCTGCGCGATGCGTGGGATTCGCAAGGCCGGATCCCCGCCAAGTACTACACGTCTTCCGCGGGAGCGGCGATAAGCGGCAAAGTAGCAGCGCCACCGCCCTGGACCGGCCGGGAACTCCTTCCCGTACCTGCAAGTCAGCCTTGAGGAGCACGCGCGTCGCCTCCTTGACGTTGGCGACGGAGCCAGCGTCGTCCAGACCGAGGAGATGCACGAGCCTCCGGCGGTGTACAATGAACGCAGACGAACGCAACCACCTGCATGGAGACAGCCTTGCCTACGATGACGCTTCGACTCGACGACGAGACCCACCAACGGCTCGACCGCCTTGCGAAGTCGGTCGACCGCTCCAAGGCCTACCTCGCCTCTCAGGCGCTGGGCGACTACCTGGACATGAACGAATGGCAGGTGGAGCAGATCAGGCAGACCCTCGAGGCCGCGGATCGAGCCCCGGCGTCGGAGTTCCTGGCACACCGCAGAATGACTTCGTGGCTTGAGTCCTGGGGCGGGGAGAACGAGGGAGAGCCGCCTCGTTGAAGATCGTCTGGTTTCGCAGCGCCATCGCCGATCTCGGAGAAGCACGAGCGTACATCGCGAGCGACGACCCCGAGGCAGCGCGTCGAGTGGCTTCCGCCATCGTCAGCGCCGTCGACCAGCTCGCGGAACACCCGGCAATCGGCCGTCCCGGGCGGGTTCCAGGTACTCGGGAACTGGTCGTCGCACGGACTCCCTACGTGATTCCCTACCGAGTCCGCGCAGGAGTAGTCGAGATCCTCCGTGTCTTCCACGCGCGGCGCCGGTGGCCGGATCAACTTTGAGGAATCGAAGAACCCGCTACCCACCCACACCCCAGGCGCGTGCTCCACTGGGCGGGCCGCTGCGGGTCGCCCGCCGACTTGGCAGCGCGCCCCTGCCGGGTATCTGGGCCCTCGTTCGGCCGCTGGGACCCTCCCCTCCGGCCCCGGCTCAGGCGGGTAACCGCCCGGACGTCACGCCGGCTACTGGCCGCTCGTTCCGGCGGCGGCCGCGAGGGCCTCCGCTTCGAGCAGCCGCGCGCCGCGCATGATGTTGCCCATCGCGTAGTTGCCTTCGTGGCAGGCGTACTCGTAAACCATGTTCGTGGTCTGCGGCCAGACGTAGTCGCCCTTCCAGGGCTGGGTCCAGGTCGACGGGTCATCGACCGTGAACTCGTAGTGCAGGGTGTCCGCGTCGAGCCGGGTGAAGCGCTCCGTGACGTGCAGGTCGCGCGAGGCGGAACCCAGGCCCGGCCGGTCGCCGAAGTTCTTCGTGCTGACGACCAGGGTGTCGCCTTCCCACCAGCCGATCGAGTCGCCCAGCCACTTGCGGACGCCGGGGTCGTCGTGCTCGGAGTTCAGGCGGATGACGCGGGCGTCGTGGTTCATCGATCGTCCTCCGACTGTTTGGGCTGGCGATGCGCCAACCATCGTACCAACGGCATCCCGCTATGCTCCGCTCCGACTACGGACCAGGCAGGTACCCGTCTGCCACCGAGCAGGGAGCGTGACATGAGTTCAAATCATGTAATGGGCGACGTGCGACTGATGAGCGCCGCGGCCGCCGCGTTCCTGGTGCTCCTGGCACTGCCGCCCGCTCACGCCCAGTCCGGCCCGCTGATCGAGCCCGTCACCGACGCCGAGCTCGCCGCCACGCCTAACGGCGACTGGCTGAGCTTCCGCGGCAACCTGTCCGCCTGGGCGTACAGCGCGCTCGACGCGGTGAACACCGAGACCGTCGGCCAGCTCGACTTCGCCTGGGCGGCGCCGATGGAGGACGGACCCAACGAAGCCACGCCAGTGGTTCGCGGCGGCATCGTCTACCTGCCGCAGCCCGAGGACGTGATCCACGCCCTCGACGCGCGCACCGGCGACCTGATCTGGGAGTACCGCCGGGAGCACGACTACCTCGATCCGGAAGGCGCGGACCCCGCGCGGCGCTTCGGCCAGGGTCTGGGCCGGATCACCCGCAACATCGCGATCTGGCGGGACGGCCTGTTCGTCGCCACGATGGACGCCTTCATCATCCGCCTGGACGCGAACACCGGTGAGCTCGTGTGGCAGACCCGGGTCGGCGACAGCCGCATCGCCCACTCGTCCGGCCCGATCATCGCCGACGGCAAGGTGATCAGCGGGCGCTCCTGCAACATGTCCGTCGCCGGCGGCTGCTACCTCACCGCGCACGACGCGGTCGACGGCCGGGAGCTGTGGCGCTTCCACACGATCCCCCGGCCCGGCGAACCCGGCGACGAAACCTGGGGCGGCCTGCCGCTCGAGCGCCGGTTCCACGTCGGCGCCTGGCACGTCGGCTCGTACGACCCTGACCTCGGCCTCGTCTACTGGGGCACTTCGGTGCCGGCGCCGTCGCCGGAGGTCCTGCGCGGCAGCGGCGCCGGGTCACTCCTCTACTCGAACAGCACCCTCGCGCTCCGCGCCGACACGGGAGAGCTCGCGTGGTACTTCCAGCACCTGCCGCGGGACAACTGGGATCTCGACCACCCCTTCGAACGCATCCTCGTCGACCTGGAGATGGAGCCGGACGAGGAGGCGACCTGGTCGATCAACCCGGAGCTCGAACACGGCGACCGGCGGCGGGTGATGACCGGCTTCCCCGGCAAGACCGCCATCTTCTGGACCCTGGACCGGGAGACCGGCGAGTTCCTGTGGGCGCGAGAGACGGTGTTCCAGAACGTGATCACCCACATCGACCCACATACCGGCACCGTCACGGTCAACGAGGAGGTCATCCCGAAGGCACGGGACGAGGAGTACGGCGTCGTCTGCCCCGCCGCGAGCGGCGGCAAGGACTGGCCGACCGCGGCCTACAGCCCGCTGACCGAGGCCGTCTACGCGCCGCTTCAGGACGTCTGCATGTCGCCGACCATCACCGGCACCGGCGAGGGCCCGCCGCAAGGTTACGGGATCGCCTTCAACATGCGGCTGGCGCCGAACAAGACGACGGTCGGACGCCTGGACGCGGTTTCCGCCCGCACCGGTGAATCCCTGTGGCGGTTCGAGGAGCCGGCAGGGATGATGTCGGTGATGACGACCGGCGGCGGACTCGTCTTCGCCGGCAACACGAACCGGCGCTTCCGGGCCTGGGACGCCGCGACCGGCGAGGTGCTCTGGCAGACAGTGCTTGGCGGACCGGTCAGCGGCTTCCCGGTCAGCTTCGCCGTCGACGGCGAGCAGTACGTCGCGGTGACCGCCGGCGGCGGCGACCTCCTGAGTGGTCTGTTCAACCGTCTCGGCAACTTGCGCGCGCGCTCGGGCGCCAACATGCTCTACGCCTTCAAGCTGTCCGACACCGCCGGCCGCGGCCCGATCGAGCAGCCGATCGTCACGGCTGCGGCCGCCGAGCCGCCGCCGATGATCATGATCGACGCTCCCCTGCTCGAGGCGTCGGCGCCCTGCGCGACCTTCTCCACCGAGCAGGCCGAGCGCGGCGGCGCCCTCTATCTGGAACAGTGCGCCGAATGCCACGGACCGACGCTGCGCGGCGGCGCCCAGGGCGCGGCGCTCGCGGGCCGCAGCTTCATCAGCTACTGGCGGAACCGCGCCGCGAGCGGGCTCTACCGGACGATCCGCGAGACGATGCCCCAGGGCCGGGAGGGGACGATCGGCCCGTCGGCCTCAGCCGACCTGGTGGCCTTCCTGCTGAACGAGAACGGCGCCGGGGCCACCGGCGAACTCGGCTCCGACGTCGAGACGCTGGACGGCCAGCGAACCTGCTTCCGGCAGTAGCCCGATTCTCCCGGGCGGCCCGACCGCCGACGCATGACCCTCGTGGTCATGGTCGTCGCGGTCGGCCTCATCGTCGTCATCGTGGCCGGCCTCGTCGCCGTCGTCGTGAGCATGGTCGTCGTGCTCGGCGTCGCCGTCATGCGCGTGATCGTCGTGGACCTCGTGCCGCGCACCATGAGCGTAGCCCTCATCGCCGTGCGAGTGGCCGAGGTGGGAGTGTTGGTGCCAGAGGCCCATCACCGCCATCGTTCCAATGCCGATCATCACCAGCGCGAACTTGAGCGCCCGGTCCCGGTCCTGCTCGGGCATCGGAACGTCGTCCTCGCCTATCAGGGAGCTCCGCACGTAGTGGGCGATCCGGTCCCGCTCTCTCGACATCTCCGAGTCGAGCACGTCCATCACCGCCACGTAGATGAACGTGCCGGCGGCGACCGCGTTGAAGCTCCCCTCGAAGATCAACGCCGTTCTCCCCTCGAACACCTGCCCCGCCACGGTGCCGACGACGATCCCGAGCGGCGTCATGACCGAGAAGAGCCACAGCGTCCGCCACAGCTTCCGGTTGCCCGCGGAGTGAGCGGTCACGATCAGGGCAAACGCGGCGGACCCCTTGTGGAACAGGATGCCCAGCATCACGACCAGTACGGCCGCGGATTCCGGCTGTAGACCAAGAGCCATCCCGGCGATGATCGAGTGCACGGAGAGCACGATGAGCAGGACGAAGGCGTAGAAGGGAGGTTTCGTCCGCTCTTCCTCCTGGACCAGCATCGAGTTGCGGCTCTCGAGGAAAACCCGGTCGACCAGCAGCAGCAGACCGACTCCCAGCGCCGCGAGCAGGGGCGCCAGCGGATAGTCGACCAGTTTCCGTAGCGCTTCATCGGCTTCGGGCAGCAGGTGGACGAAGCCGACACCGAGGAAGATCCCCCCCGCCAGCGCGTTGCCCAGGGAGAGATAGCGTCGGCTGGCCTGCTGCTTCGCGACGAGGATGGGGATCATGCCGCCGACGATGGCGATCCCGAAGATCGACAGGCCGGCGAGGATCTTGATGGCAAGCGGAGACATCGAATGCGGCCTCCCAGGTCGTCCCTACCGCCTCACGACGATCCGGCGGACGCCGCGTCGCCCTGACGGGACGGCGGCAGCAGCTCCGGCCTCGTGAAGAAGTTGGCCTGTGCCGCCCGGACATAGGCGGGGCGCAGGTTCAGACGATCGCGATAGGCCGCAAGCCGCTCACCGATCGGCTCGCCGTAGGCAACCGCCCAGTCCAGGCAACTGCCGAGCAGGATGTCGACGCCCGTGAACCGGTCGCCGAGCAGGAACTCCCGCCCGTCGGCAAGCTCGAGTTCCGCAACCGCCGACTGCTTGGCGAAGCCCTCGCTCGCGGCCCGAATCGCCGCCGGCGCCTCTCCGTACAGGTACGCAAGATCGCGGTGCTTGCGGATCACGTAGAGCGTGTGGGCGTCGAGCTCCATCATCACGAAGAAGGCCCACTGGTCGTAGCGCGCCCGAGCTTCGGTGCCGGCGGCCGGCATCAGGCCGACCGGCTCGCCGTAGGTCTCGGCCAGGTAGTTCACGATCGCCGCGCTCTCGGCCAGCCTCAACTCGCCGTCCTGCAGCAGCGGGATCTTCTGGCGCGGATTGAGCTTCGTGAACTCCTCCGTCTGCGTCTCGCCGGTCCGCGGACCGATCGGCCGGTGCTCGTAGTTGAGACCCAGTTCGGCCAGCGCCCAGTGCGCACGCAACGTCCGCGACGTGCTGCAGCCCCAGAGCACCAGCGGTGGGACGTTGCTTCGCTCGTCTGCCATCGCGCACGGCAAGAATGTCAGAAACGCGGGAACCTGAGAAACGCCGCCACGAGGAAGCCGAATCGGAAGACCATTCGGTGGAGCGCTTCCAAGGTAGGGTGGCCGAACATCTGCTATCCGAACGACCGTCATGAGTCTGAACATCAAGAACCAAGAGACTTGCCGCCTCGCTACCGAACTTGCTCGCCTCACAGGCGAGACCAAGACCGGCGCGATCACCGTCGCCTTGCGGGAACGGCTGGACCGCGAGCGGCGAGTGATCAAGGGTGACCACTTCGTTCGCACCGAAAGCGAGGCGGCGTGACCGCCGCGTCTGGCGTCGGCGGGCGCTCACAAGACGACGCGACGGCACTTCTCCCGCGCTTCATCCGTCGCCGGCGACGGCTGCAGGCCGTGCTCCTTCACGGCTCGTGGGTCCGCGGTGAGGCGACCGCGGCGTCCGACGTCGACGTCCTGATCGTCGTCGACGAGAGCGTCGAACTCGATCGCGCGCTGTACCGCCTCTGGGACGCCGAACCCATGGCGTGGCAGGGGCGCCCGGTCGATGGGCACTTCGTCCGCGTGCCGAAGGAAGAGACCTTCAGCGGCCTCTGGGCCGACGCGGCCACTCACGGCCAGGTGCTCTTCGACCGCGACGGTTCAGTATCCGCGCATCTCCTCCGCGTGCGTCAGGCGATAGCGGAGAGCCGGCTCGTTCGACGCGTAGCTCGCGGCAAGCCTTACTGGGCTGAGTCCGTTTGATGCGTAACCCGCCGTCGCGGTCGCCCGTCAGAGTCCAGTCAGGAACGGGCTTGGCTCTCCGTGGCTGAACACCAGCAGCTCCTTCTTGGCGCGCGTTGCCGCGACGTAGACGAGCACCCGTTCCTCCGTTTCCGCCGCCACGCGGCCCGCTTCGTCGCCGCGGCTGAAGACCGCGTGACGCAGTGGAACGAGCCCGTTGTTCACACTCGCAATCGCCACCCTGTCGAACTCCAGCCCTTTGACGCGATGCATGGTGGCGAGGCGAACGCCTTCCTTCTCGCGGTCGTCCAGGCGGTCCGGCTCCAGAACAAACACCGGGAGATCGTGGTTGCGGAGGTCCGTCGCCAGCGCGTTGCGCTCCTTCATCGTCCGGGCGACCACGCAGGCGCTCCGCAGCCCCTCGCCTCGGTCGCGTAGGGCCTTGAGCCAATCGACCAGGGCCGAGGTCTGTTCGTCCCGGGTCTCCAGCAGCCGCACTTGCGGAGTCGGACCGAGCGTCAGGGACTTGATGCCGCTGTTGTCGTCGGTGCCGCCGTCGAGATCGTCGATGCTGCAACCAGCGAGCAGCCCGGTCGCCCAGGACCATGTCTGCCGCGTTGTCCGATAGTTCAGGCGGAGTTTCCGTGCGCGGCCACGAATCTCGATCCCGCAGCGGCCCAGCACGACACGGTTCCGGCCGTAGATGCGCTGATGACCGTCGCCCACCACGAACAGGTCGTCGGGGCCCGGCGGAACGATGGCGCGTATCAGGCGATACGCCTGCGCGCCCATGTCCTGTGCCTCGTCAACGAGGACCGTCGCGTAGTCCACTCCGGTGCGGTCCTGGCTCAGCAGCGCGGCGGCATCCCGGTAGGCGTCGTCGACCTCCTTCAGTCCCCGCTCGGCGAGCTGGGCCCGATACTCCTCGAACACGGGCCACACCTTCACCCGCGCCGCGCGGTGCAAGCGGGTACCGCGACCGACTCGCGACACTCGCCGGTACTCCGCTTCGGTCGTCACCCCGTTCGGGAGAACGACGCGCTCCCACTCGTCGCGGTAGAAGGCGCTGGCGTAGTCCAGATCGCTGGGTCTCTGATCGAGAGCCAGCTCCCAGGAATCCCGGTCTCGCCCATAGACGATCCGGGATTCGTAGCGGCGACCGCGCAGAAAGCGGACCACCCAGCGGTCGAGATTCGCCACCTCGATGCGCGCCATCTCCTCCGGCGAACAGATGGTCTTCAGGTTGTTCTCGATGTCCGCGGCGAGGTTTCGCGTGAATGTCGTGAACAGAGTGCGACCGTCGCCCGGAGCGTTGCGGGCGAGCCAGCGCGCACGGTGCATGGCGACGACCGTCTTCCCCGTTCCGGCGCCGCCGAGCACTCTCACCGGGCCGTTCCAGTTCCGTTCGGCGAGCCGGCGCTGCGACGGATGCAGGAAGACGCGCCAGCGCTCCAGGGGTGCGTTCAGCATGGTCTCGAGTTCCATCTCGTCGTCCACGACGACGAATCGCGCCTGCGAATCAGGCCGGTTCAGCGCCTTCGCGAAGTCCTCGGCGTCAACCGGCTCGGCGGAGGTCTCCCGGTCGAGAACCAGTTGCTCGTAGGACTCCCCGGCCAGATACAGAAAGAGCGCTTCGTACGCTTCGACCGGCAACCGCGCCTGCATGGCGTCGAGTTCCGCGTCGTCGCGCAGCGCGCGCACCTCCGAGAGCATGGCGTCGGGCACGCCGAGACGCGCCAGTTGACGGTCGCGCAAGCCCTCGAACGCCGGCGTTCGATCGGCGATGGCCGGCGCCGAGTCCGCGCTCGCCGCCGCGACCTCCGAAACGTCGTCCGGCAACGGTTCGTAGATCTGGAGCGCTCCGGTCTCGGCGTTGATCCGGCACTCGTGTCTCGCCGCCCGCCTTCGCGGCCGTGTCCGCGAAGGCGTTCAGGTCGCCCAAGTCGCCGGACACTATCCGCCAACCTGCCTTGCCCAACACCTCGGCTTGCTCGGCATCATGCGGCCACAGGATGGCGACCTTCGATTCAAGCCACGCCAGTTCCGCCTCCGAGCGCACCACGCCGTCCTCGCCACACAGCTCGAACCCGACCTCCGGCGGCGGCGCCCCGCTATGGGAGAGGGTCTCCAGCAGCGAGAGCAGATCGGGCGCGACCAAGTCGAAGGCCTCCTTCCAGAGGGCGTCAACCACTCCCGCCGGCGACGCCGCGTCCGAACCAGCGTCGAGGGCATCGTAGAGCCGCCGCTCCATCCCCTCGCGGGTTGTCCACCAGGCGCCAGGCAGGAACTGAAGGAGGTTGAACAGCCGGAGCACTCCGTTCCAGACCTCCCGATAGCCGCCCATGGACCGTCCCTCTTCGTCGTCCCGCAGGTGGACGACGGCCGTCATGCCGTTCGGGTCGGCTCGCCTGATGGCGTCATGCGGCAGTGCAAGCAGGAGGTCCGCCGCGTCGGGCGCCGTGCCCGCCCAGTCGCCTCGGCCGGCCCGGGCAACCGGCTGCTCCAGGTTCGCAAGCTCGGCCAGCCCATCTTCCGGCAGGGCCCTCGCCGCTCCGGCCTCGAAGCGGGCGCGCACGTCCCCCCCCCAGCATTCGGAAGCTATCGAAGAGCCCGCACAGTTCAGAGAACACCGCGCGCTTCCAGACCTCCGGCTCGGGCGTCGTCAGGTAACGCGCAAGCAAACGAAGGGAAGACTCCTTCGCGATCCGGGCGCGCAGCGCGGCCACGCCCCAGCGACTGTCGAGCGCTCCCTGAACCTCGTTCTCCGCGTTGCCGACGAAGTCGAACGCCGAGCTTCCGGCTTCCTCTTCCGTCACGTCGCTCCAGGTCAGCGACCACACGAGGTAGCCCGCCCGGACGAGCGCCATCCGCTTGAGCGAATCCTCGTCGGTCTTGTCGCGGTGGAACTCGAAGCCGTCGGTGAACACGGCAATCGGCGGAAGGTCGCTTGCCGGTCGCGCCGGCTCGATCACGAAGTCCGGTCGGCTCGGCGCCGCAACGCCATCCGCGAGGCCGAGAT
>JAPVWO010000317.1 GCA_027493375.1 Candidatus Multivorans thiocomprendens | reverse complement strand
GTCGAACGCTCGCTGGGCCAGCCGCTAGACTGTCTGGATTCCTCCGACTCCGTCGTCAGGAAGTCCGAGACACCCTTGGAGAGGAACGTCATGCTAACCAGCCTGGAGCTTCAAGGCTACCGCGGCTTCCGCGCCTACCGCCTGAATGGCTTCACCGGCGTGAACCTCTTGGTCGGCGCCAACAACGGCGGCAAAACGTCGATCTTGGAGGCCATCCAGCTACTGGTTTCGCGGGGTGACCCCCGGGTTCTCGCACGGTCAGCGAACCGGCGGGGCGAAGTGAACTTCCGCGACCCCGATGAACGCCCGGGGCGGTTTCCAGACATCACGCACTTCTTCTTCGGTCACCGACTTGAGCCGAACGCCCGCTTCCGCCTGGACGACGACGGCGGTTTCGGACCGCTCTCAGCGTCTCTCGTGGACCCCGATCCTCAAGCTTCGTTCTTCCCGGACAGCCTCGCTGACGACGACGGAACGCCCGCGCTGGCCTTGGCGCTCCAGATCGACAGCAAGGAGAGCAAACTGCGCCGGGCGAACGTGCTGTCGGATGGATCGCTTGTCCTTTCCGGCCCGCCACGCCGATTCCAACCCGAGCAAGAGTCGGCCTTGCCCCCGGTCGAGTTGATCACTATTGACACGCCTTCCGTCACACCGCTGACCAAGAGCTGGGACGAGGTCCTAAGGGCCAGCCGCGAATCGGAAGTGGTCTCTGCCCTGCAGATCCTCGAACCTGACTTGAAGAGCATCCTCTTCCTTCCTGGCGGTTCGCGGCATTTCGGTTCACCAACGTCCGGCATCCTTCTCGACTTCGAGAACGGCACCCAGCGAGTGCCGCTAGGCAGCTACGGCGACGGCATGCGCCGGTTGCTGGAGATTTCCGTCGCCCTGGTTCACACGTCGGGTGGTTTCCTCCTGGTTGACGAGTTGGACACCGGTCTCCACTGGACCGCGATGGAGCCCGCTTGGCGGATGATCGTTGAAGCCGCCAAGAGGTCCTCCATCCAGGTCTTCGCGACCACTCACGGCAAGGATTGCCTCGTCGGGCTCGATTCCATGATCCGGACATGCCCCCACCTCGCTGCGGAGGTGTCCGTTCACAAGATTGAGCCGACGCTCGCCGAGGCCGTGCGTCTCGACGCCAGTTCGATCCGGACGGCGATCGATGAAGGCCTTGAAATGCGATGAGCGGAGCCGGCTCAAGGCGGTCCGAACTCCGCGTCGAGGGTTCGGATGACAAACACGCGCTGATACACCTGCTCATCCGACACGGCGTGGAGTACGAGAACGAACCGTGGCCCGCCGACCTCCCCAAGGTCGAAGAGGCGTCAGGAAAAGACGGCGTCGTGGGGGGCATCAAAGAAGCTGTCCAGCTTGGTACTGGTCTCACGATGGGATTCGTCCTCGACGCGAACGACTCCCTGGAGGGGCGCTGGCAGTCGATCTCGAATCAACTGCGATCGGCCGGAGTCGACGACATGCCGTCAACCATCCCGCCAACGGGCTACATCGGCTTCAGCGAGAAGTTCAGAACTCGCGTCGGCGTATGGCTCATGCCGGACAACCGCACGCAGGGTGCCCTCGAGCGTTTTCTGGAGACGTTGATCGACAACGGGAACGCTCTCTTCGTCCACGCCCGGCAATCCACGACCGAAGCCAAGGCCACGGGTGCCCGGTTCTCCGCTCAAGACGGCGACAAGGCTGCCCTTCACGCCTGGCTCGCCTGGCAAGAGGAGCCGGGGCGCCCGTATGGAGTCGCGATACGTGCCCGCTATTTCGGTCACGAGAGTGAAGAAGCCATGGGTTTCGTCGATTGGTTTCGCCGTCTGTACCTGTCGGATCGGACGACCTGACCCGGTCTTGCGGGCGGTCCCAAGCCCCGGAGTCGGCTGGTCGCCTCGGTGGCAGCCGCAGTGCGGCAGGCGTCCCGATGGTGTGGGGTCGCCGGGCCCGCGAATCTAAGCTGCCGGACGGATAGACGGCCGATCGCCAGGATCGAAGGCCCGGCGGACATCGCGGTAGACTCGCCCCGTTTTCTGCTGCCGGCTCCAAAGCGGGCGAGCTTCGTGAGTGACGCCGATGGACCCCGAACCGAATGAGGCTCTGCATCGTCCGAGCCTGAAGATCACCGGGTTCCGCGGTTTCGACAGCCTGACGATCCCGCGCCTCGGCCGAGTGACGCTTCTGGCCGGGCGGAACGGCACCGGCAAGACGACGGTGCTCGATGCCGTTCGGCTGTTTGCGGCGCGGGGGCGCCCGAGCGTGCTCTCGGATCTGCTTCAGGAACGCGAGGAGTTGCTAGCGGCTTGAAGGAAGATCGAAGTCTCGCGACGGTCCCCGACGCTGCCGCACTCTTCCACGGTCGAGGCGACGAGCGAACGACCCGGATCGGCATCGGTCCTTCGGAGGTGGCGGGTCTGGGGGATGCAGGCCCAGAGAAGGTTCTCGCGCGTTCGCGCTGACCAGCACTCGCAAGGGCCTCTTGGTCATAGACGAGGCCGAGAACGGTCTTCACCACACGGTCCACGAGAACTTCTGGCGCATGGTCCTGGGCGCGGCGCGGGAAGGGGACATTCAGGTGCTCGCGACTACCCACGGTTGGGACTGCATCGCGGGCTTCGCACGAGCGGCACGGGAGTGCGACCACACCGACGGCCTTCTGCTGCGATTGGAACGCACTGAGCAGGGCTGTCGAGCCGTCGTCTACTCCGAGGAAGAACTCGCCGTCGCGGCCGAGCAGAGAATCGAAGTCCGGTAGGCGCCTTGGTATGCCGCGGGAACGGATCCTCCTCGTGGAGGGACGAAGCGACGAGCGTGGAGGCGTCAACGTTCCGAAACAGCCTAAGCATGGTGGCGTCGTGATCGAAGGTAGCCCCCGGATCGGGGTCTGGCTGATGCCGGACAACCAGAGTTCGGTGAGTTGGAGGACTTCGTTCGAGCCTTGATCCCGGGCGACGACCCTCTGTGGCCGCGGGCCCGGAAGTACGTCGCCGACATTCCCGAGGAGCACCGGGAGTTCAAGCCCGCCAAGCGCTTGAAGGCTCAGATCCACGCCTGGCTTGCCGTGCGGAAACAGCCGGGGCTCATAGGTGCGGCCATCGGTGACGGGCAACTCGACCCGGATGCCCCGGCAGCGACCGCCTTCGCGATGTGGTTGAGCAAGCTCTTCGACGAGTGAGGTGACAGCACGGTCGCCGGCTTCGCCGGCGGCGTGGTTGTCGGCCGCCTTCGGCGGCAAGCGGGTCAGAAGAACCGCGCACCCAGAGCTACGTCCTTGCCGAGGCCGTGGCCACCCCGGTCACCCGATACGAAACAGACTCCCCATCCGCATCGCCAGCCCCATGTCCCCGTCGATCCGGAGCTTCCCGCTCATGAACGCGACGGTCCCGTCCAGTTCCCCCGACGTCAGCCCAACGTAGTCGGCGGCCTCCATCGACATGGTCATCGTCGGCGCGGCGTGGGCGCCTTCGCCGACGGTGCAGGCGCCGTCCCTGATCGCGCAGTGCCAGACGCCGCCGCCGTCGCCCGAGAGGTTGAACTGGATCACGGCGTCCAGGCCCGCCGCGGTCTGCGGGTCCAGGCGACCGGGCATCCGGGTGAAGATGTCGGTGATGGCGGCGGCGGTATCGGTCATGGGCTGTCTCCTTGAGCCTTCGAGTTGAGGCGGCCGAGCCTATCCGGCCCGGCCGCCGCCATCCCCACCCCCTGAACCTCAGGAGATCCTGCCGTTTGCGCCGCCGCTTCTTCGCGCCGGACTCCTTGAACAAGCGGCTTCTTTACAGTTGAGGCAAGTTCGCGGCGAGGCGGCTGCCGGTGCGCCGGCCCTCTGGCCGGCATCCGGCGCGTCCGGCCTCATGCTCGTCGGTCTGAGGCGAAGCCTCGCCGGCGCCAGCCGTCAGGCTGGTCCCGCGACGCGGCGCAGGAAGTCGTGCTCGTCCAGGCACTCGGCCGCCGCCCTGATCAGGCGCGGCGCGTCGGCCGCCTCGAGGCTGGCGAGCGAGGCATCGATGCCGGCGGTGACCGGGATGCCGCGCGCATCGAGCGTCTGCCGGACGAGACACCGCGTCGCAGCCAGGCGGCCTTCTTCGCGCCCTTGCGCGCGGCCCTCCTCCCGCCC
>JAPVWO010000316.1 GCA_027493375.1 Candidatus Multivorans thiocomprendens | reverse complement strand
CTAGCGCTCCGTCTGCCGCTCCAGAACTACCCCGAAACCCACCGGCATCGCCTCTCCGTCACCGCTCCGTTCACGATCATCTCTGTATTGGATTACGCTACCGGATGATCCTGGGCGATTCGCTCCAGGTCATGGCCTCGCTCGCCGACCGGGAGGGCCTGCGCGGCAAGGTCCAGTGCATCTACATCGACCCACCCTACGGCATCAGGTTCAACTCGAACTTCCAGTGGTCGACGACCAGGCGGGACGTGAAGGACGGCAAGGCGGACCACATCACCCGGGAGCCGGAGCAGGTCAAGGCATTCCGCGATACCTGGCGGGACGGCATTCACTCGTACCTGAGCTACTTGCGGGATCGGTTGACGATGGCGCGAGAGCTCTTGACGGAGAGTGGATCGGTGTTCGTGCAGATCGGGGATGAGAACGTTCACCGAGTGCGGGCGTTGATGGATGAGGTGTTCGGCGAGGAGAACTTTGTCTCCGTAGTCGCGTTTACCAAGACTTCGGGGCTGGGCACCAAACGGAAGCTGCCCGGCAGGTTCGACTTCCTTTTGTGGTTCGCGAAGCACCGCGAATCAGTGAAGTACCGGCCGCTGTACGAGCTGCAGTCCGATCCGCGGGGAGCCGGATACACGCGAACCGATCCGAGCCGACCGCGCGCAGGTCAATACATGAGCGCCGATCTGACCAAGCCCGGACCTGGACAGAAGTATGACGTCGAGGCCTTCGGTCGCACGTTTGACCCCGGGCGTCGCTGGTGGGGTTATCCACCGGCTGCCCTTGATCGCTTCTATTGGGCTGGTCGCCTTGAACCGACTCGCTCGACGATCAGATTCAAGAAGTTCCACCGGGACTATCCCTTGGCGGTTGTCACCAATCTGTGGCTGGGTTTTGGCGGTGCGAAGGAACCGACGTATCTGGTCGAGACGAACCCGGGGATTGTGGGAAGGTGCGTGTTCATGTCCACCGACCCAGGGGACCTGGTCCTGGACCCCACCTGTGGTTCCGGCACGACAGCCTACGTCGCCGAACAGTGGGGCCGCCGCTGGATCACGATTGACACGTCGCGAGTGGCTCTTGCCCTCGCGAGGGCGCGGATCATGGGGGTCCGCTACCCGTACTACCTTCTCGCGGACAGCCGGGAGGGACAGGAGAAGGAGGCGGAGATCACGCGGACAGTGCCGAAGCAGGCAGAGACCTACGGCCGGTTACGGCAAGGTTTCGTCTACGAGCGTGTACCTCACATCACCCTGAAGGCGATCGCCAACAACGCTGAGATAGACGTCATCTGGGCGCGGCTGCAACCTGTGGTGGAAGAGGCCCTATGCCAGTTGAACGAGGCGCTGGCTGGGCATCCGAGACCGTTTGAAGTGGCCACGGGCGGGCGCAAGGGCGCGACGGTCGACTTCCGCGCACCCGACGGAAAGGCGGTCACTCTGCCATCGGGGGAGGAAGTGTCGGCGAACGGACTGCTCGAGTGGGAGGTCCCGCGCGAGGCACCGGCCGACTGGCCTCCAGAGGCGAGCGAGGCGCTGGCAGGGTTCTGGCAAGCCCGTATCGCTCGTCAGTCCGAGATCGACGCCTCCATCGCTGCCAAGGCCGACTTCGAGTACCTCTACGACAAGCCCTACGAGGACAAGACGAAGGTCCGGGTGGCAGGTCCGTTTACCGTCGAATCGCTGTCGCCGCATCGTTCCCTCCTCATCGACGAGGAAGACAACCTCGTCGACACCGTCGGCGAAGCCCGGCAGACCAACGGGACCGGCCAGGACTTCGGCGGCATGATCCTTGACCAGCTCCGCCGTGCCGGGGTCCAGCAGGCCCACCGGGAAGACCGGATCGATTTCACGTCGCTCAGACCCTGGCCCGGCAAGATGATCGCGGGCGAGGGCTCGTACCTGGAAGGCGGGAGCGGGGAAGACCGCCGCGCCGGCATCCTGGTCGGACCGGAGTTCGGCACCGTCACCCGCCCTGACCTCGTCGACGCGGCCCGCGAGGCCGCGGACGCCGGCTTCGACGTCCTGATCTCCTGCGCCTTCAGCTACGACGCCCAGGCCAGCGAGTTCAGCAAACTCGGCCGCGTCCCCGTGCTCAAGGCCAGGATGAATGCCGACCTTCACATGGCCGAGGACCTCAAGAACACGGGCAAGGGCAACCTGTTCGTCATCTTCGGTGAACCCGACGTCGAAGTCCTCTCAGTCCCCGCGGGGAACGGCGGGGAAGGGCGGTTCCAGGTCAAGCTCAACGGCGTTGACGTCTTCGATCCCCGCACCGGCAAGGTCCGCAGTGACGCCGCCGACGGCATCGCTTGCTGGTTCATCGACACCGACTACAACGGCGAGAGCTTCTTTGTCCGCCACGCCTACCTTATCGCGGCATCGAGACGGGCTACATGAACCGAGGTGCTGTCCGCTCGGACTAGCGCCTCCTCGACCGGCTTCCCTGGGGTGAGAAGACGCCGCAGCCCGAAGTGCGGGTTCCACCGGCCTGGGATGCAGCCCCGCATCGTCGTGGTCGTGAGGTACCACGCCACTCTGTGATGGCAGAGCCCCTCCGTTGCGCATGGCGTGCGCCATACATGGTCCAGACCACGGGCAAGGTGAAGCCGCGTCTCGTCCGGAACGGCTCGCGCCAGATTGGAGAGTGCCATGACGGCGCGTTTCATTGTCGGCCGTCCGCCCCTTCCGTCGATAGCCCTGCGAAGCGGAGCTGCGCAGGGCACGAGCAGCAGGGGAAGGAATCGGGCCGCGCTGCGGTCCGCGGCCACCTCGTAGAAGGTTCCCTCGAACTCGTACGGCCGCGGCCGCGGTGCCCGTTCTCCGACCTGAAGCAGGCAATCTACGGCGAATGCCATCGTATCGGGAGTGAGGTCAAGCCCACGAACGACGTGAGCTTCAAGGACGGCACCGGCAACCATGGCCGCGACATCCACGGGTTCATGCACGACGGATTTCGGTGGGCTTCTCAGGAGTTCCCGAGCCGTGGCAACGTGCTCTTGAAGTTCCTCGGCTCCAGGCGCTTCAACGGCTCCCTTCCGTGGCTCGACGTGGTAGCGGAGGAAGAGCCGAGTCACTTCCTCTCCGCGTTCTCGATCCTCGCTCGCTTCCTCCAGATCCCGGAGCACATCCTCCGGCGGCTTGGCAGTGACTTGGAAGCCTTCCGATGCCTCATGGATTTCAAGGTTGTCGGGATTCAAGCTGCTCGCCCAAGCCCGAACCTCAGTCATGTCTGCTGTGTTCCCGAGACCAGCGTAGCCTTCGGGCGGCTGGTCTCCGTCGGCGGAATCAAGCCGACGCCGTGCGTTGGAGACGAGGCGCTCACCAACCTCACGGAGTGTCACACCGCGGTCATCGGCGGCCCTCAACGCGGCGAGGACAGCTGCGTTGCGTAGAGACCACTCCCGCCGTTCCGGAGCGGCGAGCCCTTCCGAGTTGGCGGCGAGGCCGCCGAACTCATGCACCACTCGGGAGAACTCCAGTTGCCAGATGAGCGGACTCGCGAAGTACGGGTCCAGAGCGCCGTCGACCTTCTCGAGATGGCGAACCAGAAGCCCCACGACCAGACCGACCATGGCCAGATTCTCGCAGCCCTTCAGAAGTAGCGCGACGAGCACGTCAATCGGCACTTCCCGCTGGATGAGTTGGTCGCACGCACGCTCTAAAGCCTGGAGTGCACTGAAACACGGATACGGGCCGACACCGGTGCCTCGGTACCAAAGCCAGACGTGCTCGTCCCCAATGTAACGTCGACGCGAACCCGTGATCTCGAGGGTCGTCCAGTACGGGCCAAAGGCATCGGAGTCGGATTCCCCGCTGCGCTGGTCTGGATGGGCAAGCGAACGGGCGCGAACCCGTGCGGCGTGATTGAGCAGGCGGTTCAGTACTGCGACGCCGCGTGGAAAGTCACTCTGAAACAGGGCCATGAACGGGCCACGCGACCAGGAAGCAAGCGGCGTCAGCAGGCCAGCTGCCCGACTACGGTGACTACGGATTCCATCGTCTGGGAGCCCGAAGGCGTTGGCGCTGTCGTCAAGGTAGTAGGCCCCGGTTAGTTCGGCCAGAAGGCCGGGACGATAGCTGGCTAGAGCGAAGCCGGTGAACGGTTCCTCAACAGCAGGACCGAGCCAGCCGGGTGCCTCCCGTGCGACTCGTTGCAGGACCTTTTCGCCTGATTCGTCAAGGTCTGGACCGAGTAGAGCGAGCAACTCGAGGACGAGCGGGTCCGTGATCTCTTGTGGAATCCGCGGTCTCGCGCGACGGAACCCGGTGTGGTCGCCGGGGCCGACTCCCCGCGGGAGAGAGGGGTGGGCCTGTTCAGAGCTACGGGTCTCCCCGGTTTCGGGGGCGCGGTTGGCTGAGGTCTCGGCCGCTTGCTTGTCCGCCAGAGCCTGGTCCGCGGCCGCACACGCGGCCACCAGACGTTCCCGAAGCAGTATCCGAAGCGGATGGCCTTGTGCGCTCCCGGCGATTACATGGGCCCGCAACCACGCCCGAAGTAGATCGTTGACGTAGTCCCCGAGCCGCCACGGGGCCGGCTCGTCCAAGAGGAGCTCGATGATGGGCTCGACCGCCGCGATGTCTACGACGCGATTGTCGTCCCGTAGCCGCTGGTCGACCAAGCGGACAAGCCGTTTCAGGCCGGCGCTGTCGTCTGCACGCAGTTCGTCCCATGCATCGCGGAGCAGTTCGGAGGGGTCGGCCTGCTTCAGCAGCGCCTCACCGGGCACGTCACCCCAACGGGCGCCTAGACCGTCCTCGACAAGCGCATCGAACGACCTCTGCAGGTAGTGGAACCTGCCTAGCAAGGGCCTCTCAGCCGTGGCGGGACGCCCCAGCCACGCCTGGCACGCGAGCTGGGCGGCCGAGAGCGACCAGCGAGGAGCACCTGCCCGAGATAGTGCCGTTGTGGGCACGTCGCCCAACAACAGGAGGCGCGCGACGGCGTAACGCCGGAGCTCGTCGTGCGCGAACTCGGGGCCGATACCGAACGGGTCCTCAGGGGACGTTCGCAGGAGTCCGTCCCGACGTAGCCCGTCCAGTGCCTCCGGATCAAGTCCGCTGATCGCAGCGAGCCGGTCGCCGCCCGTCAGTTCCAAGTGGGCGAGCCTGAGCATGACCGACACGCGGGCGTCCGGCGAACCCCTGTTCGTCGACCCCGACCTGCGAACGAGTCTCTCCCAGACGTCGTTCATTGCATCTGCGTCAGTCAAGGGAACCCCAGACACAGAGGCGCGAACAAGCAGATCCACCACGACAAGCCGGCGCAGGATCTCTCGCGACCGGGAATCGGCGCCCAGCTTCTCGAGTTCAGGGAAGGTCTCGACGACTTGATCTACTTCGGTGTCCGTAAGCGGTGCGACAGGGTGCTCCTTGACCCCGTTACCGAAGGCGTCGGTGAGCGCGTCTAGAACGAGCTCTTTGGTGGCAACTGAGGTGACGGCGACCACCTTCACATCGCTCTGACGGGCAGCGTCGAGTAGGTAGCGAAAAGCCTCGTACCGTCCCTCCCCAACGGCATCCGCGCCGTCGACGACGAGAACGCGCTGCGGAGCACTAAGTTCTCCCAGAAGCCTTGAGAGGGGCAACTCCAACAGCGACTCAAACTCCACGGTCCGTTCAGCTATCTGCCGCAGGTTGATGCACAGCGCTTGCAGGACATCAGGATCGGGGCCGTCCACTGGCGCGAAGGACTGCAGCGCAAGCGCGCTCTTTCCGACCCCGGACTCACCGACAACTGCAACCGCCGGCCCTTCTGCCGCAGCCGCACCGAGCTCCTTAGCCGCGGCGCTGCGTTCCAGACTCAAACAGCGAGCACGATCACCGGTCGCGATCTCATGGCGCACGGATGCCAGCGCCCGTTCATGAAGGTGTTTCAGGTGCCTCCAGCCCTGCAGGTTCCGACGGGCTTCGGTGTCGAGTAGATCGTGTGCATCACGCCGCAAGATGGTGAGATCGACTCGAGCGGCCTTCGGCGCATAGTCGCCTGCAAGCGAGCTATGGTCAAATTTCGTGTACGGTGGGTTGATCATCAGGCGGCGTTCCTGTTCTGATCGTCGTTCTCTGTTTGTTCGATGCCGTCAACGAAACG
>JAPVWO010000315.1 GCA_027493375.1 Candidatus Multivorans thiocomprendens | reverse complement strand
CGGCCGCTTCGTTCTCGACGGCGACCAGCGGGTCAACCCGACGGCGGGCCGAAGACCTTCGGCCATCCGATCGGCGCCTCCGGCCTGCGGATGATGTACCAGATGTGGCTCCAACTCCGCGGCGAGGCCGGCGAGCGTCAGATCGGCGATCCCAAGCTCGGCCTGACCCACGACCTCGGCGGCGCCCCGGGCCGCTGCTTCGTCTCGGTTGTCGGCCTGTAGGCCCCGACTGAAGCGCTAGTGCACTGCGACCCCGCCGGGAAACCGGCGGGGTCGTCTGTTTCTGCTGTCGGTGCGCCGGCCTTCTGGCCGGCACCAGGCCATACCGCGCCGTGTGCTGGTAGCCTCAGCCCGACGCGGGCACCTTATGCAGCCCACAGAACGAACGACGGGGTGATCGACCATGGCGCGCAGCGACCTACTCCTCGCGCTCGTGAAGGCGAGTTCGCAGGGCGATCGGGATCGCGCTCGGGTCGCTGTTGAGGCAATCATCGCGGAGGAGCGCGCCAAGAGGCATCACGTCCTGGCGGAGCGGCTGGAGTCTGCACTCCGAGCGAACGGCCACCGTGGCGCCAGCCAACTGGTCCTTGGCGGGAAGCGTGGATGCCGCTTCGTCGCCGAACTCACGCCCCGGCGTCGTCTCGCCGATCTCGTCCTGTCTGAAAGCAACCTTCGGGCTTGCCGAGAGCTCGTCGAGGAGCAGCACCGGGCTTCGGTTCTGCGGGCTCATTCGATTGAGCCGCGCCACCGGGTGCTCCTGGTAGGGCCGCCCGGGAACGGCAAGACGTCGCTCGCTGAGGCGATCGCTGAGGCCTTGGCCGTGCCGTTCCTGGTCGTGCGCTACGAGTCGCTGATCGGGAGTTTCCTCGGCGAGACGGCTGCCAGGCTGAAGCGCGTCTTCGACACTGCCCGAACGACGCCCTGTGTCCTCTTCTTCGACGAGTTCGACGCGGTGGGCAAGGAACGTGGAGACACCCATGAGACCGGAGAGATCAAGAGGGTTGTTTCCACCCTCCTGATGCAGACGGACGAACTGCCCAGCTACGCGGTCGTCGTGGCGGCTTCGAACCATGCGGAACTCCTCGACCGGGCCGTATGGCGGCGCTTTCAGCTTCGGCTGTCGCTGGGGCCGCCCTCGCGTCAGGCCCTTGCGGCCTACGTCGAGCAGTTTGCGGACTCGCTGGACGAACCCTTCGGCCACAGCCCAGAGTCCGTGGCCCAGAACCTCGGTGCGATCAGCTTCGCGGAAGCCGAGGAGTTCTGCCGCGATGTGCGTCGTCGCCAAGTCCTCGCCATGGGGGAGGCTTCCGTACGGGAGATCGTCGCGCAGCGGCTTGCCGCTTGGCGTCGTCGAGCCAACGCGTAGGCCCGCGAGGGGTTCTCAACCGTGGCCGACTATCCGCTGCTGCCTCTGCCGGCGCCTGTCCGACGGGAGGTCAGTGGAAAGAGGCGCGGCGGCGACGGGATTCGTTTGCCTGGCCGGGAACGACAGGGTGAGCGGTTCGGACCAGTCTTCGACCGTCTGCGTCGGGCGTTGGATCCCGACGATCCGCTGACGTTCGGCGAAGATCCCGCGGGCATCGCGCCGGAGCGAGCCCTCGTGTTCGAGATCGCGGGATCAGCGACGGGGTTTCGCGAGGCCATCGCTAATGTCGATGGTCTGGAGTTCCTGGGCGATGAAGACACGGAATCGCCCGCGGACGAAGACTTCGCCGTCGTCGATACGCGGAAGGGACGGGAGGGGAGCGACCGCGAAGACAAGCCGGTAGGCGGTCGCCTCTACTTGGCGATGCCGGACGTGCAGGCGCTTGAGCAGCTCCTGTCGCTCTGGGAGCGATATCGAGCAGGCGAGCGGGCGCCGGCAGGGTTCTCCCCTTGGTGGCGGGTCTTCGGACAGTTGCGAGTCCTCCGTGCCTGGGGGCCAGAGGATCGAGTCCCAGACGACACGATCGAGTACCTCCAGCAGAGACTGAAGGACTCGCCCGATTCTGAGCATCGTGTGGAAGTCGAGTTGTGGAGCAGCGCGGCAAGGGAACGCCGAGAGCACGCGCGTCGGAGGTTCCGCGAAGTGCTCGGCGAGGCAGGCGGGAAGCTGATCCACAGTGCATCGATACCCGACGTGGCATACGAGGCGGCTCTCGTCGATGTTCCTGCGGAAGCGCTGCGGCGGATGACCGAGCACCAGGACGTCATTGCCGCGTGCGATGACGTGATGTTCGTGAGGCCGCAGTCCAGCGTCAGGTTCTCGACAGTTGTCGAGGAGTCGGAGGTTGGATCTGCGGCGGCGTTCGCGAGTGAGGTCGCGGGGCCTCCAGTGGTCGCCCTGTTCGACGGCATGCCAGTGCAACGGCACGCACTGCTCGACGGCCGTTTGCTGATCGACGATCCGGACCGTCTCGACGAGTTGAGTGTCGTCGCCAAACGTCGACATGGCACGGCGATGGCGTCGCTGATCCTCCACGGCGACCGCCACTTGGCCGAAGAACCGCTTGACCGGCGGGTGTACGTACGTCCGCTTCTCGTGCCGACGCTCAATGGCAAGTGGGAGGAGTTCCCTCGAGACCGTCTGCTGATCGACACGATCTACCGTGCAGTGCGGAGAATGAAGCAGGGCGACGAGGAAGGCGATGCTACCGCGCCGTCCGTCTTCTTGGTGAACCTCTCGCTCGGAGATGCAAGACGACCGTTCACGGGACCGATTAGTGCTTGGGCACGATTGCTGGACTATCTCTCGGCGGAGTACGGCGTTCTGTTCTTGGTGAGTGCCGGGAACGTGGGCGCTCCCCTCCCCGTGTCTACCACCGAATCGCTGTTCGGCTTTGAGGACGTAGCGCCGCCGCAACGGCGTGAGCTAGGGCTACGGGCGCTGAGTCGAGCGTCGACATGGCGCACACTGCTCTCGCCGGCTGAAGCGGTGAACGCTCTCACGATCGGCGCGTGGCATGAGGATGCTCACCCGGGATTCCAAGCCGCTCCCGGCACCTTGTTGGACCCACTTGGCGACGGATCTGGCCCCAACGTCACGTCAGCGGCGGGGCTCGGCTATCGCAAAGTCATCAAACCGGAGATCATGATGCCAGGCGGACGCGAGTTGGTGCGTGAGATCTCGTCGGAGGACGGGCCGGCCGTACAGGTTGCGCAACCCGGCCGTTTCTTCGGGCTTCGCGCGGCGTTGCCGAGCGACGATGGAGGCCTGAGTCGGGAAGGTCCCTCGACGGGAACGAGCGCGGCCACAGCCTTGGCTACGCGCGCCGCCTGTCGCCTGTTCGAGGCGTTGATGGACGAGGAGAACGGCGGCCTCCTCCTTGAGGCTGGTCCCGCCTACTACGGTCCCGTGGTCAAGGCGCTTCTCGTTCACAGGGCGCGCTGGCGAGCTGAAGCTGCGGATCTGATGGAGATTCAAGGGCCGGCGCGCCAGGGCCGGGACGTGGAGAGGAAGGACGCGATCGCTCGTCTGATCGGCTACGGCCGTCCCGACATCGAGGAAGCGCTGACATGTGCATCGAACCGGGCCACCTTGATCGGCTACGGCGAAATCTCCGCTGACCAAGTGGTCGCGGAGTATCGCGCGCCGCTCCCGAGGAGTCTGGAGAGGGTGGTCGAACCACGTGTCGTGACCCTCACGCTTGCTTGGTTGTCGCCGGTGAATGTCCGGCACCGGATGTATCGCTGCGCCAAACTAGACTTGGTGCCCGGGTCGAACCTCAATGGCAGCGACGGCTTCGTCGAGCGAGCCAAGCTGCAACCGTCTCACCACTCGGTCAGACGCGGCTCCTTGCTGCATCTGCGCTACGAGGGCCGTAAGGCGACCTCCTTCGTTGACGATGGCCACCTCCACTTCACGGTCTCCTGCAGCGCTCCCGCCGGGGAGCTCAACGATGCCGTGCGCTATGGGCTGGCGGTCACGATCGAAGCTGGCGAGGGGATCCGGGTCTACGACGAAGTCCGTCAGGGACTCACGGTCCCGGCGAGAGTCGGCGGAACGCCGTAGTGCGACGTAGTCACAGTTCCTCGCCGAGGAACGCCTTCATCAGTGCGGAGAGCGCCCCCACCGGCTAACGCAGACCGCGACTTGACGGAAGGTCGAGGGAACGCTCGGGTTACTGCCCCACCTTCTCGAGGAGCTGCGACCTCATGTCCTCGCCGTTGATGACCTTCTCGACGACGAGGCACCTGCCGTTGCTCCGTTGTTCCCACAGGTTCCCGATGGTCCGCTTCTCGGCAGTGTCAGCACCTTCGGCGAGGTGGGCGCCCTTGTACTCGACGACGAGCAGACGGTCGTCCTTCAACCGGGCAACGAAGTCGGGGTAGAAGCGGCCGGCTGCCGTGGGCAGCCAGAACGACTCGGCGTGGTTCGCGACGTTGCGGACCCAGTACCTCACTGCCGGCAGACTGTCGATCGCCTGCGCGCACTGAAACTCCTCGCCGTCGGAGGAGCCGTCGAAGGCGGGCACGTGGTCGGGCCCGAGGAAGTGGCGATTCGGCTTCCAAGAGCCGCGATAGCGACGCTGGCCATGGTACATCCCGTCGCGGAACGCGAAGGCGTCGTCGAACGAAACGCCAACCTTGGCTGTGGGCTCGAATAGGAACTGCTGGTAGGCAGACTCCCTCTCCTTCCGGCGAATGGCCGCAATCTTCCGGCGCACCTTGCGCGCCAGGATGAACTTGCACCGCATCAGGGCTGCGATGTGGAGCCCACGGGCGACGAGCAGGTGGTTGACCAGCTCGCTCAGCCAGCGCAGGAGCTCGCCTTGGCTGATGTCGGCCTGACGGACCTGCCGGTCGAGCCAGCGCACCAGCGCCTGCGGCGTCCAGCCTTCGACGTCGATGTCGAGCGTCAGCTGCTCCTCTTCGGAGGCGAAGCGGTAGGTCACGCGCTGGCCGTCCAGGTCGATCTCGAAGCTGCGCGCGGTCTCGCGGACGGTGAACTCCTCCTTCGCGAGCTTCGGTGAATGATCCAGCAGGGACCAGTCGCGGCATTCCATGAACAACTCCGTGTCGGCGAAGACGATCTCGCCCTGCACGGCCGCGGTGAGGCGCGGTGCGGAGAGTCGTCGTCCGCGTTGTGCCGGCGAGAGCAGGCGGTGCCGTTCCGCCCTGTACGCGTCGACCGCACGGTCGAACTCGGCTCGTTCCCCTTCGGGCAGAGCGTCGCGGACCGCGCCCACCACGTCCGGGTCGAGTTCGACTTCGGAGGCGATCTCGATCTTCCCGGTCTCCGGCGTCCTCAGCGTGAACTCACTGGCGCCCTTGAGAACCGCCAGAAGGTCGTCGGAGGCCGTGGCGATGTGGCTGAGAGTCGGGGTTGGTTGGTCGCGTGGCGCCGGGAGATCGTCGTCGGGAAGCAGGTCCCGCTGGGCAACCTCGACGTGTTCTTCGGCCTCCTCCTCCTCGAAGCCCATCGAGACCAGCTTGTCGACCAGGGCCCGTGCGGCGTGGCCGAAGGATGGCTCGGAAAGGAAGGCGTAGGCGCGGTTCAGAGCGTCGTCTTTGCGGCGCTCCGCGAAGGGCATCCGCAGGACGCGACCGAGAAGCTGCTCGACGTCCCGTCCGTCCTGGATCCGGGAGACGGAACAGAAGACGTAGGCGAAGGAGCAGTCCCAGCCTTCCTTCAGCGCTTCGACGGTGATCACGTGCTCGATGGGGCAATCCGGGTCGAACAGGTCGAGCCCGTCGAGTTCCCGCTGTTTGCCGGTGGCTACGGCGATCTTCTCCTCTGCGATCTGCTCGACCTCGACAAGGTGCTCCTTGAGCGCCGCCGCGGTCACTTCGCGGTTCCTCGGCTGCGCCTGGAACAGGACTATGGGCCGTATCGGCCGCGGGTCGTCGGCCGCCGTTCGGGACAGCGAGGACCGCGTCGCGACGGCGCCGTTCACCGCGTTCTGCCACGTGTCGTGCTCCGAGAGCATGACGGGCAGCTTGATCATGTCTTCGGCCTTCAGTTCGCTTGCGGTCACGCTGTACAGGATGTTCGACTTCGTTCGCGGCGTCGCCGTGAACTCGACGATGGCGCAGGGGTTCACGCGCGCCTGCATCTCCCGCGTGAGGCCGGTCACGGCGTTGTGCGCTTCGTCGACGATCATCAGCGGCCGGTGCAGATGGAGCAGGTTGGCGAAGGAGAACTTCAGTTTCCCGTTGTCGAGCGTCTCCAGCCCTTCCGGCGCGTAGACGAGGCCGCTGAAGTGGGGCTCGAGGTTCTCGTTGTGCGCGTAGACCTTGCGCCCCTCGGTGTTGGTCACCCGCAACGCCTGGATTGTGCCGACGACGATGCAGCAGTGATCGTGGAGGTCGTGGGGCCGGACGTGGGCGAAGTCCGCGATGTCGAACACGCGCAACCGGCCGTCGAACGCCTCGTCGAGCGCCGCCCGGTAGGGATGCCGCGTGTCCTTGAGTGCCTCCGCGGTCTGCGTGCGGATCGTCTTCGTGGGAACGAGCCACAGGACGAGCGGCCAGTCCTTCTCGATCCACGCGTCGCGAGCGAGCGGGACGGCGTGGGCGGCGAGAATCGTCTTTCCGCCGCCGGTCGGCAGACGAAGGCAGACATAGGGAACGCCGGGAAGCGCGGTCAGGGCCTTGTAGCTTCCCGCGTAGCCGCGCAGCCGGTTCGCCTGCTCCGTAGCGCCCGTGATCCTCTCGTACGCCGCCTTCGGCCCGGCGACGCGGGCTTCTTCAAGGAACTTGCGGAGGATGGCGAGCGCGTCGTCCTGGTAGCGCTTCAGTTCCACGCGGCGGCCTCAGGCCCGCGCCTTGACGTCGTAGGGCGTCTGCCTGAACGCCACGCGCTCGCGCTCCAGGGTTGCCGGCATCAATCGCGAGCGTTCGCCGTAGACCGTGAGGGACCCGTCGAAACCGGGGGCCGTCTCCGCGACTCGCTCGCGGATGAGACGGAGAGTCACGCGTGTCAGCACGTTGCCCCCGAGGCCGGCGGTCGCCCAGCACGCCGTTGAAGAGCAGCGCGACGGCCTCGCCGTCGTGGACGCCGAGCAGAGGCGACGCCGCATCCCGCCTCCAGGCGGTTCCGGTCTCCGAGAACCACACGTGAGCCGCCAGCACGTCGTACCGGATGTCCGGGCGGAGACGGCCGTCCGGGTCGAAGGCTGGCGGCCCGAGCCGGTGGAAGCGGAAGCCGCCGCCGCCTTGCCACCCGACCACCTTGGAGATGCCGCCCTGCTCGCCTTCGATGACCTTCCGCAGCCGCGGCGCGCAGTGCGTCACCGCGTGTTCGCCCATCTCGATTCCGATCCAGCGCCGGCCCATCTTGTGCGCGACCGCCGCCGTGGTCCCCGAGCCGAGGAACGAGTCGAGGACCAGGTCGCCGGCGTTGGTGCACGACTCGAAGATGGTGTGGACCAGCCCTTCCGGTTTCGGAAACGAGAACTTGTCCTGCAGCCCGAACAGCGCCATGCTCTCGTACGAGCCGTGTTGCGTGTAGTGGCCGGAGATGATCGTCGTGGGCTTCCGGCCGCGTACGTTCCCCGACTCGTCCCTGTAGTACTGCTTGTACGAAACCACTCGCTTGCCGGAACTTCGTGTGGATGCGACGAGTTCGTCGTTCAGCAGGGCGCGCCTAGTCCGCTCTTCCGACCACTGCCACTGCTTTTCGGGCCAGATCTCGTCTCCGTTCGGCAGGACGATCGGATATCTGAGATTGGGCCTCTCGTCCATGCTCGTCGTGGCCAGTGGCTGGAGCCTGTAGGGGCCTCTCTCGTCGAACTTGTCATCCTTGTGCTTGTAGTACTTCTTCAGGGCCTTGGGGTCGGGCGGTAGCCAGAGTTCGGGAAGCCGGGACATGTCCGCCGCGTAGCAGAGGACGTTCTCGTGGAGGCCGAGAAACCACTTGGCCTTCGAGCCTCCTCCGTAGCTCTTCTGCCAGACGAAGTTCGTCAAGAAGTTGGAGCGTCCGAAGACCTCGTCCATCACCACCTTGAGGTAATGGACCTCGTGATCGTCGATCGACACCCAGATCGAGCCGTCCTCCGCGAGCAGCTCGCGCAACAGCTCCAGTCGCGGCCACATCATCGCCAGCCACTGCGAGTGCTCCAGGTTGTCGTCGTAGTGCTCAAACGCGGAGCGCGTGTTGTAGGGCGGATCGATGTAGATGCACTTGACCCGCCCGGCATAGAACGGCAGCAGTGCTTTCAGGGCCTCCAGGTTGTCGCCCTGGATCAGCAGGTTCTCGGCGGCCGCGTCGCCGGCCGACAGGTCGGGCAACTCTTCCAGCAGCCGGTACGGGACGCGCCGAGCGGCGCCCACGTCCTCGTCGCGGGTCAGCCAGTGGAGGGTGGGCATTTGCCGTTCTGGACTTCCTCGCTATGCGGACGCAGGCGGCGGGGACTCAGCCTGCCGCCCGCGTCAACGCCTCATCCATCGCCGCCAGCGCGAACTCGACATCGGCGTCCGTCAGCACCAGCGGCGGCTTGATCCGGAGCACGTTGCCGTACAGCCCACCCTTGCCCGCGATGGCGCCGAGGTCCTTGAGCTCGTCGAGCACGCGGCCGGCCAGGGCCGTGCCCGGTGTCTTGGCTTCCCGGTCGGCGACCAGTTCGACGCCGATCATGAGTCCCTGGCCGCGGACGTTGCCGATGCCTTCGTGACGCTCGGCCAGGCCCCGGGGCCGCCAGCGGCAGGCCGTTGCCGATGCCCTTGGCCATCGTGACGATCTCGGGAACGACGCCGGAGCGCTCGAAGCCCCAGAAGTTGTCGCCGGTGCGGCCGAAGCCGGTCTGTACCTCGTCGGCAATGCAGACGCCGCCGTGGGCCCGCACGATCTCGTAGACCTCGGGGAGGTAGTTCGGCGCGCCCATCGTCACGCCGCCGGCACCCTGGATCGGCTCGGAAATGAAGGCCGCGACCTGGCCCGGCGTCGAGTAGCGGATGAGCTCGGCCACGTCCTCCGCGGAGCGGCTGGCGATCTGCTCTGGCGTACCGGAGAACGGGTTGCGGTAGGGATCCGGGTTGAGCGCGTGGTGCACCGGCCCGCCCCGCTGCACGCCGGACTTCCACGTGTGGATGCCGGTCAGCGCCCCGGTCGGCGCGCTGCCGCCGTGGTAGGCGTTGCGGATGCCGATGACGTCGGCGTTGCCGGTGTGGAGCCGGGCCATCTGGATCGCCAGATCGTTCGCCTCGCTGCCGCTGTTCACGAAGTAGATCCGGTCCAGACTCGGCGGCAGCTTGGCCAGCAGCGCCTCGGCGAAGCGCGGCATGTTCGGGTGGAGGAAGGCGGTCGAGCCGTGCGCCAGCAAGGCCATCTGCTTCTGGACGGCGGCGACGATCTTCGGGTGGGAGTGGCCGCAGGCGACGGTACAGATACCCGCGAACAGATCGAGATAGCGACGGCCGGTTTCGTCCCAGACGTACTGCCGGTGGCCCTCGACCAGCATCACGGGTTCGCTGTAGAGGGTGAAGAGGGCCGGGTTCACGTGCTGCCGGCGCAGCTCCAGGATCTTCTCGCGACCCGGTCCCAGGTAGGGCGCCGTCTGGTGGCTGCACGGCGGCAACTGCAGGGCGCGGGACCGGTCAGGGGTCGCGACGTCAAGTGCCACGGTCATGTCGGTGTTCCTCGGGGCCCACTCGCGGGGGCCGTTCAGGTCATTCGCTGTTGCGGCCGCGCAGGGGCGCGGCGGCGTGGTGAGGAACCCTAGCAGTCCGGCGGGACTCGATGGAAGGCGATTCGGGCTCGCCGCTGCGAGGCATCGCGCGGAATGCCGGCGGGGACGCCGGCGCACCCAGTGTTCAGCTCAGGAGATCGACGATGGTGAGTGCCATCACCTGGGTCGACCGGGTGATGTCCGAGAGCAGGCAGCGTTCGTCGGGCTGGTGGGCCTGCTCGAGTTCGCCCGGTCCGTAGGCGACGCACTGGTCGATGCCGCCGATACGCTGGAAGTGCTTGTGATCGTACGTCCCGGGGCTCGCCACGAGAGCGGCGGCGGTTCCGGTCGTCGTCTCGATGGCCCGAGCGAGCGATTCGACCAGGGCACAGTCGTTCGGCGTGTGCGTCGGCAGGACGCTCAGCAGCTCCTCGACGTCGAACCGTATGCCGGGCCGGCGGGCTTCGACCGCATCCAGCACGCCCCGGACCTCGGCGCGCACGGCGTCGGGTCCCTCCTCGAGCAGATAGCGCCGGTCGACGACGAGTTCGCATGTGTCGGCGACGCACGGCGACGGCAGCCCCTGGCCGTGGCCGTCCAGGGCGGCCGAGGAGTCGAGCCCCTCGATGACCTGGCCGCCGGCGATCGAGTTCACGTTGATCGTCGGCCGGCGCGCTCCTTCCGGCACGACGGGCAGTTCGGTGACCAGGTCGCCGATCGCCTCCTGGAGCCCGAGGGCCGCCTCGGCCGCCGCGTCGATCGCCGACGTGCCGAGGAAGGGCATCGAGCCGTGGGCGATGCGGCCGCGGGCCGTGATCCGGAACCAGAGGACGCCGCGATGGCCGATGCAGATCCGGCCGGGGCTGAAGGGCTCGGGGATGATCACGTAGTCCGTCGTGCGGCTGGTGACCCGGCCGCTCGCGGCGAGGTGGGCTACGCCCGCCAGCCCGCCGCTCTCCTCGTCGACCGTGCCGCTGATCTCGACCGTCCCGCGCAGCCCGATGCCGGCCCGCCGCACGGCTTCGGCGGCGAAGACGGCGGCGGCCAGGCCGGCCTTCATGTCGGCCGAGCCGCGACCGTACAGGTAGCCGTCGCGGATCTCGCCGCCGAACGGATCGACGGTCCAGCCCTCGCCCGGCGGGACGACGTCGAAGTGTCCGTTCAGGTGGAGCGCCGGCCTCGCCTCGCGGCCGCGTCGCCGGCCCAGAACGTTGATCTTCGGACGTTGCGAGTCGTCGCCGGGTCCCTGGATGTACTCGGTCTCGAAGCCGTCGGCCTCGAGGCGGACGCCGAGTAACTCGGCGCACTCCCGGTAGGCGTCGCCGGGAGGGTTGACGCTCGGAATACGGATCAACTCGGCCGCGAACCTGGCCGCTTCCTCACCGCAGACCGCCGCCTCGGCGAGGACGCGGTCGGCGAGGCCCGATGCCATGCGGGCGGAACCGCTCTGTACGGACGTCATGGGACGATGCCCTTCCGGTGGATGAGTTCTGCGCCGGTGGCTGGGTTCTACGGGCGGGGTAGTACGCTTGCCAGACTACTATGTTCGCCCAATGTGGATTGCGGATCGCGGCTCTTGGAGCGCTGGCCCTCGGCGCCTGGAGTGTCTGCTTGGCTGAAGAGGCGACGGACGACCCCGGTCTGACGGCGGTCGAAGGGCTGCGGGTCGGCCAGTACACCTACGAGGAGCGGCCCACCGGCTGCACCGTCGTGCTCGCGTTGGAAGGCGCGGTCGGCGCGGTCGACGTTCGCGGAGGCGCGCCGGCGACCCGCGAGACGGCTCTCCTGAGTCCCCACAACATGATCCAGGAGCTCCACGCGGTCGTCCTTACCGGTGGCAGCGCCTACGGTCTCGACGCGTCGGGCGGCGTGATGCGCTACCTTGAGGAGCAGGATGTCGGCTACCGGGTCGGGGCCGGAGTCGTGCCGATCGTCGTTGCCGCGTCGCTCATGGATCTCGGCATGGGCGGCGCCAGCAAGCCGCGGCCGGACGCCGACTGCGGCTATCGGGCCGCGGCGGCGGCCGGTACGGGTCCGGTAGCCCAGGGCAACGTGGGCGCCGGCGCCGGGGCCACGGTGGGCAAGATGGGCGGCCGCGGATCGCGGATGAAGGGTGGTCTCGGCAGTGCGTCCATCAGGCTGGAGCAGGGTTCCTCGGCGGGCCTGGTCGTGGCGGCGCTGGTCGCGGTCAACGCGGTGGGCGATGTGATCGACCCGGCCACGGGCCAGGTGGTGGCGGGGGTGCGCGGCCCGAACGACGAACTGCTCGATGCCCGCGCGCTGCTGCGCAGCGGTCTGGGCCGCGACCGCCGCGCCAGCCGGCGGGAGGCGGAGAACCGGGAGAACACGACGATCGCCGTCGTCGCGACGAACGCGACCCTGAACCAGGCGGAGGCGACCCGCATGGCTCAGATGGCCCACGACGGTCTCGCCCGGTCGATCGTTCCCTCGCATACGCCGGGCGACGGCGACACCGTGTTCGCGGTCGCCACCGGCGCCCTGGAAGGGCCGGCGGACGTCGGCCGGATCGGCGCGCTCGCCGCCGAGGCGCTCGCCGACGCGGTGCTCAACAGTGTGCGGCACGCCGAGTCGCTTCCCGGCATCCTCGCCGTCCGCGACCTGCCCTGAGCTGCTCGCGATGGCGCCACGAAACCCGTTTCGTCTCGACGGCCGGACCGTCGCCGTGATCGGCGCCGGCTCCGGCATCGGCGAGGGCGCGGCCGAGGCCTGTGCCCGCCAGGGGGCCTGCGTCGCCTGCTTCGACGTGAACCTGATCGCCGCCCGGGCGACCGCCGACCGGATCGTGGCCGCGGGGGGGCGGGCCGATGCGGCCGAGCTCGACATTCTCGATTCGGACGCGATGACGTCGGCGCTCGAGGCGCTGGAGGACCTGTGCGGTGTCGTGGCGACCCCCGGCGTCAACGTGCGCAAGCGCCTGCTCGACTACCGGCCGGACGAGTTCGACCGGGTGGTGACCCTCAACCTCCGGGGCGCCATGTGCGTGCTCCAGGTCGCGGGGCGCCTGTTTACGGACGCCGGCGGTGGCAGCATCGTGCTGCTTTCCTCGATCCGTTCCCAGGTGACGGAACCCGGGCAGGGCGTCTACGCGGCGACCAAGGCCGGCATCGTCCAGCTCGCGCGCACCGCCGCGGCCGAATTCGGCGGCGCCGGCGTGCGAGTCAACGCGCTGGCGCCGGGGGTGGTCGACACGCCGCTCACCAAGCCGATCCAGCAGAACGAGGCCTGGAACAGCGCCTACGCCGGGAAGACGGCGCTGGGCCGGTGGGGCCGGCCGGACGAGATCGGCAACGCGGCTGCGTTCCTGGTCTCCGATGCGTCGAGCTACATGACCGGCGCCGTGCTCTTCGTCGACGGCGGCTGGACCGCCATCGACGGCCGCTTCGATCCTCCCGCCTGAGCCGGATCGCCGACGCGGCCGCGAGTAGACTCCGCCACGCCGTGCCTGCCTGCAACGACCTGTTTCGACTCGACGGCAGGACGGCCGTCGTCACCGGCGCTTCTTCCGGCCTCGGTATCGTCTTCGCGCACGCACTGGCCGCGGCCGGCGCCTCCGTCGTCGTTTCCGCGCGGCGGCTGGACCGCCTGGAGCAGCTCGCCGGTGAGATCGAGCGTGAAGGCGGCCAGGCTCTCGCCGTTGCCTGCGACGTTGCCAGCGAGGAGGACGTCGACGCGCTGGCGGCGAAGACGGTCAACCGTTTCGGTCGCGTCGACGTGCTGGTGGCGAACGCCGGCGTGTCCGATCCCCGTCCCGCCGAGCACGAAACGCTCGACGTCTGGCAGCGCATCCTGGCGGTGAACCTGACCGGCGTCTTCCTTTGCAACCGCCGCTTCGGCGCCCTGATGCTGGAGCAGGGATCGGGCTCGATCGTCAACGTCGCCTCGGTGCTCGGCGTTGTCGGCGCCGGCCAGATCCCGCAGGCCTCCTACACCGCGTCGAAGGGCGGCGTCGTCAACATGACCCGCGAACTCGCCGCGCAGTGGGCGAGGCGGGGCGTGCGGGTGAACGCGATCGGTCCCGCCTGGTTCGAGTCCGAGATGACGGAGGAGATGTTCGCTTCGGACCAGGCCCTGCGCTGGATCCGCCGCAAGACGCCGATGGGCCGGCCCGGCCGCGGCGAGGAACTTGCCGGCCCCGTCGTGTTCCTGGCCTCGGACGCGTCGAGCTACGTCACCGGGCAGACGCTGCTCGTCGACGGCGGCTGGACGGTCGTCTAGACGCCGGCGAATCGCAGTCGCGATGACTCTCGAGATCGCCTTCCTGCTGGTCGTCCTGGCGGCCATGGTCGTCCTGTTCCTGACCGAGAGGCTGCCGATCGACCTGACGGCCTTTCTCGGCCTGACCCTGCTCATCTTCACCGGCTACGTCGCCGTCGATCAGGCGTTCACGGGCTTCGCGTCGTCGGCGGTGATCACGATGCTGTCGATCTTCATCGTCAGCGCGGGTTTGATGCAGACGGGCGTGGCGGATCTGGTCGGCGGCGCCATTCATCGCTTCGTCGGCGGCCGCGAGACGCCGCTGATGGTCGCCGTCATGCTGGTGGCGGGCGTCCTCTCGATGTTCATGAACAACATCGCGGCGACTGCCGTGCTGATGCCGGCCGTGGCCAGCCTGGCGCGGCGCGCCCACCTGGCGCCGTCGCGGATGTTCATGCCGCTGGCGTTCGGCGCCATTCTGGGGGGTACGGCCACGCAGGTCGGGACCCCGCCGAACATTCTGGCGGCGGCGATGTTGCGGGATCGCGGGCTCGAACCGTTCGGCCTGTTCGACTTCACACCCTTCGGCGTGGTGCTGCTGCTGGGCGGCGTGGTCTTCATGCTCACCGTGGGGCGGCGCCTGCTGCCCGGGCGCAGGGCCGCGACAGCCGGCCGCCACTCGGAACTCGCGGATCTCTATGGCCTTCACGAGGGGCTGTTCTCCATCCGCATTCCGCCGGCCTCGCAGCTCGATGGGGCGACGCTGCGCGAGACGCGTCTGGGGACCACCCTCGGCGTACAGCTTCTCGGCATCGCTCGCGGACAGGATTGGCAGTTGGCGCCGAAGCACGACATGCGCCTGCTCGCCGGAGACGAACTCGTCGTGCAGGGCGACGCCGAGGAAGTGCAGCAGATGCTGCGGCTCCAGGGCGTTGACCTGGGCACGGCGACGACGCTCGGCACAGCCACGACGGGGGAGATCGGCGCGCCGGACGCAGGCGTGACCGCGCTCCGGGCGCGGGTGGCCGCCACGTCGCCGCTGGTCGGAAGCACGCTGGCCGCCACGGACTTCCGCGAGCGCTGGCGGGTGTTCGTCATCGCGGTGGAGCGCGATGGCGAGGTTCACGTCGACCGGCTTGGCGGTCTGTCGCTCGAGGAGGGTGACCTGCTCTACGGATTGTTCAGGGGCGACGCGCCTGAGATCGCAGCCGAAGTGCTCGAGATCGAAGAGACGGGCCCCGCCGCCCTGGACCGTCTCGAGGATCAGCCCCTGCTGGTCATTCGTGTGCCTGAGAACTCGGCGCTCCTTGCCAGCGGCGCCGGCGTCGGTTGGATGGGCCGGCTGATGGAGTTGACCGTGGTCGCGGTCGAGCGCGGCGAAGTAGTGCTCTGGGCGCCGGGCCCCGAAGTCCGCTTCGAGTCCGGAGACCAACTGTACGTGAAGGGCAGGGAGCGGCGCCTGCGCGCACTGCTGCGCATGGGTGGTGTCCAGTTGACGTCGGGAGTCGCGGCACCCGCGTTCGAGTCGGAGGAGGTGGGCATGGCCGAGGCCACGCTGGCGCCACGGTCCGGACTCGCGGGGCGGAGCCTGGAGGAAATCGCGTTCCGTGATCGTTACGGCGTGCAGGTGCTCGCGATCTGGCGCGAGGGGAAGCCGATCCGAAGCGGCCTGGCGCAGCTCGCCCTGCGAGTTGGCGACGCGCTGCTGCTGCAGGGACGGCGGGGCAGGCTCGGTCTGCTCTCCCGGGAACGGGACCTGGTCGTCCTTTCGGATGTCGCCGAAGAGCCGCGTCGCCTGAAGAAGGCGCCGTACGCCGTAGGCTGCCTGGCCCTGATGGTGGGGCTGGTGGTCGCGGGAGTCGCGCCGATTCAAGTTGCCGCATTCGCCGCCGCGAGCCTGGTCGTCCTGTGCGGGGCTCTGACGATGGAGGAGGCGTACCGGGCGGTTGAGTGGCGGGCGATCTTCCTGGTGGCGGCCATCCTGCCGGTTGGTTCAGCGATGGAGAGCAGCGGGACGGCGGCGCTTCTTGCGAGCAGCGTGATGGACCTTGCCGGCCCGGCGGGACCGTACGCGGTGCTGGCGGCGCTGGTTCTGCTCTCCAGCCTGCTCAGCCAGTGTCTCGACGGCGCGCCGGCGGTGGTGCTGCTGACGCCGGTGGTGCTGGAGGCGGCTTCGGGACTCGGGCTGTCGCCCTACCCGCTGATGATGGGCGTGGCCCTGGCGGCGTCGGCGGCGTTCATGACGCCCTTCAGCCACAAGGCGAACCTGCTCGTCATGGGCGCGGGCGGCTACCGCAGCATGGACTATCTGCGTGTCGGCACGCCGCTGACCGTCGTGTTGCTGGCCGCGATCGTGTGGATGGTGCCGCTCATCTTCCCGTTCTGACCGGGGGAGCCTTTCAGGAGGCTTCCCGGAGATGCGGTTAGTATGCGTGTCTGGTTCCGAAGTGAGGGCAGAGCCCCCCAGAAGGAGATTCCCGATGCCCAGACGCGTGACGCTCGGTCGAGTTCTGCCGGCAGCCCTTTCCATCGCGGCGGTCGCCGGTGCGGTTGCCGCCCAGACCACGGGCGACATCCGCGGTCAGGTCCGCGACGCCAACGGCGACGGCCTGCCCGGCGTTACGGTCACGGCGACGATCGAGGATCGGGGCGTGTCACGGACTACGATCGCCGGCGTCGGCGGGAACTTCGTCATCTCGTCTCTCCAGGTCGATGAATACGTCGTGACCGCGGCCCTCGACGGTTTCCGGGGCCACCGGGTCGAGGGCGTGCGCGTCGGCATCTCGGCGACGGTCAACCTGGAGATCGAACTCTCCCTGGAGGCGGTGGAAGAGGAGGTGACGGTGACCGCGTCGCCGATCCTCGACGTGACGAGTTCGAGCGTCGGCACCAGCTTCACGGCGGACTTCATCGACGATCTGCCGACCGACCGGAACTTCTGGGACATGGTCGCCCTGGCGCCCGGGATCAGTCAGGCTTCCGAGGGCAGCACTTCGCTGAGCGCCTTCGGTTCGAGCACGGCCTCGAATTCCTGGCGCATCGACGGCCTGGACACGACCTCCTCGGACACGGGTCACGCCTTCTGGTGGACGAACCCGGCGATCATCGAGGAGGTCCAGGTGCTGGGAATCGGCGCGCCGGCGGAGTACGGCAGCATGTCGGGGGCCGCGATCAACATCGTGACGAAGTCCGGCACGAACGAGTTTGCCGGTACGGTCGACTGGTACCACATGAACGACGGTCTGACGGAAGAGAACGCCGAGATCGACGGCCTTCCGTTCCACCGCGAGGAGTTCGACGACCTCTCGGGCACTCTCGGCGGCCCCCTGGCGCGGGACAAGGCATGGTTCTTCGCCTCCATCCAGTCGACGGACGACGCGTACACCGAGCCGGGGGTGGATCCGTCCTTCCCGACCGCCTACCCGACGGTGCGCTCGGACATCAAGTTCAACGTGGCGTTCAACGACAGCAACCTGATGGAGGCGAAGTACCACTTCGAGGACTACGACTTCGTCTTCGCGGCGCCCAACACGACGCCGGACGCCATCGCGACCGAGTACGGCAACAACCCGGCCTGGGGTCTCCAGTTCCAGTCGGTTCTGACCCCGAACGACTACCTCGAGGTCCTCTACACCGGCTACAGCAGCGACGACAACCTGCTCTCGGCCACGGGCAGCACGGCCGCGCCCTACGCCGACTACTCGCCGGCTGACGGCGGCCCCACCCAGTACAGCGGCAATCCCGGCTACACCTACATCTGGCTGCTTGGCCGCGATCAGTTGGACGTCAAGCTGTCGCACCATGCCGACGACCTCCTGGGCGGCGACCACGACTTCAAGTTCGGCATCTCCTACGGGACGGGTACCGGCGACACGCGGACGGGAGGCGGGCCGAACGGCGTCTACTACTACCGCTACCAGTACCCGGGCTACTACGCCTACTACTACCGGGTCACCGCGCGGCCGTTCTACTACGGCGCCGAGACGGCCGTTGCCTCGGCCTTCGTTGACGACTCCTGGCAGGTGAACTCGAACCTGACGCTCAACGTCGGCGTGCGGTACGACAGGAACAATGGCGACATTCCGGACTACCCGGTGCTGAATCAGGACTGGAGCCCGTCATCCGAGATCATTCCCGGCGTCCAGGACGTGACCGATTGGTCTCTGGTCTCGCCGCGCCTCGGTATGGCCTACCAGATGGGCGACCGTCAGGTGTTGCGGGCCTTCTACGGCAAGTTCTTCGACGCGGACGTCACCGGCCACTGGTACGCGCCGCCTCCGAATCCTCCCGAGTACATCTACGAGACCAGTTTCTCGCTCGACGGGCCCTGGACCTACGCCCGGAACTTCGAGTACCACGGAAACCTGTTCCACCCGGCTCTCAAGCCGCCTGAAACGGACCAGTTCACGCTGGGCTGGGAACGTCGATTCGGCGACACGGTCTCGTTCGGGGTCCAGGCCGTGTACAAGGAAGCGAAGAACCTGATCGGTTGGGAGATACTGGACGACGGTGCCGTCGAGCATGTGCCGTGGACGAACCCGTTCACGGGGGAAACGGAGCAGTTGACCAGCATTCTCGAGCAACCGACGACGCGCAAGGGCAATGGACCGGGTCCCGGCTCGGCGACGCCGGGGAGGAACTACCACCAGCAGTACGAGGGTGTCGTCTTCTCCTTCAGCCGGCGCTACCGCAATGGCTGGAGCATGCACTCGTCGTATACCTGGTCGGACTCGACCGGCTTCATTCCGCGGCCGCTCAGCCAGTCCCAGGGCAGCCCCTTCTACACGGCGACCGACGGCCGCGACCCGAACAACTGGATCAACGCGGACCAGGCACTGCAGAACGATCGGGAGCATGTGTTCCAGTTCCAGGGGAGCTTTGAACTGCCCTGGAGCCTCGTCGGCACCGCCACGTACAGTTTCATGACCGGCAGGCCGTACAACCGTCAATTGACCGTGGGCGGCCGGGGCACGACCTCGGAACTCGCCCAGGGCGGGGTGACGGTCATCGCCATTCCCGCCAGGGACGACACGCGGCTACCGGACCAGAACAACTTCGATCTGTCCTTCGGCCGCCGGTTCGAACTGGGCCGTACACAGCTCAAACTCGATGTCCAGTTGCTCAACGTCTTCAACGAAGACACTCACGACTGGTGGGAGGAACTGACCGTGGCGAGGGACGAGGAGTATGTGCCCGATGGTTACCTCTTCCCGCGGCGGGTCATGATCCGCTTCGGGATCGAGTTCTAAGGGCGGCCCTAGGGACTGCGGATGTCGATCAGGCTTGGCGGTCGAGCCGGGGTCGGGACTTGCTCCAGCAGTTCCTCGATCGCTACAGGCCGCTTACCGCCCGTGGTAGAGCGTCGCGTCCTCGGTGTGCAGCCCCCGCGGGTCGTCGCGCTTCGACTCGTAGAGGCCGCCCTCCGCGTCGACCAGGTCGTCCCTGAAGATCGTCTCGTCGACGGCAACGTCGCTCGGACAGGAGATCTCGATCAGGTTGCCCGCCGGGTCGCGGATGAACATCTGCATCGCACCGTCGGGCAGGCGCCGCACCTTGCCCCAGGGTGAGGTGTCGATCGCGCCGAGTTCGCGCATGCGGAAGAAGATCGAGTCGAAGTCATCGACCTGCAGGCAGAGGTGGCCGCGGAAGGACGCCTGGTCCTCCCACTCCGTGACGTGAAGCTGCTGCTCCTCGTTGATCTTGAAGAACTGGGCGGGGAAGTCGAGGTTGAAGGTCGGCAGCGGTTCAAGCCCGAGTTCGTGCTCGTAGAACGCGCAGGCCTTCTCCAGGTCGTCGACCACGACCGTCGCGTGTTGGATTTGGAGTACCTTGGCCATTTCGGCCGAGGCTATCGAACTGGGCCGCGCCCGACGCCCAGTCATGCCGCCAACTCAGATCCGTGGCAGAGTTGACGCACGATGCCTGAGCCGCTCACCCCTGTCAGCATCCGGCTCGGCACGCGGGGCCGTCTGGTCGTGCCGGCCGACCTGTGCGAGGCATTGGGGTTCAAGCCTGGCGATTCCCTCATCGCCCGCGCGCAGGACGGTCGACTGATTGTCGAGAGCAGGGAATCGGCGATTCGGCGCCTACAGGAACGGTTCGCTACACCGGGCCGCAACCCTGTCGACGAACTCATCGCCGAGCGGCGCCTGGAGGCTCGCCGGGAGTGATCCTCCGAAGACGATTGCCTGCTCCGCCGACGGCCGGGGCTTCAGCGGATAAGCGGCAGCAGCTCCTCCGCCGAGCGACGCGTGAGCATGGTGTAGAACTCGTCGCTCAGCAGGTTGCTGCCGTGGTCCTCGATGAACTTCTTCTGCTCCGGCGTGATGTCGGTGGGCTCGGTCTCGACGGCGTTGGGGTGCCGGTTGGCCGGTGTACGGTCGATCGAGGCCACGAACTCGACGGTCAGCGCACCGTCGTAGCCGACCTCGCGTAGCGTCCGGACGATCGCGGCCCAGTCGAGGGCGCCCATACCGGCCGCCATCCGGTTGCTGTCGGCCACGTGGAAGTCGACGAGGCGGCTGCCGGCCTGGCGGATCGAGCCGAGCAGGTCGCGATCCTCCATGTTCATGTGGAAGGCGTCCAGGCAGACGCCGCAGTCGCGGCCCGTCGCTTCGGCCAGCGCCAGCGCCTGGGCGCCGCGGTTGATGAAGTAGGTCTCGAAGCGGTTGATCGGCTCGATGGCGAGCAGCACTCCGGCGGCCTGGCCGTGCTCGTAGATTTCCCGCATGCTCTCGACGGCCCAGTTCCACTCGTTCTCGGGCGTCGAATCGGGGTCGACCTTGCCGACGGTGCCCGGCACGATCGAGATCTCGTGGCCGTCGAGTTCCTTGACCATCGTGATGCAGTCCTTGACGTACTGGACGGAGCTGGCGCGCTCCGCTTCGTCCTTCGCGATCAGGCTGCGGCCGTCCATCATCAGGGTGACGGAGCCCCAGCAGCGAATGCCGTAGCGCCGGAGCAGTTCGCGGACTTCCGCCGTGTCGTAGAGCTCCGGCTCGCCGCTGATCTCGAGCGACTCGTAGCCGAACTCCTTGAGCCGCGCGAGCGTCTTCTCCAGCGGCTCGGCGCGCATCCAGTTGTGCATCGACAGGTGCATCGTCATCGACCTCCGGGTTGCCGCGGGAAGATAGCAGGGTCGAGTCGGGGCGAGTCGGACGGGGCGGGGC
>JAPVWO010000314.1 GCA_027493375.1 Candidatus Multivorans thiocomprendens | reverse complement strand
GACCTCGACCAGGTCGACTGGCCCGAGTACGTCAAGGAGATGCAGCGCAACTGGATCGGCAAGTCCCACGGCGCCGAGATCCGGATGCCGATCGCCGGCGCCGACGACAGCTTTCCCGTGTTCACGACCCGGCCGGACACGCTGTTCGGCGCCACCTACTGCGTGCTGGCGCCGGAGCACCCGCTCGTTTCCCAGGTCACGACCGGCGAACAACGCGCCGCCGTCGACGCCTACGTCGACGAAGCGACGAACAAGACCGAACTCCAGCGCACCGACTTGGCGAAGGACAAGTCCGGCGTGTTCACGGGCGCGCTCGCCACGAACCCCGCGACCGGCGAGCCGATGCCGATCTGGGTCGCCGACTATGTCCTGATGAGCTACGGCTCGGGGGCGATCATGGGCGTGCCGGGTCAAGACCAGCGGGACTGGGACTTCGCCGTCGAGTTCGACCTGCCGATCGTCCGCACCGTGGCGCCGCCGGACGGCTGGAACGGCGAGGCCTACATGGAGGACGGCCCCGCGATCAACAGCGACTTCCTGGACGGACTCCTGGTCGACGACGCGAAGGAGCGGATGATCGAGTGGCTCGTCGAGCACGGCCACGGAACGCGCCGGGTCGAGTACCGGCTGCGCGACTGGCTCTTCTCGCGCCAGCGCTACTGGGGCGAGCCCTTCCCGGTGCTCCACGTCCTCGACGACGACGGCGAGCCCAGCGGCGAGATCCTGCCCGTGCCGCGCGAGGATCTGCCGGTCGAACTCCCCGAGGTCGACGAGTTCAAGCCGACCGCCGACGGTCGGCCGCCGCTCGCCCGCGCCGGCGACGACTGGCTCGTCGTGACGCTTCCCGACGGCCGCAAGGCGAGGCGCGAGACGAACACGATGCCGCAGTGGGCGGGCTCCTGCTGGTACTTCCTGCGCTACATCGACCCTAAGAACACGGAGGCGCCCTGGTCACGCGAGCTGGAGCGTTACTGGATGCCGGTCGACCTGTACATCGGCGGCGTCGAGCACGCGGTGCTGCACCTGCTCTACGCCCGCTTCTGGCAGAAGGTCCTCTACGACGCCGGCCTGGTCTCGACCTCCGAGCCGTTCGCCCGCCTGTTCAACCAGGGGATGATCCTGGCCTACAGCTACCGCGACGAGGGCGGCAAGTACCACCACCCCGACACCGTGGACTGGCGGGACGACCGGGTGTTCCTCGCCGGCAGCGACGAGCCGCTCGAAGCCCGGGTCGAGAAGATGTCGAAGTCGAAGCTGAACGTCGCCAACCCGGACGACGTGATCGAGCGCTGGGGTGCGGACTCGCTCCGGCTGCACGAGCTGTTCATGGGGCCGCTCCACCAGCAGAAGCCCTGGCAGACCAAGGACGTGGACGGCGTTCACCGCTTCCTGCAGCGGACCTGGCGCCTGATCGTCGACGAGCGGACCGGCGAACTCGCCAACAAGGTCGGCGGCGACCGCGCGGCCGCGGCCCCATCCGAAGACACAGCCGAACTGAACCGCCTTCTACACAAGACGATCCGCAAGGTCGGCGAGGACATCGACTCGCTCGACATGAACACCGCGATCTCGCAGATGATGATCTGGGTCAACGCGGCGACCGCCGCGGAGCAGGTGCCGCGCCGGTCGCTCGAAGTCTTTCTCCGCATCCTCTCGCCCTTCGCGCCGCACATCGCCGAGGAGTTGTGGTCCCGGCTCGGCGGCGAGGGCCTGATCTGCCACCAGGAATGGCCCGCCTACGACCCGGAACTGGTGGTCGACGAGACGATCAATGTCGTCGTGCAGGTCATGGGCAAGAAGCGCGACGTGCTCCAGGTGCCCGCCGGCGCCGACCCGGCGACCCTGGAGCAACTCGCGCTCGCCTCGGACAACGCCCGCCGCTTCATGGACGGCAAGGAGCCCCGCAAGGTGATCGTCGTGCCGGGGCGGCTCGTCAACATCGTCGTGTAGAGAGCCGGAATCGGTTATCATCTCGCGCCCTCGGAGGGACACCGCGCGCATCCATCCTCCTGAGCCCCAACCCCAGCGAGACGATCATGAAAGGCGATATGCACCCCGAACTCCACCCGGTCGTGTTCATCGACCCGTCGGCGAACGCGGAGTTCATCTCCCAGTCGACGATGACCAGCGACAAGACCCGGGACATCGACGGCGTCGAGCACTACGAGATCCGGCTCGAGATCTCGTCCGCGTCCCACCCCTTCTACACGGGGCGCCAGCACTTCGTCGACAGCGCCGGTCAGATCGAGAAGTTCCAGCGCCGGTACGGGCGGAAGTAGCGCCCAATCTGCAGGGCACCGGCCACCGGATGGGCGCACGCCTGACGGCCAGCGCGCGTTCTTTGGCGTCCTTCGGCGGCGGCGGACCTTCCTGATCCGGTGCCGAGAAGAACCGCGCCGCGAAACGACCAACTACGGCGCGGGGCCCGTTCGCCGGGATACACTCCTGCCACCGGAAGCCGGGCCGCCGAGCTTGTTTCCTGACCCGGAAAGGAAACGTCGACTAGACAGGTTCATGCAGTCAGACGTACATACACCTGAGGCTCCGAAACGCTCCTGGTCCAAACCCGCACCGGAGTCGCCCAAGGTGTACGCGCCACTGGAAGCCACCTACGTCCGGAAGGTCGAACGCCTTCGCAACGGCGAGCGACCCAGGGTCCTGGATCTCTTCGCGGGTTGCGGCGGGCTGTCGCTCGGCCTTCATGCCGCGGGCTTCGACATCGCCGCCGCCGTCGAGAACGATCCTGCCGCCGCTCGTTCCCACGGAACCAACTTCCATGAAGCGGCGCCGGAGCATCTCAGGCCACGCGACGTGCTCACGCCCCCGGATGCCTTCTCGCGGGAACTGGGCCTGGGGCCAGCCGCTCACGCCTTCGACGTGATTGTCGGAGGCCCCCCGTGCCAAGCCTTCGCCCGCGTCGGGCGTTCCAAGCTGCGGGAGATCCACGACCATCCCCAGGCGTTCCTCCACGACCCGCGCGCGCGACTGTTCCGCGAGTGGCTACGCTACGTCGAAGCCTGCCAGCCGCTGGCGGTGCTGATGGAGAACGTGCCAGACGTTCTGAACCATGGTTGCCCCGCGGGTACGAAGGCTCGCGGGCTGTCGCCCTGAAGTCGGTCCGCAGACCGAACCCCCGTCAACAGGAACTCTCTGCGTTGGCCGGTTTCTACGTCGACCCGCCGACGGCAGGCGATGACCTCCCGCCAGCGGTCACGGTCAAAGAGGCGATCAACGACTTGCCCGCCATCGACGCCCGAGAGGAGCTTCGAGCTGGCCGTCTTCGCCGTGGCGCGCGCCGTTTCGACTCGACCCAGCCGTACAGCCCTTCACGGCCGGTTTCGGACTACGCCCGGAGCATGAAGAAGTGGCCCGGCTTCGAGGCGCCGCCGGAACTCGCCGACCATGTGATCCGCTTTCTGCCGCGCGATTTCGACCTGTTCGCAAGGATGAACCACGGCGATCAGTACCCGGAAGCCTACCGACACGCCTCCCGGATGTTCGAGGAGCGATTGGCGGAGATGCGGGCGGCCGGGAAGCCCGTTGCCCCCGCCTCGGCCGAGTACGACCGCTTGCGCCGAGCCGTCATCCCGCCGTACGACCCTGGCAAGTTCCCGAACAAGTGGCGGAAGATGTGTCCGGACGAGCCTGCGCGGACGCTCATGGCGCACCTCGGAAAGGACGGCTACAGCCACATTCACTACGACAGCGCCCAGGCGCGGACCGTGTCGGTTCGCGAGGCCGCCCGCCTCCAGTCGTTCCCCGACGGCTTCAGGTTCTGCGGCACGATGAATCCGGCCTTCCGCCAGATCGGGAACGCCGTGCCCCCCCTGCTCGCCAAGGCCCTCGGAGAAGAAATGATGAGAGCGCTCTCGGCCGCCTGATGTCCGAGAAGCTCGCGCTCAAGCGACTGACCGCCTCGGACCTGACGTTCTTCGAGTGGCACTTCAGGAACCGCAACGCCGGAAACCAGAAGGCGATCAACCTGAACGCGGACGTCTTCGCCGGGCGGCTGTACCCGGCCATTGAAGTCGTCGCCCGACAAAGCCGGAACAAGATCGGCGTCGACCTCTGGATAGCCGGACCGGGCGCGGCGGCACCGCACAACTTCCAGCGGAAGATCATCAAGGGGGCGGCGTACAAGAACTGGCGCCTGGACGGGGAGGTCGTGTACAACCCCGAGGCCGACCCGGAGAGGTTCAACGCGCTCCGGCCAGGCGACCTCGCTCTGCTCGGCTTCGACGGCGAACTGGCGCCGAACACGATGCACCTGGTCCTCGTTTCCAGGTCGGCCCCGGAAGATGGGGTGCTCTTCGCCCGGCTCGACGAACTCCTGGCCGAACGACGCATGGCGGAGCTTCCGGGCGACTCACTCCGAGAGCTGTGCGAAGGTCTCCCGCTCCCCCCGTCGCACCCGGCGTGGCTGCTACTTGCAGAGGAAGATCTTGCCGAAGCGGCTCTCGGTCAAGCGCCTGCGATCGCCCGCCTGCTCACCCGGCCGCGGCCACGGAGAGTGACCCTTGAAGACCTCCAGACCGCAAGGCGTAACGCCGAGGACCTCGGCCGACTGGGCGAAAGCCTCGTGGATCTGCATCTTGAACGGCGGCGGGCCGCAAGTGAGATCGACGACTACGAGTGGACCGCCGAAATCAACGCGGTTTCGCCCTACGACTTCCGTCTTCGCGCCGACAAGACCTGGGAGAAACTCGAGGTCAAGACCACCGCGGGGGACTTCAGCCGCGAGTACCACCTTCCGTTGAGCGAACTCCGCGAGGCCGCCCACGGGCCCGAAACCTACAGGATCGCACGGGTGTACGGCGCAACTCCCACCTCCGGCAAGATGAGGGTCTCCGGCGATCTTCGGCCATTCGCCCACTCCATCCTCCGCGCCCTTTCGGGCCTGCCGAACGGCATCACGCCCAACGGAGTCACCATCGTGCCCGACTCGGCCACGTTCGGCGAGGAGACCATCCTCCTCGGCCCGCCCGACGAAGACTGAGCCGAGAGGCGCGACAGCCGTCGTCACACGGCCCTCAGAGCATCCGGGGAGGACCGAGAAAGGCCACAAGACGATCCAGAAGTCCATCGTCGGTCTCGATCTCGCACTGCCACGCGACGAAGACTCTCCACCCATCGGCAGCAAGCGCTTCCCGAACCCGCTTGTCCCGCTCGACGTTCGCCACGAACTTCTCCTCCCAGAACTTCCGCCGGGACTTCGGCGTGTACGTCTTCCCGCAACCGTGCCGATGCCAAAAGCAGCCGTGCACGAACACTGCGACGCGCCGACGCGAGAACACGATGTCCGGCGAACCGGGAAGGCCGCGGACATGGGTGCGGAACCGATAGCCCCTCGCATGTAGCGCTCGCCGAACAGCCAACTCCGGCTTCGTGTTCGAACTGCGGATGCGGCTCATCATCGCGCTTCGCTGCCGCGGCGAGACGATGTCCGTCATCCGCGCTCCCCCTCCAAGAGCACCGGCATGGCGAGAGTGTGGCACAGCCGCCGCTCCGCCGAAAACTCGTACGTCCGTCAGGCGCTTGATGGTTCAGTCCAAGCCGCAGCGCGGAGCCTTGCCCGGTTCGTGCCGGAGAACGTTGTCGAGTTGCTCGACGGACAGTTCCGGCAGGAGACCGCCCTTGAGGAAGCTCCCGAAGAGCTCTTCGTTCAAGCGGTACATCGCGACGAAACCAGTCAAGTCCACGGCTTGGACTTCGACCTTTCTCAGTCTGGATTCGAGCCTGTTCTCGATGAAGTCGCTCAACTCCAAGAGATCGGGGTGGGCGATCCACTCTCCACGGACGGCGTACTCTCGGCACTCGTACTGTAGAGCACGCTCAAAGTACTGAGCCGCCTCCCTGAACCGGAAACGATAGAGATGCACGAAGTCGAGGGTCCGGTGGTTCCCGGTCTGGAGCATCGCCAGCCGCCGAGCCGGCGTCGCTGAAGATCCGATCTTGTACGCCTCGTAGCCGCCGTCTTCCGGTACCTCCACACCAACCACGTAGACGAAGTGAGGCTGATCAGGCATCCCTAGGCTCTCTTGTTTCGCTCACCGACAACTTTCGCTGTGTGGCTTCGAAAAGAGCTACCCGAACGCCCTCCAGATCTGGGCGACGGCGAAGCAGAGCACGAAGCCGAGGGCAACGGGCAGCAGGGCGGAGACCGCCGTCCAGCGGACGCTGCGGGTCTCCTTCCAGATCGTGTAAAGCGTCGTCGAACACGGGTTGTGGACGAGGGAGAAGAGCATCAGGCAGACGGCGGTCAGCAGCGTGAAGCCGCCGGCCTCGAGGACGCCGGCGGTGGCGGTCTGTGAGTCGAGCTCGAACATGACGCCGGCGCCGGCGCCGACACCCGGCACGCCGGCCACGAGCACGGTCAGCATGAGGATCGTCGGGATCACGATCTCGTTCGCCGGGATCGCGATGATGTAGGCGACGAGGATGATCCCGGTCAAGCCAAGAGCGAAGCCGAACGGGTCGAGGACGCCGATCAGGCCCTCGGCCAGCGATGCCTCGCCGGCGCGGATGTTGCCGAGCAGCCAGATGACCGCCCCGGCGGGCGCGGCGAAGATCACCGCGCGCCAGAGCACGATGAGCGTCCGGTCGATGATCGAGGTGTAGATCGTCTGCAGCACCCGTGGCGGCCGGTAGGGCGGCAGCTCGAGCGAGAAGGCGGACGCCTCGCCGCGCAGGACGGTGCGCGACAGGAACCAGGAGACGGCGAAGGTCAGCACGACGCCCAGCACGGCGACCGCGACGACGGAGAGCGCCGAGACCGCGCCCGCGACGTGCGCCGGTACGAGGCCCCCGATAAAGATCGACGCAACGAGAATCTGGGTCGGCCAGCGGCCGTTGCAGAGCGAGAAGTTGTTCGTGATGATCGCGATCAGGCGCTCGCGCGGGCTGTCGATGATCCGGGTGGAGACGATCGCCGCCGCGTTGCAGCCCCAGCCCATCGCCATCGTCAGCGCCTGCTTGCCGTGTGCGCCGACGCGGTGGAACATCCGGTCGAGGTTGAACGCCACCCGCGGCAGGTAGCCGAAGTCCTCGAGCAGGGTGAACAGGGGAAAGAAGATCGCCATCGGCGGCAGCATCACCGCGACGACCCAGGCGGTCGCCAGGTAGACGCCGTCGATCAGAAGCCCGTCGAGCCACCAGACCAGGCCGAAGGCGGAAGCCACGTCCTTCAGCAGCGGATGCACGGTGTCGATCAGGAGCGACGCCAGCATGGACGACGGCACGTTGGCGCCGGCGATCGTCAACCAGAAAACGACCGTCAGCATGAGCAGCATCAGCGGGAAGCCGAACACGCGGCTGGTGACCGAGCGGTCGAGCCGGGCGTCGAAATCGAAGCGGCGTCGCTCGCCGTCGCGGGAGACGGCGCGGTCCGCGATACGGGCGGCCTCGGCGTAGACCGCCTCGGTCAACGCCTGGTGGAAGTTCCGGCCCACTCCCCATCGCAGTTGGCCGGCGAGTTCGAGCACCGCTTTACGGGCGGCGGGCTCGGCGGCAATGGAAGGCTCCGCCAACTCGGCGGCGGCCGCCCGGGTCGCCTCCGGTTCGGCGACGGCCGGAGCGTCGGCGACATCATCCCGCAACCCCACATCGACCAGTTCAGCCAGGGAACCGCTCTCCACCGCGGCAGCCAGAGTGCGGTCCCCGTCGAGCAGCCGGAGAGCGACCCATTGCGGGTTCGGCAATGACGGGAACGCGTCCTGGATCGCTCCGGACAACCGGCGGGTCGCCTCGCTCAGCGCCGGCGATCGGCCGCCCACCCGCCGCGGACGGCAGCGATACGAACCCGTCGCCACTTCCGCGACGACCCGGTTCAGTTCCTCGAGCCCCTCGCCGGAGCGAGCCGCCGTCGCCACCACCGGCACACCGAGATCCCGCGCCAGGCGGCGCGCGTCGACCGTCAGCCCCTTGCGGCGCGCCTCGTCCATCAGGTTGAGGCAGACGACCGCACGGTCCGTGATCTCCAGCACCTGGAGCGCCAGGTTCAGGTTCCGCTCCAGGCGCGTCGCATCGACCACGATCACGGTCACGTCCGGTCGGCCGAAGAGAATGAAGTCGCGGGCGGTTTCCTCGTCGAGACTGGACGAGAGCAGCGAGTAGGTGCCGGGCAGGTCGACCAGCTTGTAGCGGTCGCCGCCGTACTCGAAACCGCCCTCGGCGCGAGTGACCGTCTTGCCGGGCCAGTTGCCGGTGTGCTGGCGCAGGCCGGTCAGGGCGTTGAAGACCGTGCTCTTTCCCGTGTTCGGGTTGCCGGCCAGGGCGACGACGTAGTCCCAGTCGCTCATGTCGACGCCGAGCCGGACCAGATTGCCCAGATGATGCGCCGGACAGTTGGCGCAGTCGTGCGCGAGCGCCGGTTGCGTCATGCCGACGCCTCCTGCGCGAGCTGCCGCACCTGAATCTGGTCCGCCTGCGACCTGCGGAGCGCGATCACCGCGCCGCGTACCCGGTAGGCCACCGGGTCACCCGAAGGGCTCGCCATCCTCGCTTCCACCAGGGTTCCCGGAAGCAGCCCCAGGTCGAGCAGCCGCCGACGCTCCATGCCCCGGCAGAACCGTGAGAAGCCGACCACCAGCGCCTGCTCCCCGACGGCCACGTCCGAAAGGGATCCCGTGGCGTCCGCGGCTGCCGAAGTCCCGTCGGAAGCCTCATCCGCGGCCGGTACGGCGAAGATGTTCGCCGCAATGACCGGTGCCAGCACGACCTCGTCCAGGTCGGCTTCGAAGCGGATGCGCTCGGTCGCCACGGACGTGACGCGCAGCTTCATGCCGGGATGCACGCCCTCGGCCACCAACTGCGCGTACACCGCGGCGGGCTCGTCCTCCACGTGGACAACATCGACATCGTCGCCAGCGGCGAAGTCCGTCAGTGGCCGGCCAGCTCGCGGCGGCATGTCGCCGTCCCGGGTCGGGATCGGGTCGCCGTGGGGGTCAAAGGGCGGATGCCCCAGTCGCACGGACAGCTCCTCCGCTTGCTGCGGCGAAGTGCGGTGCTCCCGATGTTCCGCTTCCGGGTGCCAGCGTTCCGGCTCCAGCCCCGTCTCGTCCGCGAGGTAGCGCTCCCACAACCGGTGAATGCGGATGACGCGCAACGCCTCGCCGCGTCCTTCCTCGGTCAGCCGGAAACCCCCTTCCGCCGACAAGATGAGGCCCAGTCTCTCCATGCGGGCGAGAAGCTCGGTACTGCGCCGCCCGCCGAGCCGCAGAACGCCGACAAGACTCTGGTGGGTGGCCTGACGTCCCTGGTACTCGCAGTCGAAGAGGTGCTTCAGCGCGTCCTCGGTACGGGCCCGCTGCAGCGTCCCCCAACCGAAGCGCCAGCGCCAGAGCCAACCGTGGTCGGGACGCGCCACCAGGACGGCCAGCGCGAGGACCGAGGCGAGGACGACGAGGGCGAGGAGAGGGTTCATGTCGGTTGGATGCGGGCAGGGGCCGGGTCGGCATTCGCTTCCGCGAATCAGATTTTTAGTCTACACTAACAATCGGCGCGGCCAAGTCCGGCCATTCGGGCAGACCACTCCGGAAAGGCGAGCATCCCGGATCGGCCGCGGTCGTTTCATCCCGGGCGCCCGACGACGGGCGACCCGGTCCGATCGCCGGTAGCGATAGGGTAAACACGATGGTCAGCTACGCACAGGCGACATGGGAGGTGCTCATCGAGCTCGCGCCCTTCCTTCTGTTCGGAACGCTGCTCGCCGCCCTCCTCCACGTCCTCCTGCCGAAGAACCTGGTCCGCCGGCAGCTCAGCGGCTACGGCGGGACGCTGAAGGCGGTGGTTCTCGGCGTGCCGCTGCCCCTCTGCTCGTGCGGCGTGATTCCGGCCGGCATCGGCCTCCGCCGCACCGGCGCGAGCAGCGGTTCCGCGATGGGCTTCCTCATCAGCACGCCGCAGACGGGAGTCGACTCGATTCTCGTCAGCGCCAGTTTCCTCGGCTGGCCGTTCGCCCTCTTCAAGGTCGCGGCGGCGGCGGTCACCGGCGTCGCCGGCGGCTGGTGGGTCGAGGCGATGAAGGACGAAGTCCCCGCCGACGAAGCGGACGACGACGACGACGGCGGCGAGGACCACGCGGGGACCGGCGGCCGGGCCGTCCGGACGATCTCGGAGATGGTTGCCCACGGCAACGAACTGCTGCAGAGCATCTGGCGGTGGCTGGCGATCGGCGTGCTGATCTCCGCCGCCATCGAGGTTCTCCTGCCGCAGCAGGCCTGGCTCGATCTCGCCGCCCTGGGAACGCTCGGCGCCGCGACGGCCGCGCTCGTCGTCTCCCTGCCCCTCTACGTCTGCGCGACCGCCTCCGTCCCGATCGCCGCCGCGCTGGTCGGGAACGGACTGCCCCTGGGAGCGGCCCTCGTCTTCCTCATGGCCGGCCCGGCGACGAACGTCGCAACCGTCGGCGCCGTCTACCGGGCGTTCGGCCGCAAGGCAACGGCGGCGTACCTCGCAACGGTGATCTTCGGAAGCATCGCCTTCGCTCTCCTCTTCGAGTGGCTGATCGGCGGCACGACGCTCGGAGGACTCGGCACGCACGAGCACGGGGACGGCTGGTGGGCCGTCGCCTCCGCCGTTCTGCTCGTCGCGCTGTTCGCCTGGTTCGCCGCCCAGGAGTTCCGCCGCTGGCGGCGGAACGCGAGAGCGGACCGCTGGGCCGCCGAACAGGTGGCGGCCGGCGAGCCGGGCGGCAGGGCCGTGGAGATCGCCGTGACCGGGATGACCTGCGGCCACTGCGTCGAAACGGTCGAGTCCGCCCTGCTCGCCTCGCCCGGTGTGCAGGCCGCCCGCGTCGATCTCTCGGGCGGCACCGCGACGATCTGGGGAGCGGCTTCCGCTTCCTCCCTCAAGGCGGCCGTCCAGGACGCGGGCTTCGGAACCCCCTGAACCGTCCGCCGCACCGCAGTCCTTCTCCCGTTTGCACGCGAAGCCTCCCGGACATAACCTTCGCGCGGACATGCAGGTTCCCTCCCGAACATGATTGGCGGAGTCGTACGCGAGACGCATCCGGGAGAGCGCAGGGTCGCCCTGGTTCCCGAGAGCGTCGCCCGAATTCACGCCAAGGGTGTCGACTTCCTGGTCGAAGCGGGTGCCGGCACCGACGCAGGATTCGACGACGACGCGTACCGCGAGGCCGGCGCCGAAATCGCCGCGACGGCCGGCGACGTGCTCGCGTCAGCCGACCTCGTGGTCCGCGTCCAGGCGCCCGACTCCAGCGAGATCGAGGCGTCGAAGGCGGGTGCGGCGGTCGTCGGCCTGCTCTTCCCGCTGACCGCCGCCGCGATGGTGCAACAGCTACGTGAAGCCCGGCTCACCGCGATCGCCCTCGACCGGATTCCCCGCGTCACGCTCGCCCAGTCGATGGACGTCCTGAGTTCCCAGAGCACGGTCGCCGGCTACCGCGCCGCGGTGCTCGCGGCCTACCGGCTGCCCCAGTTCTTCCCGCTGCTGATGACGGCCGCCGGGCGAATCGACCCGGCCCGCGTCCTGGTCCTCGGCGCGGGCGTCGCCGGACTGCAGGCGATCGCCACCGCGCACCGGCTGGGCGCAGTCGTCGAGGCCTACGACGTCCGGGCCGTCGTCAAGGAGCAGGTCGAGAGTCTGGGCGCCAGCTTCGTCGAGGTCCCCGCGATCGAGGACGCCGAGACGGAGGGCGGCTACGCCCGGGAGGTCTCGGAGGAGAGCCAGCGGCGGGCGAACGAGGTGATCGCCGAGCGGCTACGCTCGACCGACGCCTGCATCACGACGGCGTTGATCCCGGGGCGCCCGGCGCCCAGGTTGATCACGGCCGAGATGGTCGAGGGCATGCCGCACGGTTCGCTGATCGTCGACCTGGCCGCCGAACAGGGCGGCAACTGCGAGCTGACGAAGCCGGGCCAAGAGATCAACGTGAACGGCGTCACCGTGCTGGGGCCACTGAACCTGGCCAGCGACCTGGCCGCGGACGCCAGCCGCATGTTCTCGCGCAACGCCGAGAAGCTCGTGCTCTACCTGCTCGCCGACGGCGAGCTGAGCTTCGACTTCGACAACGAGATCGTCAAGGGCTGCGTCGTCACCCACGACGGCGAGATCGTCGACAAACAGGTCGCCGAAGCACTGGCCTGACGCACACGCCCGCCGCCAAACACCTCGCAGGCTCGGAGTTTGGCCCCATCCCCCACCTCACCATGAAGCTCCGCCACCGAACTCACTTCGCTACGTTTCGGTGGCGTAGCTCCCTGGCGGCCTGAACCCCGCGCAAGGAGGAGCAACCGAAATGCTCGAGATCTTCCTTGGGCTGTACATCTTCATGCTCGCGGCCTTCGTCGGCTACGGCGTGATCAAGGGTGTACCTGCCCTGCTCCACACTCCGCTGATGGCGTTCACGAACGCGATCTCCGGCATCTCCCTGGTCGGCTCCCTGGTCGCCGCCGGCGCTCACTACAACAACGTGAGCACCGTTCTCGGCGCGATCGCCGTGCTGTGCGCGACGATCAACGTCGTCGGCGGCTTCTGGATCACCGACCGCATGCTGCGGATGTTCAAGAAGCAGGACCCGAAGGCTGACGCGGCCGGAGACGCCGCATCGTGATCAGCCAGGTCGAGACGCTCTACCTGATCGCGTCGTTCCTGTTCATCCTCGGGCTGCGCGGCCTGACCGCGGCCCATACGGCCCGGCGCGGGTTGATCTTCGCCGAGCTGGGCATGGGTTTCGCCATCTGGGGCACCCTGATCCACCCGGACATCATGGCGCGCTTCGAGATCGCGGGCTTCTTCGAGACGTACAAGTGGATCCTGCTGACCTTCTTCATCGGCAGCGCCATCGGCATCGCGATCTCGGCGCTCATCCCGATGACCCGGATGCCCGAGCGGATCGCGCTCTCCCACGCCTTCGGCGGACTCGCCGCGGCACTGGTCGGCGTCTCGGAGTACTACCGCGAGCAGGTCGTCGCCGGACACATGGACCACACGACGATGGGCGCGATCGGCTTCGAAGTGCTCTTCGGGGGTTTGACCTTCACCGGCTCGCTGATGGCCTTCGGCAAGCTGTCGGGCCTCATCCCCGGTCGCAACATCACCTGGCCGCTCCAGAATCAGAGCAACATCCTGATGTTCGGCGGCACCTTCGTGCTGCTCGTCGCGGTGACCATCGATCCGTCGAACCAGATCCTGTTCTACGCCATGGCCGCGATGCCGCTGCTGCTCGGCATCCTGTTCGTCGCGCCCATCGGCGGCGCCGACATGCCGGTCGTCATCACGCTGCTCAACTCCTACGCCGGCCTCGCCGCCTCGGCGACCGGATTCGCGCTGGACAACAACGTCCTGATCATCGCCGGCGCCATCGACGGCGCCTCGGGCTTCATCCTCTCCGTCGTCATGAGCAAGGCGATGAACCGCTCGTTTCGAAACGTCCTGTTCGGCGCCTTCGGCAAGGTCGACGAGGAGGACGCCGCGATGGCCGCCTCGGGCGGCGAACGGGTCCAGGAAGCCTCCGTCGGCGATGCC
>JAPVWO010000313.1 GCA_027493375.1 Candidatus Multivorans thiocomprendens | reverse complement strand
CGGCCGGTTCACGATGGAGGAGATACCGGGCACCGAGGAGACCTTCGAGGCCGAACTCGTGCTGCTGGCGATGGGCTTTCTGGGCCCGGAAGCGACGCTCGGCAAGCGACTGGGGCTCGCCACCGACCAGCGCGGCAACTTCGCCGCCGAGCCCGGGCAGTACGCCACCTCGGTCGAGAGCGTGTTCGCGGCCGGCGACTGCCGCCGCGGCCAGAGCCTGATCGTCTGGGCGATCAACGAGGGACGCGGCGCGGCGGCCCGGATCGACGAGTACCTGACCGGCGGCACCGAACTGCCGCTGCCTTCGACGTACTGACGCGGCATCCCGCCCGAACACGGCATCCCTTCACGATGGCTTCAACGCCCTGGTCGAGACTCGCGGCATGAGGCCCTGGCCCGACCCGCCGATTCAACATCTTGAAGCGAACCCCGCTCCTTTGACGGGGGGCGAAGCGATCTCTATAGTCGTATCCGGTCCGTGGCCTTGCGCGCGAGCGCCCCACCACCGCCACATCCACAGACAAGACAGTCCTTCCCAAGCGTGAACAGCACGCCGGTGAATTCGTGTTGAGTTCGACGGCGCCCACTCAGACACAGAGGAGAAACCCAACCATGCAGTCGACCCGCCCCCGGGCACGTCTTCTTGCAGTCCTCCTGGCAACGACCTGCGCCTTCCTGATCGGCGGCGCCGGCCTTGCCCAGACGATCACCGGCACCGTCCAAGGCTTCATCTCGGATGTCGAGGGCGACGCCATTCCCGGCGCCACGGTGACCGCCACCAACCAGGACACCGGCATCGCCCGCGCCGTGATCTCGGACGCCAACGGCTTCTACAGCGCCAAGGCGCTCCAGGTCGGCACGTACACGGTGACGGCCGAACTCTCCGGCATGCAGACGACGCAGCAAACGGACGTCTCCGTCCTCGTCGGCCGACAACAAGAGCACCTTCTTCGGCTACGGCCGCGGCGGTGAGGCGACGGAGAACGACGGCCTGATCATCGCTCAGGACACCGTCCGCCAGTTCCAGGTCATCACCAACGGCTTCTCGGCCGAGTATGGCCGGCACGGCGGCGCCTTCGTCAATGTCGTCACGAAGTCCGGCACCAACGAGGTGCGGGGTTCCGCCTTCGCTTTCTTCCGCGATGACAGCATGGCCGAGGATCTGCCCTCGTCGCCGCTGGACGACCACTTCGGCAACGACGGCTCGCGTCCGGTGGACGAGTTCGACACACAGAACTACGGCGTTTCGATCGGCGGTCCGTTCAAGCAGGACCGCACCCACTACTACTTCGGCATCGACCAGCGCGACCAGGACATTCCGTTCACCCGCTCGCTGCGTTCGACGGGCGCGAACAGTACCTACGACCTGATCATGCAGCGGGCCCAGAACGAGCCGGCCTTTGCGGCCCTGGTCGACGGTTTCGACCGGAACGCCGATGGCTCCGCCACCGGCCTGTTCCTGCGTTCGGTGAGCAACCAGATCCTGTTCGGCAAGCTGGACCACCAGATCAGCGACGCGAACCTGATCACCCTGCGGGCCAACTTCACCGACTTCGAGCGCGAGAGCAGCTACCTCGACGAGGAATCGCTGAAGACGGAGGACACGCTCACGGTCATCGCGTCGATGACTTCCGTGATCGGGAGTCGCGGCGTGAACGAGTTCCGTATCCAGTCCGCGGATGACAACCTGGACCGCTTGTCCAAGCGGGTCGGCACGCCGATCGAAGCGCAGGTACGCTTCCGGTTCGCGGGCTTTGACAGCGTGGGCAAGTTCGACTTCCTGCCAATCTTCGTGGAGGAGTCGCAGCTCCAGATCAAGAACGATTTCTCCTACCTGTTCGGCGCCCACGACATGAAGTTCGGCGTCGACTACTCGAAGGACGACCTGGCGCAGCTCTTCGCCGGCAGCCGCGACGGCCGCTACGACTTCAACTCGCCGGAGGACTTCCTGAGCAACAACGCGAACCGGGCCCGGATCTGGTTCGGCGATTCGACCTACCCGAACTACGACGAAACGCAGGCCGCGCTCGCGTTCTATGGTCAGGACAGTCTGAAGCGGGACAATCTGACGCTCAGCTACGGTCTCCGCTACACGTCCACGGACAACCCCGACGGCCTGGAGCACATGGAGCCCGACGGTCGCCAGATCCCGGATACCGAGAACCTGGCGCCTCGCTTCGGCTTCGCGCTGGCTCAGGATGAGGGCCGGTCGGTCATCCGCGGCGGCATCGGGTTCTTCTTCGGCCGAACGCCGACGCTGCTGTTCGCGAACCAAGTCCAGGCCAACGGCGTACCGCCCAACTACGGCCGCATCACGGTGAGACCCGGCCAGAACGGTTACGTTGACCTCGGGACGCCGATCGACAATGAGAACCCGCCGCCGGGCATCATTCCGGCGATCTCCTATGTCGACCCCGCGTTCGACGATGCGCAGACGCTGCGCGCGAGCGTCGGCTGGGAGCGGGAACTTGGCAACGGCTGGAGCGCCGGCGTCGACGCTGTGTACGCCGAGGCAAGCGGCCTCCAGCGGAACACGGACTGGAACCGCCAGTTCGGCGGCTACGACGAGTACGGTCGCCCGATGTGGGGTGGTCGCATCCGGGATGACGTCGCCGAGATTCTCGTCCGGCAATCCCGCGGCGAGTCCGAGTACCAGGCGGTCACCCTGAAGGTGAACCGGCGCTTTACCGGCCGCTACCAGTTCGGCGCGCACTACACCTGGGGCAAGGATCGGGACACCGACTCGAACGAGCGTTCGGCCACCGGCGTCACGATCTCCGATACGGGCAACCTGGACTACGACTGGGGCCTGTCGGACCGCGACATCAAGCACCGCCTGGTGGTCACCGGCATGATCCAACTGCCGGCCGACTTCCAGATCTCGGGCATCCTGAACTATCAGTCGGGCTACCCGTACACGCTGGTGGACTCCGGCTTTGACCGCGTCGCGTGCGGCTTCCCCATCTTCAACTGTCCCGACCCGTACGCGATCATGGACGGTGTGTTGGTGGGCCGCAACTCGGAGCGCAACGAGTCGATCCAGACAGTCGACGTCCGGGTCGGCAAGTTCTTCCGCTTTGGTGACGGCCTGCGGCTCGACGTCTTCGTCGAAGCCTTCAACCTGTTCGACCAGAACAGCTTCGGCGTCGGCTTCAGCCAGAGGAACATCAACAACGGAAACGTTCCCGACACCCTCGGGATCCCGTCGTTCCTGACAACGAGCCCGCGCCAGTTGCAGATCGGCGGCCGGTTCAGCTTCTAGGCTGACGGCCTCCACCTGAAGCCGCAGCGTCTGACGCCGCGGCACCGAGAATCAAGGGCCTCTCCGGCAACGGGGAGGCCCTTCTTCATGACCTGCCTCTCCGCCGCCGCGGCGGCAGTCCGGGCGCGTTCCGCGGCGACTCTCCTCGGCCGCTCGGCGTCGATGGCCTCCCGCGCTGGTACTTACGGCATAGAGCGCTGGGGCTCCTCCGCCTCCGGTATCAGTTCTCCGACTCGTCGCACTTGCTCCGGCAGGATTCCGTGCTCATCCTCCTTCAACTCCCTGATGGCTGAGTCGACAAGTCGCTTCGGAATGGCCTTGGCTGAGCGTATGTGCCGAGCGACGTCCGCTGCAGCAGCTCCAGCAGCCGCCGCAGCTTTCTCGGATCCTTGCCTCGGGCCCTGGCCCGCTTCACGTCGCGCTTGAACTGCGACGCCCGAACGACGCTCCGCATTCACATGCCCAGGTCGCGGAACAGCTCCTCCGCGCTCTCGAAGCGCTTGCCCTTGCCGTCCTCCAGTTCCTTCATGGCCCCGAGTGTCGTCGGATTCGGCGCCTGTACGGCGAACGGCAGCCGCTTCTCGTCGGCTACGCGCAGCAACAAGAGACGAATCGCGTCGGAGACGGACAAGCCCATCGCCTGAAGCGCCTCGGTGGCGCGCGCCTTGGTGTCGCTGTCGATGCGAGCGCGGACAACGGTATCGGTGGTCATCAGGGTACTCCTTCCGCGATGTAGCTCTAACGCAGCTACAATCCGCATGACCGTCAAGCCGCCACGCACTCGGCGAGCGCGGCATCGAACCGCTGCCGTGGTTGGTGGCCCGGCTCCCCTCCCCGTTCAGCCCGAGGCACTCGAGAGCCGGTCTGCCAAGCCCGGAACCTCTCCCACCGGCAGAACTGCGTGATCCCTACATGCCCGCCATCGGTCTCGCCGCCCTTCTTCTTCTGGTAGTAGCGGCAGGGGAGCGCCCTCGTACTACGGAGGCCGCACTCGAACGCCGACTCCCCTACGCCAATGGAGGCATTTCCTCGGCGCTTGCCACGTACGGAATCGTCTGCGGCCCCTCGGGCAGCACGCAGACGCGCGCGTCGGGCCGGGCCGCCAGGCACTCGGCCAGCGCTGCATCCAGATCCGGCGCAGGCTCGAAGTGCGCGGCGGCAAGCTGCTCCCCGCTCAGCCCGTCCGCCTTGACCAGCACACGCGCGCGGCGCTGGATCAGCGCCTGGACCTGGACCTGCCACTGGTCCGGCTCGGTCACGGGACGGGCCTCGATCTGCGCCAGCAGTTCCTCCGGAGAATCGCCGCGTCCGAGCAGTTCCGCGTAGCGGCCGTGGTCCGGGATGCCGTCGCTGCACTCGGCCGCGCAGAGAATCGTGCCGCCGTCTTCGACCACCTGAGCGGCCGCCGACATCCCCTTGACCGCCTGGTACAGGTTCTGGTCGAGCGGATAGCCGGAGTTCGTGGTCACCACGACCTCGAACGGGTGGTCAGTCGCCGCCATGGCGATGGGCCTCGCGGCCGCACAGGCCCGAGCGTGCATCTCGAAGAGTTCGCCCGCGAAGACGTGCGTGATCCGCTGCTGGCGGTCCAGAAGAACGTCCATGCTGAAGTGCGGCTTCGCTTCCGACCGCGCCGCGATGGCCCGGATGTCGCTGTGCATCGGGTTCTCGTCGATGATCCCCCAGGTCGAGTGCGGGTCGCCGACGCGGGCGGCGTCGTGCAGGGTGAGCACGGTGTCGAGCCCGGCGAGCCCGGGCGCCACCATCTTCGGGCCGCCCGAGAACCCGGCGAAGAAGTGCGGCTCGACGAAGCCGGTCGTGATCCGAAGGTCGGCCTCCAGCCAGTGGCGGCAAAGCCGGGTCGGAACCGCTTTGCCGCTCCGCCCCAGGTCGACCAGGGAGGAGTCGTCGCGGGCATCGTGGTTGATCACATGGCAGGCGCCGAGAATCCCGCCGCCCAGCATCGCCCGCAATTCCGGCTCCGTGTTCGCCCGGTGGGTGCCGGTGGCGACCAGGATGGTCACGTCCTCCGGACGGACCACGCCATCGAGTTCCCGCAGTACCGCCCCGATCATCTCCCGGCGGGGCTGCGCCCGGGTGACGTCGCAGACCGAGATCGCCGCCGTCTGGCCGGGTCTCGCCAGTTGCCGCAACGGCGGGCCGGCCACCGGAGCGCGAAGCGCCGCGGTCAGAGCGGCGTCGGGGTCCGCGAGCGGCGGCGCCTGGATCGGCTCGACGACCGTCGTCCGATCGCGCGGAACCTCGATCTCGAGGCCGCCGCGGCCGTAGGCGAGGCGCACACGCATGGCGGAGATCCTACGCCCGCGCCAGAGACGTTTGGGGCGTCGGCGCCGATGCACAAGGGACCCGATCGCGAGACCGGCGCCGCTTGGGCGGCCGCATCCTCAATCCGTCTCGTCGAGACGGCGCACCTTGATGCTCCGGAAGGCGACCTCGTCGCCGTGGTCCTGGAGCAGGATGCGGCCCTCCGGCCACCTGCCGAACCCGTCCCGGCCGGCGAACTTGCTCAGCGCGATCGCTTCGTCGAGTTCCGCCGAGTTCCGGTCGAACGCCAGCACCAACTGGTGGTTCAGCCAGTGCTCCACGGTGCCGTCGGCGCGAACGACGATCCGGGCGTGGTTGTAGCGGCCCGGCCCCTTGACGAAACGGCCGACCTTGGTCGCGGGCAGCAGATCGTAGAGCGACGCCAGCGTCCGGTTGCCGTCGCGTCCGGCCTCGGCGTCGGGGTGGCGCATGTCGTCCAGGATCTGGTACTCGAACGCGACCGCCGTGCCCGGAGCCGAGCCGTAGCCCTCGGTGACCAGGTACTTGATGCCGCTGTTCGCGCCCTCGGTCATCCGGAACTCCATCTGCAGTTCGAACGCGGAGAAGGTCTCGCGGGTCACGACGCCGCCGCCTCGCTTCGCGCCTGGCTCCGACGCAAGGACCGTCAACTCGCCGTCGCGGATCTCCCAGCCCGTCTCGGGAAAATCCTCGCGGTGGGCGCCCCGCCAGGCATCCGTGTTCTCGCCGTCGAAGAGCAGTTTCCAGCCCATTGCCGACTCCGCTTCCGACAGGCGGTTCGGCCGCGTATCGACGACGTAAGGGAACGAACGTCCGCTCGCCACAAGGTCTTCGGTTCGCAGCAGGACGTTCCGGTAGCGGACCTGCAGGCCGCCCTGCTCCGGTCCGACCGAGTGGACCTGCAACGCGATGAAGCCGCGCGGCGTCATTTCGTCGATCAGGAACGTCGCCGGCACGTTGTTCAGCCAGGTCCGGATCTCGGGGCCGATCGCCTCGATGTAGAGGTGGTTCCAGTCTCCCTGCCGGAATGCCCGGCTCGCCGCGGCGTTCACGGACAGCGGGAACAGCCAGCCGCGCCGGGCCTCGTCGTAGATGCCGGCGCTCCACCCCCGCCCGCTCGGGTCGATCTCGACCTGGTAGCCGTGCACCGTGCCGTTGCGGTACTCGGGGTCGCTGTGACTGCGGATCTGGACTCCCGCGTTCAGCCCCTCGTCGATCCTGAACTCCAACTGCAGCGCGAAGTCGCCGTACTCCTCGGTCGTGGCGAGAAAGGAGTTCGGCGTCTCGATCACGGCCGTGCCGACAACGACGCCGTCTTCCAGCGAGTACTCGGCGGCGCCGCCGAGTTGGCGCCATCCCTGCTCCAGGCCGCCGGCGGTCAGGTCGATCCAGCCCGAATCGGGATCGAGTTGGGCAAGTCCGGGCGCGGCTACGCCGAGCAGAACCAGCAGCAAGACGGCCGGCGGAAACGACAAGGCTGCGGAGGGGCGCATCGAAGCGTCAGCTTACCGTCCCTCCAGCTAGGATCGCCGCTTCCGGCCGTTCGGCCATGGCGAGGAGGCGGACCTTGGAATCGATCGACATCCATCCCCGGGCGCTGCGCGAGGCAGCCGCGATGATCCTCGAAGCCGGCGGCAGCGGGCCCGCCGAGGCCCGCATCGTCGCCGACCACCCGGATCGGCACCTACGGCGAGCAGGTGGCGAACGCCGGCCTCGCTTCGCTCCACTTCGTCAACGTGGTCGGCCACCAGGCCCTGGTCGCGCCCTACCGGGGCACCGATGCCCGCTACTCGACGAACCCGATCTGCCTGTCGCTGCCCGGCAGCGAGGCACAGCCGCCGATCCTCCTCGACATGGCGACCAGCAGGATCGCCCACGGCAAGGCGCGGGTGGCGCACAACAAGGGCGAGCAGACGCCCGAAGGCTCCCTGATCGATCACCGCGGCCGCAAGACCCGCGACCCGGGCGTCCTGTTCAAGCAGCCTGTCGGCGCACTCACTTCCTTCGGCGACCACAAGGGCTACGGCCTGGCCGTGTTCTGCGAGCTTCTCGGCGGCATGATGAGCGGCGGCCGCACCGCCCAGCCCCAGCACGAGGTGGAGGGCACGATCTGCAACAACATGTTCATGATCGTGTTCGACCCCGAGCGGCTGATCGCCAAGTCGGCGATGGAGCATGAGCTCGCTGCCCTGGTCGCCCACGTCAAGGCGTCGCCCGCGGCCGACGAGAACGAGCCGGTCCTCGTGCCGGGAGACCCGGAACGGGCCATGCGGATCGAGCGCGCCGAAGCGATTCCGGTCGATGCGGAGTCCTGGCGGCAGATCGTCGCCGCCGGCGAGCGACTGGGCGTGCCGGCCGGGCGGCTCGAGGCGATCGCCGCCTAGCGCGTCGCCCCGCTGAAGAAACGCCACATCAACTCACCGCCAAAGTCGCCGGCTTCGTCGCGCGGCCAAACGTGGGCGCCGTCCCAGGAGCAACTGCGGACGGCGCGGCCACCGGCGCAACCGGGATACTCGACGCAACTCAACTCCCGCCGGCCGTCCCAGGGAGTCTCGACCGCGACCGGTTCGGCTGAGCAGGACTGGGCCTGAGCCCACTCCTCCGCTACCCCTTCCTGCGACGTGTAGATGTAGCCGTCGCTGGCGTGCGAACCGTCGATGGGGACGGTTCGATCGCTCGTGCCGCCGACCAGCAGCATCGAGGGGCCGGGTGCTTCAGCGGCGCAGTTGAAGCCGCGCGCCAGGTAGCCGTGCATCGGAGCAACCGCGGCCAGACGGTCGCCGAGGGCGCAGCCAAGCCGGTGGACGAACATGCCGCCGTTGCTGTAGCCGGAGGCCAAGACGCGGTCCGTGTCGATGCAGAGCTCCGCCGACAGGTGGTCGATCAGGGCGGCGATGTAGCCGACGTCGTCGTAGCAGGAACACCAGTTGCACGGCCCGCAGGCACCGCATTCCGGCGGGCAGGGGTACGGATCGGCGTCCTCGCGGCAAGCCGGCGCCTCCGGCTGGAGCGGCGCGCTGCAGGCCTGGTCGTTCCAGGACGTGATCGTGGCCCTCCGTCCCCCTACCGCGTCACCGAGCGACGCCTCGAACGACGTTCCCTGCGGGAACACGAGGACGAAGCCTTCGCGGTCGGAGAGCTCGGAAAGGCCCGTCCAGCCGTCGCTGTGCCGGGCGCTGCCCGTGTAGCCATGCACGTGCAGCCAGAGCGGCGCCGGAGAGGCGCCGTCGTAGCGGACAGGCAGGTGGAGGCGGTAGCCGCGGACCAGGCCGTCGTGGGCGAGTTCCAGGTCGACGCTGGTGCCGGGCGGTGCGGCCGATGCGAGGGCGGGGCCAGAGGAGCAGCCCGGGCTGTCGGCCGCGGCGAGGGGCGCTGTGACGGCGAGGAACGCGACGATAGCCGCGATGGTTGACCGCCGTGGGGACATCGCCGGCATCGTAGCGCGACGGTTAGGCGGGCAGTACCTGGAAGTGGCCATCCCGCTCGACCAACTGCACACGGACCTCGAACAGCTCGGAGAGTGTCTCGCTCGTCAGGACTTCGTTCTTCGGTCCGTCCGCGAACACCCGGCCGGCCTTCAGCAGCACGACCTGCTCCACCTCCGGCGGAATCTGGTCAACGTGATGGGTGACGATGACCAGCGTCGTGCCAGCAGCCGCCAGGGCCCGCAGCCGCTCCATCAGTCCGAACGCGGCCTTCAGGTCGAGGCCGGTCGCCGGCTCGTCGAGCAGCAGCGTGTCCGGCTCGTGGACCAGGGCCCGGGCCAGCAGCAGGCGGCGCTGCTCACCGGAGGACAGCGTGTCGAAGCGGCGCTCCAGCAGGTGGCCGGCGCCCTGGCTCCCGGCCGCAGCCTCCGCCCTTCGCCGCTGCGCGTCCGTCAACCCCTGATGCCGGTAGACGCCGACGCTGGCGAAGAAGCCGGAACACACCACCTCCAGACCCGAAAGCCAGCCGTGGTGCGTCGCCTGCAGTTCGTGCGACACGACGCCGAGTTGCCGGCGTACATCGAACACGTTCCATCGCTCCCGGCCCAGCAGCCGCATTCGTACGCCGGGCCGACGAAGCGGGAAGAACTCGCCGTTCAGCATCCGCAACAGCGTCGACTTGCCGGCGCCATTCGGTCCGAGAACGGCCGTGTTGCGGCCTCGCGGAATGGTGAGCGTTATGCCGTCCAGAGCGTGGCGTCCGCCACGCACGACGGTGACATCGGCGAGTTCGAGCAGCGGTACGTTCACGGCGGGTGGCCCGAGTTGGGAATCGAAAGCAGATTCCAGACCCCTCCCTATCCGGCCTCACATGGTGGGTTGAGCGCCCACCGCGAGACCAAGTCTATTGGCTCGACGACCACACCGCGGCCGAGAGAGGTCGCCCGCCGACCTACTTCCATGCGCGGGTCGGCCCAAAGCCGCTACTATGCCGACTCGTCGTAAGCCACCAGCCCTCACCAAGCCATCTCGATGCTCGTCTATGCAAACCACCTCTCCCTGACGGGAGCGGACGCCGAACCCGCTGCACTCAAGGCGATAAGAGGCTGGCTCAAGGAGCAACTGAACTTCGGTCTGCATCCAGAGCAGTTGACCCGTGACGGCGAGTACTCCGGCAATCGCAGGGAGTCTCGTTCCCGACTACGAATCCGAGCTTCCTACGCCGCCGAACCCGCGCTGTGTTCTTGGGTCCTGCAACACGCCGACGATCAAGTCCGCGGCCGCCGTTGGCTCGTCGAAGTCGGACTCAAGAAGACCGGCAGTGTTTCGGTCGAGACCCCGGCCGACACCCCCGATGCCGTTGTGGAGGTCTCCTGCGTCGTGAAGACGGAAGAACAGGACACTCGCGTGAAAGAGCCCGTCAAGGCCGCTCAGCCGCGTGTGATTCGCTACTTAGTCGAGAACGTCCGTTCTGCCCGACACGCCGACTTCAGCAACGCGTGGGATGAGGCCCCCCCTTAGGGTCGGCGCTGACGACGATTCCTACCGCGCCTTCCTCGTAGAGATCGAGAGACAAGGCCGAAAGAGCCCAATTGTCCTGATCAGCGCGACGGAAGAGGGTAACTACCTCGTCGATCCCTCGAAGATCCAGAGTACGACGGTGGGTCTCGCGCAGGTCGTTCGTGTCCTCCCCGAAGCCAACACATACAGGATGGAGGAGATTCTGGGGAAGGAGTACTCCGCATGGCGGCGCGCTATCAACATCTTGGCACCACCTTCGCCTTTCGGCCGAGTTCGGTCACGCCGCTTCCTGCACGACGACATTCAACACTGGGAGGCCACCGAGGCACTCTCCCAGATCCTGTCGTGGGTCACGGCCAGCACGAACGTACCTTGCCTCCGAAAGCACATCCGCCCTCACGGCGTCGCGCTTCTGTCCACCCGGCGGCAGTTCCAGCAGCTTCTCGAAGCTGTCGAAGCGAACGCTTCCTTGACTTCGGCGCAACTCCGCCAGGACTTGGCGGCAGCCGTCGAGCAGGTTGCCGATCAGGAGACCTACCTCGACGAAGTCGCCGATGAGAGTGCGAGCCTGGAGGCCGAGTTCGCCCGAACCAAGGAGGAACTCCAATCCACGCAGGACGCCCTCCGCAACTCCAACTACCAACTGTCTCAAGCGCAGGCTGCTGCCATTCGTGGCGGAAACGACTCAGGTGATCCAGGCGAGTTCAACGCCGACCGGCTCTTGGAGCTCGTCGCCCGCGAAGCAATGCCTAAACCCCGCGACTGCCTCGACCTCATCGAAAGGTTCTACGGATCTCACTGCACAGTCCTTGAATCCGCTCGGAACAGCGCAGACGCTGCGACCTCCTTCGAGAAGGGCGGCAAACTCCTTTGGCAGTTGAAGCGGCTCGTCGTCGACTATCGACAAGCGTTGATCGGCGGGGTCGGCGACTCCCAAGCACGCAGAGTGTTTACCGACGCTGAGTTCGCGTCTACCGAATCGAAGAGCGTCCAGCGCAGCAAGAAGAAGAAGGCGCTCCGTGAACGCACGTTCGACTATCGGGGCGAGGGGGTTCAGATGCTGAAACACCTCAAGATCGGCGTGGCTGACGATCAGACGAAGACCATCAGGACGCACTTCCATTGGGACGGGGAGCGCGAGAGAATCGTCATTGGCTACTGCGGAACGCACCTCTCCGTTCCCAGCCACAGTTGACTCGGGCTGCCTCTACTGCGCCAGACTGACTACGGGGAGACGACCTCAGTCCACGCCTCACGCCTCTCCGCGCCCCACCGGGCAGGATTGAAGTACAACTCCCCGACCATGAGAGGCTGATGGCAAGCAGCGGGTCGCCGCCAATGGGACGCGTAGGCCCTGGCCAACTCACCGCACAGCATGACTTGCGAGACGACGTTCGTGTCGAGAGAACGCGCCGTGAGGATCATCTGCCGCGGGTCTTCTCCCTGACGGCCCGTCTAAGCTCGTTCAACGCCTCGTCGCAGCCATCACCGTCTTCACCCGGCCATGTGTTGAAGAGCGCCTCCACGTTGTGCATCGGCACGACATCCTGGGACTTCGCCAAGTCCTCCACCGAGACGAAACGCCAGAAGGACCACGCCGGCGATGCTCCCGCCACCTCCTCCGATTCCTCCTCGACTCGCATTGTGTCGGTCACGGTTCTCTCCTTGACTCGGGGCGGCGACGATTCCCAGTCGCTGAAGAGTAGAACGCACACCAGGGAGGTATTGCCGAAAGTTGTGGATCGTCGATTCGATCAGGCGGCGTTCCTGACCTGAGTTCCGTTGGTGAATGGTACTCCTTCTCTGACCAGGGCGACGAGGTTCGGGGCGTTGACTCGTCGCCATCGTTTCTGGGCCATGGCGAGCAGCTTGAGTCCCTAAGACACCTCAAGCTCGGTATCGCAGACGATCCAGCGAGGACCATCAGGACACACTTTCATTGGGATCCGAACCGGCAGAGGATCGTAATAGGCCACTGCGGCAAGCACCTGTTCGTCCCGGACCACAAATGACACCCCGCGGTACCCGCTTGCCTCCAATCTGCCTCCGAAGGCGAGAGGAAGTTCAGCTGGACGCCTCGCGCCACTCAGTGATCAGACTGAGAGCGGCGATGTCCTTGAAGTGCTTCGCGTTGTGCGAAACGAGGGGTATCCGATGCCGCACGGCACAGGCCGCGATCCAGGCGTCGTTCTGAGCGATCGATCGGCCGGCGCTCCGCTCGGCAGCCACCAACTGCCCGTAGGACCGGGCCACCTCGCTGTCATACGGGACGACGACGAAACCGCGAAGCGTCTCCTCCAGCTTCTTTCGCCTCTTCGCACCCCAACGGGCAAGCTCGGCTCCGAAGTACAGTTCTCCTACGGTAACGAAGCTGATTGCAAGCAGGCGGTCGCGGAGGTGCGGCGCATACGCCTTCGCCAAGTCACCACCCCGCATGGTGAATGAGACGACGTCCGTGTCAAGAAGCCGCGCCTTGCCGCTCATCTGCCGCCGGCCGTCTCCGTACCGGTCCGCCGCAGCTCGTCCACCAATTCCTCGAACCCGTCGTGATCCTCACCCGGCCATGTATGAAAGAGCGACTCCACGTTGCGCATGGGACCCACACTCTGGGACAGCGCCAGTTCTTCCAGCGAAGCTGTATCCCAGAACGACTGCGCGACCGGCGCCCCTGCGAACTCCTCCCCGTGCTCACCGACCGATTCGACGCTCTCGATGACGAAGCGCCGGATCTTCCCCGTTGCGGGATCTACGGTCGACTCACCCTCCACGCGAACGAAGCCCAACAGGTTGCGGAGAACGTCATGCCGAAGACCGTCACCGAAATGACACTCAACAGGATCGCCCAGCGCCGGATGCACACGGCAGCGCGTGTCACTCTCCTTGAAGTCACCCATGAGAAGGCGGCCCTCAACAGTCTGACGCACCACTTCCGGCTCCTTCAGCCGCCGTTCCAATCGAGCGACGCCAGTCGGTGTGAGGGACGCCCGGACGGTTGAAGCTCTCCCAGCCAGGGTGAACTCGATGTTGTCGACACCCTGACTAAGCAGCTTCCCCGCGTCGCGCCATGCCGACAGAACCCCGGCGTCGTAGCCAACCGGAAGATCCGTGGCGAGTTCTTCCTCCTGAACCGAAGTGAGCCCTTGAACGGCCCGGTCCATTGCTTCCAGCCCAAGGTCCATACCGGGGAGAAAGGAGCTTGTCCGAGTGCGGTCGAAGCCCAGAACGGCTGCATCGCTCCCATGGGTGAGCATCACCAATGTCAACTCCACGCCTTGCCTCAGCGCCTGCGGGGGCTGGCCCCGCCGCACGCTGTCACCCCCATCCTGGAGAACTCGCGCCGTCCTCTGAAGGACTTGATTCAGGGCGGTGAGAAAGCTCTGCAGATGGGCGACCGGAATCCGCCCCGGTCCCACAGCTCTCCCATCAAAGCGGACCTTGAGAAGTGGCGTTGCGTCGGTCAGGAGTTCTTCCCTCCGGCTAAGTGGTGTGGCAATCCTCCCCGCTGCCCTAGAGCAGGCCGCGCGCCGGGACCCTAGCGCAGTTCGTGCTCCCCGGCTCTAGGGTAGAACCGACCCTACGGGCAGGGAGAGCCTACCGGCCCCGGAACCGCGGCGGCCGCTTCTCGAGGAACGCCTTGCGCCCCTCGACGTAGTCGTCGGAGCGGAAGCAGGCCTCGACGAGCTGCTTCACCCGGTCCAGGTCGCGGCGTTCCGGGTCCTTCGTGGCCTGCTTGATCGCGAACTTGGCGGCGCGGAGCGTCAGCGGGGCATTGGCCGCCATCCTGCCGGCCAGGTCGCGGACGATGGCCTCCAGGTCATCGACGGTCGTGACCCGGTCGATGAGCCCCATGTGGTGCGCCTCGGCGGCCGTGAACCGGCGCGCCGTAAGCAGGATCTCGCTCGTGCGGGACGGTCCGACGAGATCGACCAGCACCTTGATTCCGGCGAAGCCGTAGCCCACGCCCAGGCGGCCGGCCGGGATCCCGAACAAGGAGTCTTCGGAGGCGATGCGCAGGTCCGCGTTGAGCGCCGTGGCCAGACCGCCGCCAAGGCAGTAGCCGCGGATCATCGCGATCAGCGGCTTCTCCAGCGCGGCGAACGCCCGGCCGGTGTCGCGGCCGGCCTGGTCGTAGCGCTTGCGCGCCTCGACGGTCGTCCGCAGCTTCTCGAACTCGGAGATGTCGGCGCCGGATACGAAGGCCCGGTCGCCCGCTCCACGCAGCACGACGACCCGAACCGCGTCGTCCTCCTGAAACCGGCGCAGCGCCATCGCCGAGCCGATCTGCATCTCGAACGAGAGGGCGTTTCGCCGCTCCGGGTTGTTGTACGTCAGCCAGCCGACGCCGTCCTCGATCTCGGCGACTATCTTCGTCGTCGGCAGTTCGACAACCGTCGGGTCGGAGGCCGTGGTCGCTCTCGTCGCCGAAGTCACGCAGGCCCCCTCCAGGGCAAGCCGTCGCCTTGCACCATCACGCGACCACTCCTCCGGCCCGAAGTTCGCCGATCTCCCGGGCGGTGAGTCCAGCCTCGGCGAGGATCTCGTCGCTGTGCTCGCCAGGACCGGGCGCCCGGCGCCGCAGCTCGAAGGGCGTTCGGCGCAGCCGGACCGGTTGGCCGACGAGACGCACATCTCCGAGTTCGGGGTGCTCAAGCGGCACCGCGATCCCGCAGTGCTCGACCTGCGGATCGGCGAAGGTCTGTCCCACGTCGTAGACCGGGCCGCACGGCAGACCGGCTTCGTTGAGCAGCGCGACGATCTCATCCACCTCGACGCGCCGCGTCAACTCCGCGACCTCCTCCTCGAGCCGGGCACGGTTGGCGACTCGTCCGGCCGAGTTCCGGTACTCCGGACGCTCAAGAAGCTCCTCGCCGCCGAGCGCCTGGCACATCGCCCGAAAGTGCTTGCCGCTGGTGGCCGCGATGTTGACCGAGCCGTCGGCGGCCGGGAACGTCCCCATCGGCGAGATCGTCGGGTGGTGGTTGCCCTGCTGGCCGGGAACCTCACCCTCGACGAGGTAGCGGGCGGCCTGGAAGTCGAGCATGCCGATCATCGCCTTGAGCAGTGACGTGCTCACCCACTGCCCTTCGCCCGACCGTTCGCGCTCGCGGAGGGCCGCCATGATGCCGAAGGCGAGGTAGAGCCCGGCCGCCAGGTCGGAGATCGCCGTGCCGACCCGGACAGGACCCTGGCCCGGCAGGCCGGTCACCGACATCAACCCGCCCAGGCCCTGGGCGATCTGGTCGACGCCGCCCCGTTCCCGGTATGGCCCGGTCTGGCCGAAGCCGGACACGCTGGCGTAGACGATGCGCGGGTTGACCGCCCGCACCGTCTCGTAGTCGAAACCGAGGCGGTGCTTCACGTCGGAGCGGTAGTTCTCGACCAGCACGTCCGCGTCCCGGGCCAGGCGCAGCAGCACCTCGCGGCCTTCGTCCTTCTTCAGATCCAGCGTCAGGCAGCGTTTGTTGCGGTGAAGGTTCTGGTAATCGTGGCCGAGCCGGCGGGAGATGCCGATCTCCTTGCCGGGCGCTGGCGGACGCTCGATCCGCACGACGTCGGCGCCCCAGTCCGCGAGCTGCCGCACAGCGGTCGGCCCGGCGCGGGCGATCGTCAGGTCGAGGACCCGCAGGTCCGCCAGGGGGAGTGACATGAGGCGGAATCAGACCTCGGGTACCGCGACGTTGACCGACCGCGCGTCGGGCGGTCGCTCCAGGTCCCGGAGGAGCCAGGAAAGGGCTTTCTCGACCTCCCGTTTCGCACCGTGCTCGACGATCTCCCCGTGGCAGGGAACGAGGCGGTCGAACGGACAACAGAGCACCCGGAGGCAGCTTGCCGCAGCCGCGGGCCGGTCCCGCACCGCCAGCCGGAGGACCCGGCTCTGCGCCACCCGGCCGTAGCCGCCGGTGAGCCGCAAGTAGGTCGTGACGGCCGGCCCCAGCCGCCGCCTGAGGTTGAAGAGGAGATCCGCCACCAGCAGCGAACCGCTCGGACGATGAACGAACACGACCTCCATGAAACTCGGCATGCCATCGATCGGGATCGGCTGGAGTTCGTCGCCCCAGGGCGCGGCGACCCCCAGCGTCCCGGCGAACGTCACGTCCGGGCGCTTCCTTTCGAGTCCCGGCGCCGCGTGAACCTCCGCCCCCGGGAATCGTTCGACCGCCGTCGGCAGGTGAAGGTGATGGAACAGGTTCGGCGCGACGAGATACTCCACGCGACCCAGTTCGCCGATCTGGGCCGCCCGCGCGTCGTCCATCGGCCCCGGCGAGTGAATCCACAGTCCTCCGGAGGCCAGCCGCACGACGGTCATCCGGCACGGCACCACGAAACCCAACCCGAACTTCTGACGATGCTCGGCGCACCAGACGCCGGTACAAATCTCCTGAAGACCCATCCGCTCAAGTATAGGAGTCGGATGGAACCGGCCGCACTGGGTGCGCGGGTCCGCTGCCGCCGAAGGCACGTGACCCCGGGTCTTCTGACCCGGTGGAAGTGCAGGAGGCGGCCGGCTCCATGCGCGTAGAATCCTCCGCCATGCAGCCACTGCCCATTCGCCCCCGGCGCAACCGGCGCTCGGCGTCGATGCGGTCGCTGATCCGCGAGACCGACCTCGGACCGGACCGGCTGATCTACCCGCTCTTCGTCATGGAGGGCAGCGACGAGGCCGAACCGATCGACTCGATGCCGGGTCAGGCGCGGCTGAGCATCGACCGCCTGGTCGCCGAGAGCCGCGCCGCGCACGCGCTCGGCGTGCCGGCCGTCGCGCTGTTCCCGGCCGTGGACGACGAACTGAAGGACCGCACCGCCAGCGGCGCCCTGGACCCGAACGGTCTGGTCCAGCGCGCCGTGCGTGAACTCAAGTCGGCGTTGCCGGACCTGCTCGTCATCACCGACGTGGCGATGGATCCGTACTCAAGCGACGGTCACGACGGACTGGTCGAGGACGGCGAGATCGTGAACGACCCGACGCTCGAGATCCTCGCCGCCACCGCGGTCTCCCAGGCGGACGCCGGCGCCGACGTCATCGCCCCCTCGGACATGATGGACGGCCGGGTGGGAGCCATCCGCACCGCCCTCGACGGCGCCGGCCACGACCAGGTCGGGATCCTGAGCTACACCTCGAAGTACGCCTCGAACTTCTACGGGCCATTCCGCGACGCCCTGGACTCGGCACCGCGCGCCGGCGACAAGAAGACGTACCAGATGGACCCGGCGAACGTCCGCGAGGCCGTGCGCGAAGCCCGGCTCGACGTCGAGGAAGGGGCCGACGTGATCATGGTCAAGCCCGCCCTCGCCTATCTCGACGTGATCCGTGCGGTCCGTGAGGCGGTCGACCTTCCGGTCGCCGCCTACCAGGTCAGCGGCGAGTACGCGATGATCCAGGCGGTCGCCGCGAACGGCTGGATGGATGGCGACGCCCTGATGCTGGAGACCCTGACCTCGATTCGCCGCGCCGGAGCCGACATGATCCTGACCTACTTCGCACGCCACTGCGCGGAAGTCCTGAACCGGTGAAACGCGGCCTGTTCCCAGCGTGCCTCACCGCGCTCGGCGTGCCTCTCGTCCTGGGAGCCTGCGCCGCGGAACCGGACGCGCCGGCATCCTCGCCGGCTGCCGCGGCCGCGGCGGAGCGACCGCCGAACATCGTCTTCTTCCTGGTCGACGACATGGGATGGCGTGACGTCGGCGTCTTCGGCAGCACGTTCTACGAGACGCCCCACATCGACGCCCTCGCCGAGCAGGGCGTGCGCTTCACCGACGCGTACGCGGCGACGCACGTCTGTTCGCCCACGCGGGCCTCGCTCCTGACGGGCAAGTACCCGGCAAGGCTGCGCCTGACGGACTGGTTGCCGGGCCGAAGGGAGCA
>JAPVWO010000312.1 GCA_027493375.1 Candidatus Multivorans thiocomprendens | reverse complement strand
CTCTGGCTACTGGACCCGGAGGCGCTAAGGTGTTCCCATGACCACCTCCAGGCTGATCCAGTTCGTTGTCGCCCCCGGCGTTCTTGTGGCCGTTGCCTGTACGCCGACCGAAACCGTCCCCGCAGCCAAGTTCCCGGCACCCGAGGGCTACATCACCGGTGTCGTCCAGAGCGCCCGGGGCCCCGAAGCCGGCGTCTGGGTGATCGCCGAGACGGAAGACCTGCCGACGAAGTTCGTGAAGATCGTCGTCACCGACGACGACGGCCGGTTCATGCTGCCGGAACTGCCCGACGCGGGCTACGCCGTGTGGGTGCGGGGGTATGGGCTCGTCGACTCCGAGCCGCTCGAGATGAGGCCCACGGCCGAGCCTGTCACGCTCCAGGCAACCAACGCCGCGACTCCGGAGGAAGCCGCGAAGGTCTATCCCGGCGACTACTGGCTGTCCCTGATGGCGCCGCCCGACGAGAGCCTCTTCCCCGGCACCGGCGACGACGGCAACGGCATGGGAACCCGCATGCTGTCCCAGGCCCACTGGCTCGACTCATTGAAGTCGGACTGCAACTTCTGCCACCAGCTCGGAAGCCGCCAGACCCGCACCGTCGATCATGTGTTCGAGGCCAAGCCGGAGCTCACCACCCACAAGGAAGCCTGGGAGTGGCGGCTGGGCACCGGAGTGCGCGGTAACCGGATGTACAACGTGCTCCGGATTCAGGGCATGGACGCGTCTCTCGACGTCTACGCCGACTGGACGGAGCGCATCGCCGCTGGAGAGCTGCCGCCGGCGCCGCCGCGGCCGGGGGGGATCGAGCGCAACCTCGTCCTCACCCTCTGGGACGTGGGCAGCGACAAGACGTTCATGCACGATCTCGTGTCGACCGACAAGAACAACCCCGGCATCAACCCCGGCGGCCCCATCTACGCCGCGAGTTCGGGGCACGGCCAGCTCGTGGTCCTGGACCCCGTCCAGAACGTGAGCTACGCCCGGAACATCCCCACCCGGGAACCGCGAAGCGAGGTTCCGTCGCGCTTTCCGCCGCCGATGCGGCCGTCCTTCTTCTGGGGCGACGAGCACATCTGGGGCAATCCCCCCTACAACCCGTCCGACCCGCACAACCCGATGATCGACAGCAAGGGCCGCGTCTGGCTGACCTCCAAGATCCGCGGCGCGCGCCGCCCGCCGGCCTGGTGCAGCGATCCGGAGAACAAGTACGCCGCCTGGTGGACGCCGCGGTCCGGCGGCCGTCACGCCTCCTTCTTCGACCCGGTGACGCAGAAGTTCACGCTGATCGAGACCTGTTTCAGCACCCACCACCTGCAGTTCGACAACGACGCCAACGAGACCGTGTACTTCAACGGCGGCGGCGCCGGCTTCTCCTGGGTCGACACGTTGGTCTTCGACGAAACCGGCGACGAGCAGCAAGCGGTCGGCTGGTGCCCCCTGATCGTCGACACGAACGGCGACGGCGAGATCACGAAGCCATGGAACGTCGCGGTGGCCTCGGCGGGCGGCTACACCTACCGGGTCGACGCGGTTCGAGCCGAGGAGGAACGGGCCGCGGCGGGAGAGGTCGAGACGACGCCGGACCCCGACCCCCGCTACGACACGCAGGTCTCCTATGGCCTCTACTCGGTGATTCCAAGCCCGGTCGACGACTCGCTGTGGGGCGCCTCCCAGACCTATCCCGGCTACATCATCCGCCTGATGCGCGGCGAGGACCCGCCGACGAGTTGCCGGTCGCAGATCTTCCGCGTCCCGGAACCCGGTTTCGACCCGCGCGGGATCGATATCGCCAGCGACGGCGTGGTGTGGACGGCCCTGGCCGGCAGCAGCCACCTCGCGAGCCTGGACGTCCGCAAGTGCGAGCCCCGCGACGAGCCGGACAGCGCGGACGGCAGTCAGTGCCCCGAAGGCTGGACGCTGTACCGGACCGAGGGTCCCACGATGAAGGGCTCGGACGTGCCGGCGGACTTCCACTACTACAACTGGGTCGATCAGCACGACATCGGCGGCTTTGGCGAGAACACCCCGACCGCCACGGGATCGAACTCGGACAGCCTGCTGGTCCTCGACCCCGACACCGGCGAATGGACCACGCTACGCGTCCCCTACCCCCTCGGCTTCTTCTCCCGCGGCCTCGACGGCCGCATCGACGACCCCGGCGCGGGCTGGAAGGGCCGCGCCCTCTGGGCCAACTACGGCACGAACTACATCTGGCACACCGAGGGCGGCAAGGGCACCCGCGGCAAGTTCGTCAAGTTCCAGATCCGGCCGGATCCGCTGGCGCGCTAGGGCGGCGGCGCGGCGGCCGAGAGGCCGAGAGACGGCGCGGCGGTTGTGCAGTCACCCGCCCGCACAGGGTCCGAGGGGGGGAGGGTCCCAGCGGACGTTCGCGTTTGGTCGGATGATGAGATGTCGGCGCTCACTGCACTCCGCTCGCTTCGGTTCGGCCTGGGTTTCCGAAGCGATCTCGGGAGTCGCTCGCTCCGAGCCCGCTGGGACCCTCCCCCCCTCGGACCCTGTGCGGGCTGGACGGCGTCGAGCTGCCTCCGGACTCGGCCCAAGCCGCAACTCGGCGTTTCCAGAGTTGATGGGCCAGTGCGATACTGCGGCGGATGCGGCCACGAAAAGGTCAAAAGGAGGCGACCTCTCGGACTGGGCATCGCTTCAGCAGGCGCGGGTTACTCGGACTTCTGGCAGCGGCGATGTCCCTTCCCAGAAGGATCGGACGTGCCGCGGCGGCTCAGCAAGAGGCGGACGGGAGCAAGACAGGCACCCGAGTCGATCGGTGGCATCGGACCAATGACCGGGTGTGGCTCGGGGAGTCGTTCTGGGCCAATCCGATGGAGGACTGGCGGGTTGTGGACGGTGCCGCCGAAGTGCAGACGTCGGGCGGCGATCGAAACCTCCACCTGATCACCCATCGACTGACCGGCGAGCGGGGGCGGTTCCGGATGTCGGTCCGGTGCCGGCGGGTGGAAAGCGGCGAACGGGACGGTGGCGTGGGGTTCCGGATCGGCGTCCGCAACCGGATCGACGATCATCGGAGCAACTGCTTCGCGCGGGGCGTTGGCGTTGACGCAGGGCTGGTCGGCAGTCGGCTGGTCCTGGGAGGAGCGAGCGCGGAGGCGGCCGACGGCGACGCCGCAGCAGCCGAAGGGATCATCCTGGTTCTTGAAGGCAGAACCGACGGCCAGGACTGTGAGCTCAACCTGACGGCTCAGACCGCTTCCGGAGGTGAGTTGGGCAACCTCACTCATGTCGTGCGCGCCGCGGACATCGCCGGGAACGTCGCCATCGTCGGCAACTTCGATCGGGAGATCCCGAAGGGCGAGGGCGCTCGCTACCGGTTCAGCGAGTGGACGGTGGACGGGGATGCCTTCGAGGTCAACGAGGACCGCCGTTTCGGGCCGATCCTGTGGTCGATGTACTCGACGAGCGACTCTCGCGGCGACGAGGGGTTCGTGGTCAAGCTGACGGCGCTTCTCCCGCCAATGGCAGAGCAGGACCACCGGCGGGTCGAGCTGCTGACGGAGCACGACGGGGAATGGCGGTCCCACGGTTTCGCCGCGCTCGACCCGGACGCCTGGACGGCGACGTTCCGCCTGTCCAACTGGAACGAGCGCGTGGCGACGCCGTTCCGGCTCGTCTTCCGCGAGCGGCACACGGACGGCGGCGAGACGGAGCACGAGTGGCGCGGCGCGATCCGCCCGAACCCGAACGGGCGGCCGCTGCGGCTGGCGGGGCTCACCTGCCAGAACGACTACTCCTTCCCGTACGCTCCGGTCGCCGACCACGTTCTGGCGCGGGATCCGGACCTGCTCTTCTTCTCCGGCGACCAGCTCTACGAGAGCCACGGCGGCTACGGCCTGATCCGGGAGCCTGCCGGGCCCGCGATCCTCAACTACCTGCGCAAGTACTACATGTTCGGCTGGGCGTTTCGCGAGGCGATGCGGGACCGGCCGACGCTCTGCATCCCGGACGACCACGACGTGTTCCAGGGCAACATCTGGGGCGAGAGTGGCAAGCCGATGGACACCGGACGGGGCACGTCGTCGCTCGGCGGCTACCGGGAGCCGGCGAGGATGGTCAACGTGGTTCACCGCACGAACGCCTCTCACCATCCGGACCCGTTCGACCCGGCGCCGGTCGAGCAGGACATCAGCGTCTACTACGGCGACATGGTTTACGGGGGCGTGGGCTTCGCGATCCTCGCCGACCGCCAGTTCAAGAGCGGCCCGGAGCATGTGGACACCGGGCCCGGCCGGGCCGACCATGTGCTGGACGAGAACATCGACACCTCAACTCTCGACCAACCCGATCTCGCGCTGCTTGGTGGGCGCCAGGAGGAGTTCCTGGAGCAGTGGGCCAGCGACTGGCGCGGCCACACGATGAAGGTGTTGCTCAGCCAGACGGTGTTCGCCGGCGTCGCGACGCATCACGGCGGTTACGACGACTACCTGATCGCGGATCTCGACTGCGGCGGCTGGCCGCAGACGCCGCGCAACCGCCTGATTCGCATTCTTCGCAAGGCGAAGTGCCTGCACCTCTGCGGCGACCAGCACCTGCCTTCCCTCGTCCAGTACGGCGCCGACGCGCAGCGCGACGGTTGCTGGGCCTTCTGCACGCCGGCGATCAGCGCCGGCTACCCGCGCTGGTGGCGGCCGGACGAAATCGGGACGCCTCACCGGAACCGGCCCCGCCACGGCCTGCCGCACACCGGCGAGTTCCGCGATCCGCTGGGCAACCGGGCCTACGTCTACGCCATCGGCAACCCGGAGATCGGCACCGCGCGCGACCCCTACGAGCGGGCGCACCAGAAGAGCAGCGGCTTCGGCCTGGTCACGGTCGACACGGAGGCGAAGACCTACCGCATCGAGGCGTTCCGTTTCCAGAGCACGGCCGACAGCGACGACGGCCAGTTCCCCGGCTGGCCGGTCACCCTGCACCAGGACGAGAACGCGGGCGACAACCGCGTCGGCTAGCGCCGCGAACCGGCGACCCATGAAACATCGCCACGTGGTCAACGTCCTACGTGCAGGGCCGCAACGCGGCATTGCCCCACGGCTCACGTGAAGCAAGAGAACCCCGCCATGGAGAACCGTCACCGCCGGTCATTCACCCTGGCGGTCGCAACGCTGACCGCCATCGCCGCCGGCGCCGTCTTCGCCGAGGAAACCGGCTCGCAACCCGGTTCGCCGGCGCTGGTGACGGAACCGCAGGATCTCCCCTTCAACTTCGACGGGCCGCCGCCGCCCGTGCCGCCGGCCGTCGTGAGCCGGGACGACTCCGGGCGGGCCACGGTCCGGGCGGTCCGCCTCTCCGCGCCCCTTCGGCTCGACGGCCGGCTAGACGAACCTCTTTACGACACGGTGTCCCCGATCTCCGACTTCATTCAGGTCGAACCCCAGCCGGGAGAGCCGGCCACCGACAGGTCGGAGGTCTGGATCACCTTCGACGAAACCACGGTCTTCATCTCGATCCGTTGCTGGCAAGACCCGAACCGGATCGCCGCCAACGACATGCGACGCGACGGCTTCAGCTCGGACGACTACTTCGACATCGCTCTCGACACGTTCTACGACCGGCGAAACGCCGTCATCTTCACGGTCTACGCCTCGGGCGGCCGCTTCGACGCGCAGATCACCGACGAACGCCAGATGAACGTCGACTGGAATCCGGTCTGGGATCTCAGGGCGGGCAGGTTCGAGGGCGGCTGGACGGCGGAAGCCGCGATCCCGTTCCGATCGCTCAGGTATCGCCCGGGTAGCTCGCAGATCTGGGGCATCAATCTGCAGCGCTACACGCAGTGGAAGAACGAGAACTCCACCCTCGTCCGCATCCCGGAGGCCTTCAGCGAAATGGGCATCATGCAGATGTCGCTGGCGGCGACTCTGGTCGGTCTCGAAGCCCCTCCGGCCTCGAGGAACCTCGAGTTCAAGCCCTACCTGGTCGCCGACATGGTCAGCGACCGGCTGGCGACCCCGGAGATTTCGGACGAGGTGGACGCAGATGTCGGCATCGACATCAAGTACGGAGTCAGCCAGAACCTCACGGCCGACTTCACCTACAACACCGACTTCGCCCAGGTCGAGAACGACCAGCAGCAGGTCGACCTGACCCGCTTCAGCCTCTTCTTCCCCGAGAAGCGCGACTTCTTCCTCGAAAACCAGGGCACCTTCGGCTTCGGCGGCGCCCAAGCCGGCGGATTCGGAGGCTTCGGCGACACGCCGGCCCTGTTCTACAGCCGGCGCATCGGCCTGCACCGGGGACGCGCGGTGCCCATCGAGGCCGGCGCCCGGCTGACCGGACGAACAGGCCGGTACACGCTCGGTCTGCTGAACATCCAGTCGGACGACGAGCCGCTGTCCGGCGCCATCGCGACGAACTTCGGCGTGATGCGAGTCAAGCGGGACATCCTGCGCCGGAGCAGCGTCGGCGTCATCTACACGCGCCGTTCGATCGATCAGACCGGCGCCGGGCGCAACGAGGCCTACGGCGTCGACGGGACGTTCGCCTTCTTCGACCACCTGACCTTCAACACCTACTGGGCCGAAACGAGCACACCCGGGCTCACCGAAGACGACGCCAGCTACCGCCTGCAGATGGACTACAACGGCGACCGCTACGGAGTCCGGCTGGAGCGCCTGCGGGTCGGCGGCAACTTCAACCCCGACATCGGTTTCGTCCGCCGTCCCGACATGCGCCGGTCCTACGGCGAGTTCCGCTTCAGCCCGCGTCCGGCCGGCAGCAAGCTGGTGCGCAAGTACTCCTGGACCGGGTCGATGGCCTACATCGAGAACGGCGCCGGCCTGGTCGAAACGCGGGAAGCCGAGGCCGAGTTCGGCATCGAGTTCCACAGTGGGGATCAACTCGAGCTGACGTACGTGCGGGCCTACGAGTTCCTGCCCCATCCGTTTCCCATTGCCTCGGACATCACGCTCGGCGTCGGCGGTTACGACTTCGACTACGTGCAAGCCCAGTTGCAACTGGGCCAGCAACGGCGGATCTCGGGTGGGTTCTTCTTCGAACACGGCGACTTCTACAGCGGTCGCAAGACGTCCCTCGGCTGGGGCTGGGGGCGAGTGACTCTGAGCTCGCGGTTCCTGCTCGAACCCAGCATCTCCTTCAACCGCGTGGAGCTGCCGGCGGGCGAGTTCGACGTGGAGCTCCTCGACCTGCGGACCATCTTCACGGTGAATCCGCGCATGTTCGTGACCGCGCTGTTCCAGTACGACTCGGAGAGCCGCGGGTTGGCGGCGAACGTGCGGCTGCGCTGGGAGTACGAGCCGGGCAGCGAGCTGTTCGTGGTCTACAACGAACAGCGCGACACATTGACGCAGGGCTTCCCGGGGCTCAACAACCGGGCCCTGATCGTCAAGGTCACGCGTTTGTTCCGGTTGTAGCCACCACTCGCGCACGCCGCTTCGCGGCGGCGCCCGGTTGCCGGCGAGGGCGCCGGCGCACCCAGTTGTGCCGCGGCGGCTCGCTAGCAGCTAGCGGGACATCAGCACCGTCACGCGCTGGGCCGCGGGCACGGCCGCGTGGTGCATCAGCACGTCCTGCGTGCCGTCCCCGTTCAGGTCCGCCAGCCATGTGTACTCCTCGTCCTCGGGCACCGGGGTCGCGATCCGCCGTGGCCTCTTCGCGAACAGATCCGGTGCCGGCGCACCGAGGTGGACGTGGAGCGCCTTTCGGTTCCTCGCAATCACCGCGTCCGAGCGTCCGTCGCCGTTCACGTCGCCCAGCAGGACCGCCGGCCAGAACGTTCTCTCGCCGGTCTTCCGGGGAGACCTGGGCCTGATCTCCCGCACCGCTGCCGGGCGGCGCCCGTAGCGGCCGTCCTCCATGCGGAAGAACTCGAGGTCGAACGATCCGGCGCCGGTGAAGATCGACATGATGAGCACGCGTGCGGCGCTCCAGACCGTCGGCTCGAAGGACGTCAGCACGAGGTCGACCTGGCCGTCGCGGTCGAAGTCGTGCCGGTCGACGCCGGCGATGATGCCCCGGGACTCCACGACCGCACCGACCTCCGGCGAGAACTCCGTGCCGCTGCCGGGTGCCGCCGCGCCGAAGTGGACCTCGTAGGAGGAATGCATCTTCCACAGGCTCGATCCCTTGAGCGAGAACACGACCAGGTCGGCCACGCCGTCCCCGTTCATGTCGGTCAGGGAATGCAGCACCCTGCCGGTTCTCTCCCCTTCCGGCATGTGGTCCAGGCGGCGCCGCCGGATGCCCTCCGGCGCCGCCAGCGAGGCGATCTGGTCGGAGTCGAACGCGATCCCTGTCGTGAACGTCGCGGCTTCCCGGCCGAAGAGTCCGCGCGCGTTCTGAAGATGGGCGACGAAGTGATCCCCGTTCCAGAACACCAGATCGTCACGGCCATCGAGGTCGTAGTCCATCTGGTAGATGCGGCCGCCCTCCTCCCAGGGGGTGTACCGGTAGCCGTCGGCGCCGTAGACGCGGTCCAGTCCGGTGGAGGGACCGATCGTCAGAGGTTCCGAGAACGTGTCCCCGTTCACCTGGCCGCCGCTCGCCTGAATGAGCACCTGGAATCCATGGCCATGGGGGACCGCCAGGTCGTCGCGGCCATCCCCGTTCAGGTCGCGGGTGATATCCACGTGGAGAACCTCGCGTCTCGGCGACGCCTTGAAGTCGGAGGTCACGACGACGAGTTCGCGTTCCTCCCCCGACGCCGGATCGAACCAGGTCAGCCGGCCGCCGCCGTAGGCGACGAGACGGTCTCGACCGTCGATGTTCGCGATGTCCACGAACGCCACGTCGCGGCGCAGGGTGGCCTCGACCGCCGGCGACCAGTCGCCGTCCAGGAAGCTGAAGATGCGCAGCCTGCGGTCGCCGTCGCCGTCGATGTGCAGCGCCGCCAGGTCCGCGACCGGGCCGTTCGAGAGGAACCCGGTCAGCACGGTCAGGCGTTCGGCGGCGCCGACAACGACCTCGTGGCGCTCCGGGACGAACGCCGGCACCGGCTCCGAAGCCGCGTGCCCAAGGGCTGGCATCACGCATCCAGAAAGGCAGATCCTCAAAGCCAGCCACGAGATCCGGCTCGATCGCCAGTGCTTGCCGCCTCCGCTATTCGGTCTCTTCTTCACGATGCTCTCCTTCCCTTGGAGAATGTTGACTGAGTCAACATACACCTCTTTGTTGACATTGTCAACATCCGCCTTGGCCATAATCGGCCATGGCCGAGCGAGGGCACGCCTACCATCACGGAGACCTCCGAGCCGCTCTCGTCGAAGAAGCCGCGGCCATGATCTCGGAAGGCGGCGCCGGCAGCGTGACGATGCGGGCGATCGGCGGCCGCCTCGGCGTGTCGCGGGCCGCTCCGTACCGCCACTTCCCGGACAAGACGGCGCTGCTCGTCGCCGTGGCGGTTCAGGGGTTCGAGCGTCTCCGCGGGCGCCTGGAGTCCATCGCCGCCGCCGACTCGCCATCCCGCCTGGATCGGCTCCTCCGCATGGGCGAGGAGTACGTCCGCTTCGCCCTGGAGCATCCGGCCCACTACCGCCTGATGTGGGGGAAGGAAGCGATCGCCCGCCAGGACGAGCCGGAACTCCGTGAGGCGGCCGGCGCCCTCCTGCAACACCTGGTGGGTGTCATCGAATCGCACCAGGAAAGCGGCGAGATCGGCCCCGGAGACCCCCGCTCCAGGGCCTACGTGGCCTGGAGTGCGGTGCACGGTCTGGCCTCGCTGCTGATCGAAGGCCAGATCGACCCGAAGGTCGACGTGGAGGGTCTGATCCGGCAGACCACGGGAACCGTGCTGGAGGGAATGCGGGTTCCCGGCCGCTAGGAACTGCGCGACAGAAGGTCCAGAGGCCGGCGCTTCACGCCGGATGCCGGCGGGGGCGCCGGCGCACCCAGTCGGATCAGCCCCACTCGGCTCGCCAGACCTCCTGGTTGTCCGCCGGGAGCCGCCGCGCCCGGCGGGCATTGGGAGTCCGGAGTTCGACCTTCACCCGACGCGCGATCGCCCGGGCGACATCCTCCTGAATCTGAATCTCGGAGATCGTGCCGAGGACCCGGTCGTAGTGGCGGGACCAGAGATGGATGCCGTCGGCGACCCGGATGAGCTGAACCGAGATCCGCACCCGGTCGCCGGACCTTCGTGCGCTGCCTTCGAGGATCGCCGCCACGCCCAGCTTCCGGCCGAACCGGGGTGCGCTCAGGCGGGACAGCCCCCGATCGAACGAGGAGGTCCGGGACACGACCCGCAGTCGATCGACCCGCACCAGCGCCTCGATGACCTCCTCCACCAACCCCTCACAGAAGAAGTCCTGCTCCGGGTCAGGACTCATGTTGGCGAAGGGCCGCACCGCGATCGATCCTCCGACCGGCGTCCTGACCGGAGCCGTGAAGCGGTAGCCCCGGCCGGGAACCGTGACGACGTACTGCGTCTCCCCATCCTGGCCCAGGATTTTCCGCAGCACGGACAGGTTGTGCGTGAGGTTGCTCTCGGCAACGTTGGTGTCGGGCCACACCATCGCCATCAACTCGTCCTTGTGGACCAGACGGTCGCGGTTCTCGACCAGCACCTTCAGCGTCTGGAAGATCTTCGGCCGCACCGGCACGACTCGCCCGCGGCGGAGCAACCGGCGCTCCGCGGCATCGAGAAGAAACGGCCCGAAGGCGTAGGTGGGACGTTCTGCCACCAGGGACCTCCGTCAAGGACCGGACGCCGGCCTTCACGCGACACGCTCAGCGGCGCCGGGATTGACTCGGATTCCTGGATCCTAGCAGCCCCTACAACCTTGTTGGAGATTCAGTCCTGGCGGCCCTCCGGCAGTGCGAACACGAACAGACTCCCGCCCCGGGCGCGCGCGGCGCCTTCGGGCGTGTGGCGGAGACTTCCCGGCCCGGTCGATATGGCCACGTACTGGCGACCGTCGACGGCGTAGGAGATCGGGTAGCCCATGGCCGGGGCACCCAGACCGACCTCCCATAGAACCTCGCCGGTCTCGTGGTCGAAGGCGCGGAAGCGCCCGCTCGAATCGCCGCCGAAGATCAGGCCCCCGCCCGTCGCGACGACCGAGTAGGTCGCGCCTTCCGTCTCGAACAGCCATTTCGTTTCACCCGTCACGGCGGAGATCGCGTACACCGTGCCGAGATACTCCTCGCCGGGCGCCTGAATGTGGTCCGCAGCCAGGTTGTAGATCGCGACCTGCTGTTCGAACGCCTGCGCCCGCGGGCTGTTCGTGTCGCCCGTCACGAGCATCCGCGCGCACATGTTGCGCAGCGGGTAGTACATCGTCCGGGTCAGCGGGCTGTAGGAACCGGCCTCCCAGTCCTTGCCCCCGACCCAGGTCGGGCACACGAGCATCTCCTGTTCGAGCTCCGTGAAGATGATCTCGGTGTTCTCGACCGCCCGCCCCGTCGTTTCGTCGATGTCCACGACCACGTTCTGCGGCACGGTCGGCCGGGCCCAAAGAAACTCGCCCGTCTCACGGTCCAGCGTGTACACGAAACCGGTCTTGCCCGGGATGCCCGTCATCACCTTGCGTGTCTCGCCCGGTTCGAGGCCCTCCCGGATCCAGCGCACCGCCTCCGGGTCGGGCGACACCGGCAGGTCGACGAGGATCCGTTCGAACGGATGGTCCAGGTCCCAGTGGTCGTTCAGGTGCTGGAAGTACCACCGGATCTCGCCGGTGTCCGCCTCCAGCGCCAGCGTCGAGTTGTGGTAGAGGTGCGTCAACTCCGTGCCGCCGAGCATGAACTTGGGCGCCGGCGAAGTGACGGCGGTACCGAAGTAGATGAGCTCGAGCTCCGGGTCGTAGCTGGGCACCATCCAGGTGCCGACGTGGTGCCGCTTCTCGAACGGGACGTCGCCCCAGGTCTCGTCCCCGGGCTCGCCCGGCGCCGGCATGGTCCGCTGCCGCCAGACCTCCTTGCCCGTCAGCGCATCGAGGGCGATCATGATGCAGGACTCCGGCCCGCCCCAGGGACGGCAGCTCCTTCCCGAGACGACGCGGCCATCCGCGACGATCGGGCCCGAACTGTGGGTGGCGGGATTGACCTCCCAGTCCAGGATCTGCGTCTCCCAGACCAGCTCTCCCGTCTCGGCGTCCAGGGCGAAGGCGTGGTTGTCGTCGCTGTTGTTCAGGATCAGCCGGTCGTAGATCGCGATGTTCCGGTTGTTCTTCGCGTTGAAGCCGACCTGCGCGTAGAGGTCCTCGGGCTGCTCCCGCGTGTAGCGCCAGATGAAGTCCCCGGTTGTCGAGTCGACCGCCTCGATCGTGTCCTCGAACGAGGGGATGTAGAGAACTCCGTCGTAGGCCAGGGGCGTGATCTCGGAGGTTCCCACGGCGATCTCCCGCGACCAGACCAGACCGAGCTGCTGGACGTTCTCGCGATCGACCTGGTCCAGCGGGCTGTAGCCCCAACTGTCGTGCGTGCGACGGAACATCAGCCATTCCGAGGCCGGCGGGTTTTCCAGCATCTCGTCCGTGACCGGCACGAACGTCGATGCCCCGTCCTGAGCCGACAGCACGGCGCTGAACACGAAGCTCAGAGCGAGAAACGCAAGCACTGAAACGGGTCCGAGGGGGCGGGCGCGGCAGAACAGCCGGAGGCCGTCGCTTCGCGCCGGATGCCGGCGGGGATGCTGGCGCACACAGTTTCCGTCCGTCGGAGTCCTAGCACTGCTCACCGCGGCGCCTCCGTTTCCTCCATGTCCTCAAGACGAGCCGGGGACTGTAGCAGCCGCGACAGGCCGCGTTCCGGGTGACATGATCGACCGATTCAATGCAGATCGAAGTGGAGGGAGCGACGCTCTACGTCGACGTCGCCGGCGACGGTGAAGCGCCCGCCGTTCTGTTCTGGAACGGCGGCGGCTGCACGCTCCGCATGTGGGACAGGATCGTCGAGAAGCTGGGCAGCGGCTACCGAACCGTCCGCTTCGACGTCCGCGGCACCGGCCAGAGCGGTTCGGCGGCGGACCCCTCGCAGTACACGCTGGAGCAGTACGCCGCGGACGCAACAGCACTTCTCGACGCGCTCGAGATCGAACGTTCCCACGTCTGGTCCATGGCCTGGGGGTCGCGGGCGGCTCTCGCCTATGCCGCGCTTCACCCCGAACGCATCGACCTGCTTGCGCTCTACGACGCCGCCATCGACCGGCCGGACGTTCCGGCACAGCGCGAAGGCAGCCGCGAAGCCGTCCGCAAGCAGGAAGCGGCCGGCATCAAGCGCTTCGAACGGCCCGCCGGCTGGCACGAGCACGCCAACCCTGACTCCGTCCGGCCCGCGATGCAGGCAATCTCCAGGGGTTTCGACCTCGCTGCCGCGGCGCGGGGGCTGGCGATGAAGACGCTGGTCGCGACCGGAGACCATGACCCGAACCTGCCATCCAGCCGCGATCTGGCCGCCATGGCGCCCGACGCGGAACTCGTCGTGATGGAGAACGTCGGCCACGGCTCGGTGCTTCAGCGCCCCGACCTCGCCACCGCGATCTTCACGGACTTCGTGGCAGCGAACACTTGGGAGAATCCGACATGAGGCAACGCCACACCGCTGGGACCGGGGAGCCGAGCCGCCGCGACTTCCTGAGCCGGAGCGCCGGTTTCGCGGCGCTGGCGGCCTCGGCCAGCTTCACGGGCGCCGTCTCACCGGCCGCCGCAGCCGGCGCACCAAACCAGGAAGGGGGCGGGTCCGATCGAATCACGATTCGCTCGGTCGACGCCTACCCCGTCTACATCAACCAGCGCTCCGAGGGCCTGCTCGATCCGCCGACCTTCTCCGGCGACGACGATCCCCGCCGCTGGCGCTACGGCGGACCCTTCGAGCAGCTTCCCTCGGCAATCATCGCGATCATCAAGACGGACGCCGGGATCACCGGCTTCGGCATGGGCGCCGGCGGCAGCGCCGCGGTCGAGATCATCGACGGCCACCTCAAGCACCTCCTGATCGGCACGAACCCGCTCAACGTCGATCAGCTCTGGGACCAGATGTACAGCTCCGCAGTGCTCTACGGCCGGCGCGGCATCTTCGCGATGGCGCTCTCCGCCGTCGACACGGCGCTCTGGGACATCAAGGGCAAGCACGCCGGCAGATCGGTTCACGCGCTGCTTGGCGGGAATCCGGACGACCGCGTCGCCGTCTACCAGACCGGCGGCGACATCGCGGCCGGCAAGGCCCTGGGTATCAAGCACTTCAAGCGCATCCTGCCGATCGCTCCCCACAGTACGGAGGCCGAAACGGAGCGATACATCGAGGATGTCCTCGCCGCCCGCGAAGCGATGGGGCCCGATGGCAACCTGATGACGGACTGCGTCTCGCGCAACGGCACCGTCGACTGGGCGGTCGGCGTCGCGCAACGGCTGCGTCCGGCGAACCTCTACTTCATGGAGGAACTCCTTTCGCCGGACAACGTGTTCGGTTATGCCGAGCTGGTCGAGAAGATCGGCGGCAGCGGTCCCGGCTGGACGAAAGTCGCCTGCGGCGAGCACGAGTACACGGAGCACGGCTTCGAGGTCCTGGTGCGGGTCGGATCGGCCGAAGTCCTGCAGCCGGACATCACCTGGTGCGGCGGCCTCACGGCGGCGAAGCGCATCGCCGACCTGGTCGAAGCGGCCGGCCTCGAACTCGTGCCACACCGCGGCGGCAGCCTCTGGGGGCTCCCCATCTCACTGACCGCCCCGAGCTGCACGATGGCGGAGAGCTTCGCCACCGGTTCGCCGATCCTCGACGCGATGCAGGCGCCGTTCGAGAACGGCGACTTCCTCGCGCCGAGCGAGCCGGGCTTCGGCACCGGGCTCACCGAGGAGCTGGTCCTCGACCACCGGCTCCGGCCGTGAAGTAGCATCGCGCCTTCCGCATGAAGTCGTTGACGCGCCTCGCCTGCTCGCTGGCCGCGATGTCGTTCCTGAGCGCCAGCCTGAGCGCCCAGGAGACCGCCTTCGTGCCGGTGACCGAGACCGGTTTCGTACCGGTCACCCAACAGATGCTGAACGACCCGGAACCGGGCCAGTGGCTGCACTGGCGCGGCACCCAGAACGCCTGGGGCTACAGTCCGCTCGACCAGATCACGACCGCGAACGTGGGCCAGCTTCAACTGGTCTGGGCGTGGGCGATGGACGACACCGGTCCGCAGGAGGCGGCGCCCCTGATCCACAACGGCGTCATGTACGTGCCGAATCCGGGCAACGTCGTCCAGGCGCTCGACGCCGCCAACGGCGACCTGCTCTGGGAGTACCGGCCGGAGCCGGTGGGCGACGAAACAGGCGCCTTCGGCCGCGGAGTCCAGAAGAACATTGCGATCTACGGCGACCGGATCTTCGGCGCCAGTTCGCGGGCGACGATCTTCGCGCTCGACGCCACGAGCGGCAAGCTGATCTGGGAGACCAGGACCGCCGACACGGCCCTCGGCTACCGCTACACCGCCGGCCCCATCGTCGCCAACGGCAAGCTGGTCACCGGCATCACCGGCTGCGGCCGCTACAAGGACGACGTCTGCTTCATCACCGGCCACGATCCGGACACCGGCGAGGAACTCTGGCGCACTTCGACGATCGCCCGCCCCGGCGAGCCTGGCGGCGACACCTGGGGCGACCTGCCCTTGCGCTTCCGCGCCGGCAGCGACGCCTGGATCGCCGGCAGCTACGACCCGGAGCTCAAGATCGTCTACTGGGCCACGTCCCAGGCCAAGCCCTGGGCCCGCTCCGTCCGCGGCACGGACGGCGACGCCCTGTACACCAACTCGAGCCTGGCGCTCGACCCCGACACCGGCGAACTGCTCTGGTACTACCAGTACCTGCCCGGCGAGACCCACGACATGGACGAGGTGTTCGAGACGCTCCTCATCGATGTCGACGGCCGCAAGAAGCTCTACAAGATGGGCAAGCTCGGCATCCTCTGGCAACTCGACCGGGAGACGGGCGAGTTCCTGGACGCGATCGACGTCGGCTACCAGAACCTCGTCGACGTGGATCGGGGAACGGGCGAGGTGACCTACCGCCCGGAGCTGATCCCGGAGATCGGCGTCGAGATCAACATGTGCCCGAGCACGTCCGGCTTCAAGGGCTGGCGCGCCATGTCCTACGACCCGAACACCGGCGCTCTCTACATCCCGATGACGATGAACTGCGAGCTGGCCACGTTCGGCCCGGTCGAGCGGGTGCTCGGCGGCGGCGGCGCGGGTCCGGTCAAGCGGATCAACACGCTGCATCCCTACTCCGGCGGCAACCTTGGCGAACTCCTCGTCATCGACGTGCGCGAGGGGGACATCATGTGGCGGCACCGGACGGAATCGCCGATCAACACGGCCGCGCTGGCGACCGGCGGCGGCGTCGTCTTCGCCGGCGACTACGACCGCTACGTCTACGCCTACGAGGCCAGGACCGGCCGCATCCTCTGGCAGACGCGGCTACCCACGTCGGCCCAGGGCTTCCCGGTGACCTATCTCGCCGGCGGCCGCCAGTACGTCGCGATCCCGGTCGGGACCGGCGGCGCCAGTTGGGCCGGGATGGTGCCGCGCGACCTGATCCCCCACATCCGGCGCCCGAGTAACGGCAACTCGATTCACGTCTTCGCGCTGCCGGCGGAGCTGCCGGCGGCCGCGGGGGGCGCCACCCGGATCGCCGAGGCAGACCGCGAGGCGGCCGCAGTCGCGGCGACCGCGACCGTCTGGGACGGCGTCTACACCGCCGAGCAGGCAGAGCGCGGCGCCGTCGCATACCGCGAGACCTGCGCCACCTGCCACGGCGAGGACCTCGGCGGCGGCAGCAACTCACCGGGCCTGGTCGGCGTCAGCTTCCAGTTCCTGTGGGGAGACAAGACGTTGCACGAGCTGTACGAGGCGATCCGGACCACCATGCCGACCGACAGTCCGGCCAGCCTGCCGCGGGAGACCTATCGCGACATCCTGGCCTACATGATGCAGGTGAACGAGTTCCCGCCGGGGGATGAGGAACTCGATGCCGAGGGTCTGGGCAACGTCCTTATCACCGACAGACCCGACGCTCGCTAGAGCCGAAGGAGTGAGCCCACGACGCCCCTCGCTTGAGGCGCTGCCGAACGATCCCCGCTAATGCCTGAACCCACCCGAACCTACTCCGCCGGTCCGACCGCAGCGCAGGAATCACTCAGCCTACCGCACGCAGATCTTCGGCCAAAGCGGCTTGCTATGAAGCGAGTCGACGGAACTGCAACGCGCTTCCAGTCAGTTCCGCTTCGACTCCAAAACTACTGCGAAACCGGCGCTGCCCTTGTAGCCTTTCCCTCCGGGTGCAGTCACCATTCCGGATGGCGTGTTTCCAGCGTTTCCACCATTGCCCGCAAACGGAAACACGCCGGCTTGACCTACAGCCTCGACATAAACGATGTGGCCTTTTCGCCTGACCTCGTAGTCCGATTCCCCCAGCACATCCAAGAGTTGTTCCACCTGCCTCGCATTCTGCCGGCAGTGATTCGCGGAACCCTCCGGCCCTCCGACCCTAACTCCTTCCAGGAATCGTTCCAGACCTGCGCTGAACTCTCCGGTCATGATCTTGCAATTGCCTAGTGCAAGAGCGGCGTCGCTTCCTTCGTGTTCGGACTGAGCGCTTTCGAAGTCCTCGAAAGCCTCCGAGAATCTCTCCAGGGCATACTCTGAATTCCCACGATTGAACAGCACGTTCCTCCTCAGTTCCCTGCCGTGCTTCAGAGCTGTATCGTAGTCTGAAACAGCTCGATCGTGGTCTCCGGCCGCCGCGTATGCATTGCCCCGGTTGTAGTAGAGAGTGTGCACCATGTGCCGAGCCATGGCTGCCGAGTGCGCCATCACACGATGCCCGAAGTCCATCGGTCGATCCCTTCTCTCAATCGCTCGCGTGAATGCCTCTGCGGCCTCTTCAAACCGGCCAAGGGCTGACAGCGTGTCGCCGACCAGGCAGTACGGCTGAGCGATATCGGGAAGTCCCGCCGCGTACGACTCGTACTGCACGAGCGCGTCATCGTATCGCCCTACCCGATAGGCTTGGTTTCCCTGATCTCGGTACTGTTGGGGTGTGCGAGTTTCCTTACGCCGAAGCGCCGAGTATCGCGAGTTTGCACGCGCCAGCCCGGGGACGTCGCCGAACAGCGCCAACTCCGACAAGCCCAATCTCTCCAGATACTCTGTCATGAGCCTCTTTGACTGCTTCGGCACGACTACCGACCTAATGCGCCTCTTCTGAGAAGCAAGTGGGTTGAGTGCGGTTGGCGAGTGCTGTTTAGGGGTGTAGAGGCGCCGAGGGGCGGCCGGTCAGCCAGCCGGATGCG
>JAPVWO010000311.1 GCA_027493375.1 Candidatus Multivorans thiocomprendens | reverse complement strand
GCCGTAGACGCCGCCGTTCAGCATCGCCTGGGCGAAGCCGGCGACGTCGCGCGCGGTGCCGAACAGGCCGGCATGGGGCGCGATGCCGCCCAGGGCGTGGGTGTTTTCATCGTGGACTTCACCATGCGGCAGTCGGCCGCGCCAGGAGTCTAACTCGGTCGGAGCGATCCGCTTGAGCAGGGAATCCGCGGGCAGGTAGCCGGTGTCGGCCAGCCCCAGCGGATCGAGGATCTCGTCCTGGAGCAGTGCGGCGAGGCCATGGTCGGATTCGCGTTCCAGGATCTCTCCGAGCAGCAGCACGCCGAGGTCCGAGTAGATCGACCGTTCGCGGGGCCGGACCTCCAGGTCGGCGGCGGCGATGTGCTCCAGGTAGCGGGCCCGGGCCTCGTCGCGGTCGAGACCTTCCCCGAGTTCCCGGAACAGTTCGGTGCAGCAGGGCAGACCGCTCGAATGGGCGAGGAGATCGCGCAGCGTTGCCTCGCCTACCGGCGATCCTTCGAGCTCCGGCAGGTAGGTGGCAGCCGTGCCGTCGAGGTCGAGCGCGCCGGACTCGACCCGGCGCATCATCAGGGTCGTCGTTGCGATAACCTTGGTGAGCGACGCTAGGTCGTAGATCGTCGATGGCGTGACGGCTGGGACGTCGTCGTCGTAGGTGAGACGGCCGGCGGCATGTTCGAGGACGACCTTGCCGTGGCGGGTCACCAGGAGCACGCCGCCGGGCGTGACGCCGGCCGCGACAGCTTCCTCCAGCAGTTCAGCGGCACGATCGAGCCGAACGGGATCGAAACCGGCCGCGTCGGGCGGAGCGTTGCGAAGCACAGCGGCCGCGTATGGCGGATCGGTCGACATCGGTGGAGACAAGGGCGCCATTGGTCGGGACGATTGACAGGCGGAGGTGGCGGCGAGCAGGAGGACAGCCGCCAGGAGCAGAGCCGACCGTGTATTGGCGCGTCCCCGCACGGCTTCCGTGGCGGGCGAAGAAGGCAACGCGGTCAGAATAGGAGCTTGGACCGTCGAACGCAACGAAGGACTCCAGGCGGCGATGGTTGCTATCCTGACGCCTTCGTTGCAGAAGAGAGGAAGCAGCAAGGAGGAGAGTCGTTGATGAGAGGTCTTTTGGCGTGGACTGTGTTGGGTGTGATGCTGGCCGCCGGTTGTGGCTACGGCGGCGACAGTGAGGAAGCGGAACCGATGGCGGAGGAGGCGACTGAAGCGATGGAGAGTGACGGCACGGTGCTTCGCAACGACGCGGCAATCGACGACCTCGTGCCCGTGGATGCCGTGGTCGAGAAGATCGCCGACGGCTTCACGTTCACCGAGGGGCCGGTGTGGGTGCCGGGGGAACCGGATCGCCTGTACTTCAGCGACATCCCTCGGAACAAGGTCTACCGCTGGTCCGAAGGCGAGGGCGCGGTCGTGTTTCTCGATCCCGTCCTGCCGGACGACGCCGGCACCGGCGGCACCGGCGGCTCGAACGGACTGGCGCTTCACCCGGACGGCCGGCTCGTTCTCTGCGAGCACGGCAACCGCGTCGTGTCCGCGATGGCGCTCGACGGCGAACGGGTGACCCTGGCCGAGCGCTACGACGGCAAGCGGCTCAACAGCCCGAACGACATCGTGTTCCACTCGAGCGGCGCCGCCTTCTTCACCGATCCGCCCTACGGTTTGCCGAACCAGTCGGAGAACAAGGAGCAGGACCACAACGGCATCTATCGCCTGGACCCCGACGGTACGGTCACCCTGCTCGAGACCGGCCAGACCCGCCCGAACGGCCTCGGCCTGTCGCCGGACGAGAAGACGCTCTACGTGGCGAACTCGGACGCGCCGCCGAACCGCTACTGGAAGAAGTACGCGGTCAACGACGACCTGACCCTGGGCGAGGGCGAGATGTTCTTCGACGCCAGCGACATGGAGGCGCCGGGCGCGCCGGATGGTCTGGCCGTCGACACGGACGGCAACGTGTTCGCGACCGGTCCGGGCGGCGTCATGGTCCTCAGCCCCGACGGCCGCCACCTGGGCACGATCGCGCCCGCGGAGCTGCCCGCCAACACTGCCTTCGGCGGCGACGGCAGCACGCTCTACATGACGGCGCGAACCGGCCTCTACCGGGTCAACACGAACGCCCGGGGACTCGTCTACGCCGGCGGCGACTAGGCGGCGCCGGCGGTTGCACCCGCCCGCGGCCTTTCTGCGGGCTATGTACCGCGTCGGCATGGAGAGCCGTTCCGAGTAGCGCCTGGTGGGTTTGAAGGGCAGCTTCGGTCCGCTCGACTGGTTGATCCTGGCGGCGCTGTTCGCGGCCATCACGGTGATGGCGCGCTCGCTGTCGCGGCGGCAGAAGACCGAACGCGACTACTTCGGCGGGGCCCGGAACCTGCCCTGGTATGCGGTGGCGGCTTCCCTGGTCGCGACCGAGATCAGCGCGGTCACGTACATCAGCCTGCCCTCGATCGTCCACCGGCCGGGGGGCGACCTGACGTACCTGCAGATCGGGTTGTTCGGCTACCTGGCTGCCCGGCTGCTGGTGGCGTGGCTTCTCGTTCCCGCCTACTACCGCTACGACGTGATGAGTCCGTACGACCTGATCGAGCGCCGGCTGGGTCCCGCGGGCGCCTCGGTCCGGCGGACGGCGACCGGCATGTTCTGGCTGGGCGGCGTCCTGGCCCAGTCTGCTCGGGTCTACCTGTCCGCCGTCGTCCTGGGCGTGCTGCTCCATCGGGAACTGGGATGGCTGGAAGGCACGACCGGCATGCCGCCCCACGTGGCGGCGGTGGCGGCGGTGGTCGTCATCGCCGTGGTCTGGACCTGGCTCGGGGGCATCGCCGCGGTGGTCTGGACCGATGTCGTTCTCTTCCTGCTGTTCGTGGCCGGCGTCGCGGTCAGCCTGGGCGTCGTCGCATGGGAGCTCGATGCGGGCATGGCGCCGGCGGTCGCCGCGGCATGGAGCGCGGGAAAGTTCACGCTGTTCGACCTGTCGGCGTCCCTCGCCGTGCCGTACACGCTCTGGGCCGCGTTGATCGGCGCCACGATCGGCGGCGTCGCCGCCTTCGGCACGGACCAGTTGATGGCGCAACGCCTCTTCTGCTGCCGCAGCGCGCGGGACGCTCAACTGGCGGTGACTGTCAGCGGCGTCTCCGTGCTCGTTTCCCTCTCGTTCGCCTTCGTCGGCGTCGGTCTGTGGGCCTACTACGAGCAGGCGCCGCTGACAGGCGTCGCGGCCGAGATCGTGGCCGAGCAACCCGACCGGATCTTCGCCGTCTTTGCGGTCGAAGCGGTGGCCGTTGGCCTGAAGGCGCTGGTCGTGGCCGGCGCGCTGGCGGCCGCGGTTTCGAGCCTCGACTCGATCCTCGCGGCGCTCGCGCAGACGACGTCCGCGCTCCTGCGCTCCCGCACACGCCCCGGCAACGGCGTGCGCCTGCCGCGGCTGCTCGTGCTCGGCTGGGGCCTCGTGCTCGGCCTGACTTCACTTTCGATGGACACGGTCGCGGCCCGCTACGACGCGCTGCTCGACCTCGCCCTGGCAATGGCCGGGTACACGGGGGGCGCTCTGCTGGCTGCCGTGGCTCTGGCACTGGCGCCGTTCGGCCGCGACGGGCGGGGTTTCCTCTGGTCCGGCCCGCTGTCGGCTCTCGCCGTCTTCGCCGCGGTCTGGCATCAGGCGGCGGCGGGCTGGATCTGCCTGCTCGGATGCGTCGTGCTGCTGGGGGTCTGGCTGCGCATGGACGGCCGCGGCCGCCCGGGCGCCGGCTTGTTCATGGCCGTCGGCGCCGGCGGCGTACTGGCACTGTGGCGCTGGGCGGAGGGCCCCGGGGGCGAGGTGCTTGCGTGGCCGTGGTACGTGCCTCTGGGCGCTGTCGTTGCCTGGGTGTGGGGCCTGGGGCTGAGTGGGGCGCGCCGAACCGGGGGCTGCTAGCGTGACGCCATGAGCGAGCAAGAGGGCGCCACGCGGAGGCAGGTGATGGCCGCGGCGGGTGCGCTGGGAGCGGTGGCGGTGGCCGGCTCGGCCTGCGCGCCTTCCGACCGCGACACGGACCAGCGCGCCGACGACGCGCCGGCAGCGCCGGTCGATGACTTCGAACTCGAAGAGGCCACGATCGCCGATCTGGGACGGCAGATGGCCAACGGTGAGCGCACGAGCCGGGACATCGCCGAGCTCTACCTCGACCGGATCGAGTCCCTCGACCGTCAGGGGCCGACTCTGCGCTCGGTGATCGAGACGAACCTGGACGCCCTCGAGATCGCGGAAGAACTCGACCGCGAGCGGGCCGCGGGCAACGTTCGCGGCCCGCTGCACGGCGTTCCGATCCTGCTCAAGGACAACATCGCGACCGCCGACCGGAACACGACGACTGCAGGCTCGCTGGCGCTCGAGGGGTCGATCCCGCCACGGGACGCCTTCGTCGCGGCCCAACTCAGGCAGGCCGGGGCGGTGCTGCTCGGCAAGGCGAACCTGAGCGAGTGGGCGAACTTCCGCTCCCAGCGCTCGAGCTCGGGCTGGAGCGCGCGCGGCGGACAGTGCCGGAACCCGTACGTTCTCAACCGCAATCCGTGCGGCTCGAGTTCCGGCTCCGGTGCGGCGACGTCCGCCAACCTCTGCGCGGCGGCGGTCGGTACGGAGACCGACGGCTCGATCATCTGCCCGTCATCGGCGAACGGCCTGGTCGGGATCAAGCCGACCGTCGGCCTGGTGAGCCGTGGCGGCATCATCCCGATCTCGGCCGTGCAGGACACCGCCGGTCCGATGGCGCGGACGGTTGCCGACGCCGCGGCGCTGCTCAGCGGCATGACGGGCCAGGATCCACTGGACGAGGCGACCGCCGGCTCGCCGGTACCTACCGACTTGGGACGCCACCTCGGAAACCCCGGCGCGGGAAGCTTGAGCGGCCTGCGCATCGGCATCGGCCGCCAGTTCTTCGATCGCGACGGTCGGGTCGACGCGGTGATGGAGGAGGCGGTCGAGACGCTCCGGAGCCTGGGCGCCGAGATCGTCGACCCGGTCGAGATCGCCCATCGCCAGGAGGTGGGACGGCACGAGTACGAAGCGATGCTCCACGAGTTCAAGGACGGTCTGAACGCGTACCTCGCTGCTCTGGGGAACGACCCTCCGGTGAAGACGCTCGCCGACGTCATCGCGTTCAACGAGGCGCACGCTGCCGAGGAGATGCCGTACTTCGGCCAGGAGATCCTGATCGAAGCGGAAGGCAAGGGACCGCTGACCGAAGCCGCCTACCGGCTGGCGCGCGACACGGCGAACCGCCTGTCCCGCGAGGAGGGCCTCGACGCGACGCTCGCGGAGCATCGCCTCGACGCCATCCTGGGACCGAGCGGCGGCCCGGCCTGGGTGACCGACCTGGTCCGCGGCGACACCTTCTCGGTCGGCAGTGCCGGCGCGGCGGCGGTCGCGGGCTATCCGAACGTCACGGTGCCGGCCGGCCACGTCCACGGACTGCCGGTCGGCGTCTCGTTCTTCGGCGCCGCCTGGAGCGAGCCGACACTGATTCGCATCGCCTGGGCGTTCGAGCAGGCCGCCCCGCACCGGCGGACGCCGCGGTTCCGCGCGGGCGTCGACGACGTCTGATCGCCCTCCCGTGGCGCCTCCGCGTCCCCGGCCCCCGCGGAAGTGCGGGCTAGTGCTAGCGTCCGCGCATGACCGACATCACGCCGTACCGCATCGAGATCGACGAAGAGGAACTGACCGACCTCCGCCGCCGGCTGGCCGCGACCCGCTGGCCCGAGAACGAGACGGTCGACGACTGGACCCAGGGCATCCCGCTCGCCTACACGAAGGAAGTCTGCGAGTACTGGGCGTCCTCCTACGACTGGCGCCGCCTGGAGAACCGCCTGAACGACCTCGACCAGTTCAGGACCGAGATCGACGGGCTGGGCATCCACTTTCTCCACCTGCGCTCGAAGCACCGGGGCGCCGCGCCGCTGGTCATGACCCACGGCTGGCCGGGCTCGATCGTCGAGTTCCTGGAGGTGTTCGAGCCGCTGCTCGATCCCACCGCCCACGGCGGCTCGGAGGAGGACGCTTTCCACCTGGTCGTTCCCGGACTGCCGGGATTCGGCTTCTCGGACAAACCGAGCACGGCAGGCTGGAGCGTCGAGAAGATCGCCGACGCCTGGGCCGAACTCATGTCGCGGCTCGGCTACGAGTGGTACTTCGCGCAGGGCGGCGACTGGGGTGCGGCGGTCAGCACGGCGATCGCGATCCAGGATCACGAGCACTGCCACGGCATTCACCTGAACATGCCGACCTCGGGCGTGGACCGGAGCACGATGGATGACCTCACGGACATCGAGAAGGACGCCCTCGCCGGCCTCCAGCACTACCAGGACTGGGACTCCGGCTACTCCAAGCAACAGTCGACCCGACCGCAGACCGTCGGCTACGGCCTGGTCGATTCGCCGGCGGGGCAGGCCGCCTGGATCATCGAGAAGTTCTGGTCCTGGATGGACTGCGACGGCCACCCGGAGAACGTGCTGACGCGCGACCAGTTGCTCGACAACGTGATGATGTACTGGCTGCCGGCCTGCGGAGCCTCCTCCGGACGGCTCTACTGGGAGAGCTTCGGCAGGGGCGGCGGGGATCCGGTCGAGATCCCGGTCGGCTGCAGCATCTTCCCCAAGGAGATCTTCCGCTCGTCCCGGCGCTGGGCGGAGCGGCGTTACCGCCAGCTCGTCTACTGGAACCGGCTCGAGAAGGGAGGCCATTTCGCCGCCTTCGAGGTGCCGGACGTCTTCGTCGACGAGCTGCGGAAGTGCTTCCGCGTGATGCGGGCCTAGCGCCGCGGCACGAAGCGGCAACCGCGCTCCGGCTCTCCGCCGGCTCCTAGAAGCCGATGCGGGCGCCCACCGAGACGGTCTCGATGTCGCCGGCGATGGACTCGAATCGCCCGACGAGACTGAGACGGCCAAGGAGTTGGAACTCCGCGCCGACGCCGTACACCAGGTCTTCCTCGTCCAGGTCGTCGAGCGCGACGTCGAAGTCGTCCAGCGCGTCCTCCAGGTCCGCGCCCCACGACACGATGCCGACCTTCGCGAAGATGGAGATGCGGCTGGTGATCGCGTACTGGGGCACGATGGCCAAGGACAGGACGTTGATCTTGCCGCGGATCGGAATGTCCGAGCAGACCACGCCCTCGGCGCAGGGGCGGACCGCGCCGTCGACTTCCGACAGGTCGTGATAGGCGCCCTCCACGGCGAAGTAGTCGCTGAACTTGAAGCCGACTTCGTAGACCCGTGAGTTGCCGTCGCCGTCGAGGATCTGGTCGAAGGCGTCGCCGGCGTCTACCGTGACGTCCGATCGGCCGAGGTGGAAACCGGCGTAGAACTCGCGTTCGGCGGTTGCGGGGGACGCGGCAAGCAACAGAACCAGTGCGAGCGCACCGGGCACCGCCGCGGGCAGGAAACGGGGCGTCGAAGAACGGCTCTCCATCATCGTGGCCTCCCGGAAAGGCGGCGCAAGAAGTCGCGCCCGGAGAGCATACAGGAATGGCTATAAGCCTGTGGAGGAGGATCGAGCGCTCTTCCGCTGGAGGGAATGAAGTAGCGTCGGCGGCCGATGAGCGATCCGGTGTGCCTGATCTCCGGCGTCGGCCCCGGCACCGGGGCGGCGCTCGCCCGGCGCTTCGCCTCCGGCGGTTATCGGGTGGCGATGCTGGCACGCAACGAGGAGCGCCTGAGGTCTCTCGAGGCCGAGATCGAATGCGCGCGGGGCTACGTCTGCGACGTCTCGGATCCCGAGGCCGTGCGCGCGACCGTCGCCCGGGTGCGTGGCGATCTCGGAGCGCCGACGGTCCTCGTTCACAACGCCGTGGGCGGCGCCTTCGGCGACTTCCTGGAAGTCGAGCCCGAACAGTTGCGCGCGAACTTCGAGGTCAACGTGATGGGGCTCCTGTACCTGGCCCGCGCGCTGGCGCCGGCGATGATCGAGGCGGGTCGGGGAGCGATCATGGTCACCGGGAACACGTCCGCTCGCCGCGGCATGCCGCGCTTCGCCGGCTTCGCTCCGACCAAGGCGGGGCAGCGCATCCTCGCGGAGTCGATGGCGCGTAGCCTGGGACCCCAGGGCGTTCACGTTGCGTACTTCGTGATCGACGCGGTGATCGACCTGGAGTGGACGCGGCGGCGGATGCCCGACCGGCCGGACGACTTCTTCATCAGGCCGGAGGCGATCGCGGAGAACGTCTGGTACGTGGCCCACCAGGATCCGTCGGCGTGGAGTTTCGAGGTCGAACTCAGGCCCTACGGTGAGCACTGGTAGCGGTCGGCCCGGTCGGATCGCCGTGGTAACTTGGATCGGCACGATTCCGGCGGAGAAGCGACGATGACACGTTCCATCCCGGCTCTTCTGAGCGCGGCCCTGATCGCCCTGGGCGCCGCGGCATGCGGCGGCGGGAGCCCGGCGCCGGCGCCGGACGAGGCTCCGGAAGCCGATGTCGCGGTTTCCGCGGAGGGCGAAGACGACGGCTGGGGACTCCGGGACGACCCCGTGGCGCAGCGGGTCGAGCCGTTCCAGATCTTCGACAACCTCTACTACGTCGGCATCGACTGGGTGTCGTCGTATCTCCTGGTGACGACGGACGGCCTGATCCTGATCGGTTCGCTGTACGGCGACTTCATCGACAACGTGATCGACGGCATCCGCGCCGTGGGATTCGATCCTTCGGATCTGAAGTACGTTTTGGTGACGCACGGCCACTTCGACCATGTCGGCGGGGCGGCGAGGTTCCAGGAGACCTACGGCGCACGGGTCGGCATGACCGAGGCCGACTGGGAGCTGGCCGAGCAGCCGCCGAGCGACCCCCGCTACGAGATCGACGTTCCGGTGCACGACATGGTGATCGCGGATGGCGACACGTTGCAGTTGGGCGACACGGAGATCCGCTTCTACGTCACCCCCGGCCATACCGAAGGCGTCCTCTCGATGGAGTTCCCGCTGCGGGACGGTGGGGAGGAGCACCGGGCGTTCGTCTTCGGCGGCGTCGGCCTCAACTTCAAGGGGGTCCACCGAACGAACCTCTACCTGGACAGCGTGGCCCGGATCCGGAGACTCGCCGCCGAGGAGAACAATCCGATCGAGGTCAACATCACGAACCACGCCGAGATGGGGCGCATCTTCGAGCGTGCGGAGCAGTTGGCGTCGCGAGAGCCCTCGGATCCCCACCCCTTCGTCGATCCGCGGGGCTTTCTCGACTGGCTGGCCGAGCTGCAGCGAAACGCCGAGCACAAACTGACCGTCGAACGCGAGCTGGCCGGCGAGTAGGTGAAGAGCTTCGAGTTGATGCCGCGTTTCCAGAACGCGGTGGCGGGGTTCGATCTGTTCCACCGGGAGGACCCGGCGACGGCGACGCTGGACGGCGAACAGGTGCCTCGCGAGCTGGCCTACTCGCGCCGGATGGCGGCCTGGGTCGAGCGGCTCGATCCGGAGGCCGGTGAGATTCTGCTGCTCGCCGCCCACTGCCAGCACCTGCGCCGCTTCAGCCTGCCGCGCACGGACTATCCGGAGGGACGCAAGGGATACCTCGCCTGGCGGCGGGCGGCCGCACTCGAACATGCTCGACTTGCGGGCGCCGTGCTGCGCGACGCGGGCTACCGGCGGGAGAAGATCGAGCGGGTCCAGAACCTGGTGCTCAAGCGCGCGGGCCGGAGCGCGCGGGCGGAAGCGCAGACCCTGGAAGACGCTGCATGTCTGGTGTTCCTGGAGCACGATCTGGAAGCGCTGGCCGGCAGGCTGGGGCCGGACAGGACGGCGGTAGTGCTCGCCAGGACCTGGCCCAAGATGTCGGCTGGCGGCCGGGAGGCCGCGGCGGGCCTGGAACTGAAGCCGGAACTGCGGGAGCTGGTGGACCGCGCTGTCGACGGTCGCTAGCCGGTTCTCAAGGTCAGCCGTTCGCGGGGCTCGCCTATCTGCTTCACCTCGACCGGGGCGTCGCCGTCGCGGACGCCGGCTTCGGCCAGTGCTCGTCGGAAGGCGCTGGCGAGCGTCAGGGCCGTCTGCTCGTCGGCAGGGAACAGCCGGTCGTTGACGCGCAGCTCGAGCCTGTGGCGGTCGAAGACGACCCGGCCGCCAAGCTCCGGTTCGGCTTCGATCAGGTCGCAGGCGCGGAAGGCGGAGGCGAGCAGCGACTCGATCCGGCGCTCCAGCGTGCCGATTCCTTCCAGTTCCGGTGAGGTCTCGCGCCGGCGACTGTAGAGCAGACCCGGCTCGCCCCGGCTGAGGTCGTAGGCGTAGATCGCGTCGTGGCCCACGAGCAGCACGCCCGGCCCCTCGTGGACGTGGCTGTAGTCGGCGACGTCGATCAGGAGCTCCGGCAGTACACGCTCGGTGATCCAACGATGGAAGACCGGGATGAACTCCTCTGCCTCCACCTCCGCAGCGTCGGCGGCGAGTACTTTCAGGTCGAACTTGACCAGGCCGTCGAGGTTGGGGGTCTGTGCGCCTTCCCCGTCAAGAAGGTCGGCCGCCATCAGGCCACCCGCGCTGCCTGGACCTGGGAGATCCGCTGGTTGCAGGCGTGCGCCGCTTCGATGAACAACTGGGCCTCCTCGATCCGCCGGTGGGCTTCCTCGCTCGAGTCCGTCTCGGCGTCGCCGTGAACGCGGAACAGGTAGTTCGCGAACTTGGCGCCCGCGTACGGATCGAAGAAGAACTCCGTGTCGTAGAAGCGGGTCCGGAACTCGCCTACGATCTCGTCCGGCTCGTTGCCGATGTCGATGTTCTCGGTCGTGATCAACGCGCGCGCCGCCTGGACCATCGCCGCGTAGGCCCTGGATGCGGCGGTCCCGGCATCGCCCCGGTCGAGTTCGAGCAGGCCCTGGAAGACCTCCCGCTCGGCGGCGGAGAGCCCGAACTCGACCGCGGTGACGACCTCGCCGGCGCACTCGCCGACGCCCAGGTCGCCGAGCGTGTACTCCCTGGGGTCGCCCCAGTCCGAGTAGAGGGTGCGGTCCTCGAGGTAGGTCGGCAGCTTCGTCAGGTCGTCGAGCAGTTGGCGGATGCGCGCCTTGCCCACCCGGGCGATGAACTGCTGGAAGCTCTCCCCCTTCTCCCGCTCGGCGACGAACAGGCCGGCGATCCGTTCCACGACCTCCGGGATCCGCTTGGACGGCACGGCGACGACCGCCAGCCCGTAGGAGCCGGCGTTCTCGGTCCACTGGCCTCCGAGGATGACCTGGAAGTGGGGCATGGTGCGGCCGTCGCTCTTGCGGCTCACGCCGTAGAAGCCGATGTCCGCGACGTGGTGCTGGCCGCAGGAGTTGAAGCAGCCCGAGACCTTGATCCTCAGGTCCTTGACGGCCTCGTCGGCGAGCACGCCCGCCGTCCTGATCGAGTCGGCGATTCGCTTGCGGAGTTCGCCGGCGAGTCCGCGGGACGATGAGATGCCGAGCTTGCAGGTGTCGGTGCCGGGGCAGGAGGTGACGTCCACCAGGGACGAGGCGCCGGGGGCGCCCAGGCCGGCCGCGCCGAGCTCGGCGTAGAGGGCGGGCAGGTCGGCTTCGCTGACGTTGCGCAGCACGATGTTCTGTTCGACCGTGTTGCGGACCAGGCCGCCGTTGAAACGGCGGGCGGTATCGGCGAGCGCCCGCAACTGGGTCGAGGTCAGGTCGCCGAGCGGCAGGTTGACGGCGGTGGTGACGTAGCCGGGCTGCCGCTGGCGCTGGACGTTCGTGCCGAGCCACTCCGCGAAGCCCTCCGGGCGCGGGCCGGGTTCGAGCGCCGCACCCAGCCGGGTGGGGTGCTCGTCGGCGACGTCGAGACGGTCGAGGTAGGCGGTCCAGCGCTCGTCGGCGGGCAGGACCGCGAGCTCCTCGTCGACCAGGCGCGTGAACTCCTCGATCCCGAGCTTGGCGACCAGGAACTTGATCCGCGCGCGGGCGCGGTTCCGCTTCTCGCCCAGGCGTCCGAAGACGCGGCAGACCGCCTGCGCCAGGGGCAGGAGCTCGTCTTCGCGGACGAACTCGCGCAGCACCTTGGCCTGGTGCGGCACCGGGCCAAGACCGCCGCCGACGAAGACCTTGAATCCGCGCTCGCTGCTCCTCGTGCCGTTGCCGGTCGCGCGGACCTGGGCCAGGACTCCGAGGTCGTGCATGTTGGCCAGGCCGCAGGCGTGCTGCTCGCAGCCGGAGAAGGCGATCTTGAACTTGCGGCCGAAGTCCTGGGCGTCCCTGTGGCCGAGCAGGAAGTGGGTCATCGCGTGGGCATAGGGCGAGACGTCGAACGGCTCGTCGCGGCAGACGCCGGCGAGCGGGCAGGCCGTGACGTTGCGCACCGAGTTGCCGCACGCCTCCTGGGTCGTGATGCCGACGGCGGCCAGACGCCGCATGATGTCCGGCGTGTCGTCGATGTGGATGAAGTGAAGCTGGATGTCCTGGCGCGTCGTGACGTGGGCGATCCCGTCCGAGTACTCCTCCGCGAGGTCGGCGAGCACCTCCATCTGCTCCCCGTTCATCGCGCCGAACGGAATCTTGATCCGCAGCATGCCGGGGGCGTCCCAGACCGTGTTGGGGCCCTTGGTCAGGTCGCCGCAGGGGTACTCGAGGGCTCGGCTTGCCGTGCCGTCGTGCCGCTGGCCGTTGTCGTAGCGCTGGCCGTAGACGCCTCGTCGCAGGCGGGTCTCGGCGAAGACCTTGTCGTCGATCTTGCCCTGGCGCTTCTGAGCGATCTGGGTCTCGAAGATGTCGATCTCTTCGTCCAGGTGGGGAGGGACGCGGCCCTTGAGGCGCTGCTTCCAGGTCGCGGTGGTGTCCACGGTTAGCTGGCTCATCGGTCGGTTCTCGCTTGCTCGTTCGGAGTCGGCCGGCAGCCGGGTTCGGCTGCAGCCGGTGTATTCGTGAGCAGTTTGGTCACAATAGTCACCATTCTACGCATTCCGGCGGCAAACGTTGCGCCGGAAGGCCGGCGGGGCGGCCGGCGGCCGCGAAGCCGGACCGCCGCCCGATCGGCTACATCAGGTCCGTGAAACGGACCGGCTCAGGGAAGTCGGCAGAGGCGGCGCGGATCTTCTCGCCGATGGCTGCCACATCCCATGGGTCCTGGTCGTTTGGCCGGCGGGCGATCTCGAGGGTCTGCCATGCCAGCAGGGAAACGGTGTTGCCACCCACCGCGAAGATGCGGCCGGTGATGTCGGCGGCGTCGTCGGTGCACAGCCAGACGACGGCGGGCGACACCTTCTCTGGCGCCAGCGGCTCGGCGGTCGTCTCCGGCATGATGTCCTCGGTCAGGCGGGACCAGGCCGCGGGAGCGAGGAGGTTCACCGTCACGCCGTACTTGGCGCCCTCGAGGGCCAGGCAGCGCATGAAGCCGGCCATCCCGGCCTTGGCGGCGCCATAGTTCGTCTGGCCGAAGTTGCCGAGCAGGCCGGAGGTCGAACTCGTCATGATGATCCGGCCGCCGGATTCCTGCTCGATCATCTGGTCGTAGGCGGCCTTCGTGACCAGGTAGGTGCCCCGGAGGTGGACGTCGAGGACGATGTCCCACAGCTCGTCCGTCATGTTCTTGAACGACTTGTCGCGCAGGATGCCGGCGTTGTTGATCGCGATGTCGAGCTTGCCGAACTCGTCCACGGCGCGCTGGACCATCGCCCGGGCGGCATCGCCGTCGGAGACGGAACCGTAGTCGGCGACGGCCTGGCCGCCGGCGTCGCGGATCTCCTGGGCTACCTGGTCGGCCATGGCGGTGCCGGCGCCGGTGCCGTCGCGAGCGCCGCCCAGATCGTTGACCACGACCGCGGCGCCTTCCTCAGCAAGCAGGAGCGCGTGTGTGCGGCCCAGACCGCCGCCAGCACCAGTAACGAGTGCAACCTTTCCGTCAAGCAGGCCCATGATGCGTATTCCCTTCCTTCGTCTCTTCGTGGTTCGCTGTGCCGAAGCGCGCGAAGTCTAGCCCGATTGGGCCTCGGTTGCTGCCGCCTGCAACGGTCGCGGAGGGGAGGGTCCCAGCGGCCGCTCACGCTCTCTGGGTTTGGGGGAAGTCAGCGTTCGCTTCGGTCGGCTGCGCTTCACGTCGGCGTTGGTCGATGGGAAGTCGTCGGGCGGCGCTTGCCTCCAGCCCGCTGGGACCCTCCCCTCCGAGACCGCTGCAGGCTGGAAGGCGCCGGGCATTGGGGCGATCTCCTGTGCGAGACAAGGTCCCCGGTAGAGTTCGATCGATGCCCGTCTCGGCAACGGGGAGGCTCGCAGGAGCGCTCTCGATGGTGTGCCTTCTCACACCGGCCCACAACGCCTCCGCTCAGCCGACCCCCCCGCGGCACGAGGACGAGGCCAGTGCCGCGATGCTCCTCCGTCAGGCGAGCCTCCACGAGTCTCGGGGCGACTACGAGGCGGCCATCGCCGGCTATGACCGGGCGATCGAGGTCGAGCCCCGGAACTGGCAGCTCTACCTCCTGCGGGGATCGGCGAGGTTCAAGGCCGGGCAGTTCGAAGGCTCGATCGAGGACTTCGATCAGGTCGTGGTTCTGGATTCCTCTCAGGACCCGTACCTGTGGCAACGCGGCATCTCGTACTACTACGCCGGCCGGTTCGCGGAATGCCGGGGCCAGTTCGAGCGCCACCGGCTGGTCAATCCGAACGACGTGGAGAACGCGGTGTGGCACCTGCTCTGCTTCGCGGCCGAGGACGGCCTGGAGGCAGCCCAGGAGGCGATGTTGCCGGTCGGCCCGGATGCTCGCCGGCCGATGAGGGAGATCGACGCGCTGTTCCGGGGCGAAGGCTCGGTTGACGAGGTCGAGGCTGCCGTGCGGGAAGAAGGTCCCGGCGCGCGCTTCTACGCCGATCTGTACCTGGGGCTCTACTACGAACTCGTGGGCGAGGAAGAGAAAGCCGCGGTCTCCATCGAGCGCGCCGCTTCGCTACCCAACCGTGGCTACATGGTCGAAGTGGCGCGGGTGCACCGCGACCTGAGCCCCTAGCTGCCCTCTGCCGCGATCGCCCACAGGTGTCCGTCGGTGCGGATGTACCAGACGCCGCCGACCAGGGCGGGTGACGCGATCGTCCGTTCACCGATCCGGTTGACGTGGAGAAGCTCGAAGTCGGGCCCTTCCTTGATGACGAAGGTCTCGCCGTTGTCGTTGGTGAAAAAGACCTTGCCGCCGAAGGCGACCGGCGCGGCGGAGAAGCCCTCTCGCATCCGTTCGCCCAGGCGCTCCTGCCAGAGGACCTCTCCCGTCTTGGCTTCGTAGACGGTGATCACGCTCGCCATGTCGTTCACCATGTAGAGGTAGTCGCCGACCAGCATCGGGGCGACGACGAAGGGCGATCCCTTGGCCGCGGTCCAGACGATCCGGCTGTCCGTCACGTCGCCATTGCCGCCGGGACGGATCGCCAGGGTCGGGCCGGCGCGACCGGACGTGCTGAACAAGAGGTCGTGGCCGACCACCGGGCTCGGGATGACCTCGAACGTCGTACCGCTGGCCCGCCACAGTTCGCGGCCGTCCTCGGGCGCGTAGGCGATCACGTGGTGCTGGCTGTTGACGATGATCTCGTCGCGCTCCTCGCCCTCGTCCGTCGTCACGGAGATCGCGGCCGGCGAACTCCAGCCGACCTGGGTTTCCCGTTCGGTGCGCCAGAGCTCTTCGCCGGTGTGGCGGTCGAAGGCAGCGATGAAGGAAGCGGCCCGCTGCTGCTCCTGCACGACGATGAGACGATCTTCGTGCAGCAAGGGTGACGAGGCGGTGCCGTGGAAGGCGTTCAACTCGCCGAACGACTCGTGCCAGACGATCTCGCCGTCCATGTCGAGCGCCAGCACGCCGTGGTTGCCGAGGTAGGCGTAGACGCGCTCGCCGTCGGTGGTAGGGGTCGAGGAGGCGTGGCCGTTCTTGGGATAGGCGCGCTCCGGGTTCGCGGCGGGCGCGGCGGCGGTCCAGAGACGTTCTCCGGTCGCCCGGTCGAAGGCCAGCACGGAGCGTTTGGCGCCGGCGGCTTCGGCGGTGGTCAGGAAGATCCGGTCGCCCCAGACGATGGGCGAGGAGTTGCCCTTGCCCGGAACCGGAACCTTCCAGCGCACGTTCTCCTCCGGTCCCCAGCGGTCGACGTAGCCGCTGCCCACAACGTCGCCCTGTCCACTCGGCCCGCGCCAGCGTGGCCAGGTTTCGGCGGGATCGGCGGCGGCCGGCGTCATCCGCGTGCGTTCATTGGCGGCGGCGTTGGCGGCGGAAGAAGCTGTGGCGAGCCCCAACAGCAGGAAGGCGGCGACGAACAGTCGGATCGGCGTGATGCGGAGCATGCCTGAGGAAGTCGTGGAAGTCATGGCGGAATGATAGAACCTCGGCGGCGCGTCGTCGCGCCGCCCGCGTCGCAGTCCGAGCGCCCGTCTTCGGGCGGTCGGATCGCCACCCTCGGGCTTGCCTGAACCCGGAAACCGAGCATGAGCGACACTTTTCGAGCGGTCGTCGTCGACAAGGTCGACGATCAGCACACTGCCGGCCTGCGTGACCTGACATTGGGCGACCTGCCCGAGCACGACGTGCTGGTCGATGTCGAGTACTCCACCCTGAACTACAAGGACGGCCTGGCGATCACCGGCGCGGCGCCGATCTGCCGTTCGGTGCCGATGGTCTGCGGCATCGATCTGGCCGGGACGGTGGTGGAATCCGGCTCCGATTCGTTCTCACCGGGCGACCGCGTTCTGGTCAACGGCTACGGGCTGAGCGAGAGCCACTGGGGCGGCTACGCCCAGAAGGCGCGGCTGAAGTCGGAGTGGCTCGTTCCGGTGCCGGCCGCCTTCACGAACCAGCAGGCGATGGCGATCGGCACCGCCGGGTACACGGCGATGCTCTGCGTGATGGCGCTGCAGGACCACGGCGTGACAGCGGAGAGCGGGGACGTCGTGGTGACCGGCGCCGCCGGCGGCGTGGGCTCGGTGGCGGTGGCGCTGCTGGCGCGCGCCGGCTACCGGGTGATCGCCTCCACCGGCCGCGAGGCGGAGCACGACTACCTGAGCAGTCTGGGCGCCGCCGACTTCATCGCCCGCGAAACGCTGTCGGCGAAGCCGCGGCCGATCGGCCGGGAGAGCTGGGCCGGCGCCGTCGACGTCGTCGGCTCGTCGACGCTGGCGAACCTGATCGCCCAGACCCGTTACGGCGGCTGCGTGGCCGCCTGCGGACTGGCCGGCGGCATGGACCTGCCGTCGAGCGTCTATCCCTTCATTCTGCGCGGCGTCGTTCTCGCGGGCGTCGACTCGGTGATGGCGCCGATGAACCGGCGCCGGGAGGCCTGGCGCCGGCTGGCGGCGGAGCTTCCGGCCGACCTGCTGTCCGAGATGACGACGGTCGAGCCGATGAGCCGGATCGAGGAACTGGCCGCGTCGATCCTGGCGGGCCGGACGCGCGGCAGGGTGGTCATCGACGTGAGCGCCTAGATGCTCGTCGGCAGGAACTGGGTGCGCCGGCGTCCCCGCCGGCATCCGGCGCGAAGGGCCGGCCTCCGGGACCTTCGCCGCGTCCGGGACGGTTGGCGAGGCCGAACGAGTCGCACTCTTTGCGTCGTGGCAGGCTCCGCCGTCGCCCTCTGGCTGGGCGTCCCGGTTCCCTCGCCGGCTCAGGACAGCGAATGGCCGGTGACCACCGGCGACAAGGGCGGGCAGCGCTACTCGCCGCTCGACCAGATCGATGCGGACAACGCCGGCGATCTCGAGATCGCCTGGCGCTGGTCGTCGCCCGACAACGTTCGAGTGGCGGAGGATCGCCGGCTGCGCAGCCGCCGGATGCAGCCAGGCGGCCACCAGGTCACGCCGATCAAGGTCGGCGACCGCCTGTACGCAACGACCGGCCTGAGCCAGATCGCCGCGCTCGATCCCGCGACCGGCGAGACGGAGTGGGTCTACGATCCTGAGGCGTACGACGCCGGCCGTCCCACGAATCTTGGTTTCGTCCACCGGGGCGCCAGCTATTGGCCGGGGAGGCCGGCGGGAGACGGCGCCGGGGCGGTGCCGGCGCGACTCTTCTACGGTACCGGCGACGCCCGGCTCCTGGCCGTCGACCCGTTCACCGGCGAACCGGTCGGCAGCTTTGGCGACGGCGGAGCGGTCGACCTGACCGAGGGTCTGCGCCGCGAGGTTCGGCGTCGGCGCGCCTACGCCGTCAGTTCGCCGGTCATGGTCTGCCGCGACACCGTGATCGTGGGCGCATCGATATCGGATGCCCCGAACCACCCCGACGCCCCGCCCGGCGACATCCGCGGCTTCGATCCGGTGACCGGCGAGCTGCGCTGGACCTTCCACTCGATTCCGCAGCCGGGCGAGTTCGGGCACGAGACCTGGGAGAACGACTCCTGGCGGTACACGGGCAACGCCAACGTGTGGACGCTGATCACCGCGGACGAGGACCTCGGGCTCGTCTACCTGCCGTTCGGCACGCCGACGCGCAGCTCAGCAAGCAGGGCTTCGTCTACGTCTTCGATGCCGACAGCGGCGAGCCGCTGTGGCCGATCGAGCACCGGCCGGTGCCCCGGAGCACTGTTCCCGGCGAGCGCTCGGCGCCGACCCAGCCGTTTCCCACCAAGCCGCCCGCGTACGAGCGCCAGGGCATGCACGAGGGTCAGTTGATCGATCTCACGCCGGAGATCCTGGAGCGGGCGAAGGAGATCCTGGCGCGGTACGACTACGGTCCGCTCTACACGCCTCCCTCGCTGCGGGGTACCTGGCAGGTGCCCGGCTGGGGCGGCGGCGCGAGTTGGCCCGGCGGCGCCTTCGATCCGGAGACCGGCTGGCTCTACGTGCCATCCTTCAACCGGCCGGTGGTGCTGACGATCAAGAAACCGGATCCGAACCGGTCGTCCTTCGACTACATCGGTTCGATCCAGACGAGTCCGCCCGGTCCGTTCGGCCTGCCGATCGTCAAGCCCCCCTACAGCCGGATGACTGCCTACGACCTGAACCGTGGCGAGATCGAGTGGATGCGGCCGCTGGGACAGGGACCGACCGGACATCCGGCGATCCGCGATCTGAACCTGGAGCCGATGGGCTCGGGCTCGCGCGCCCACGTGCTGCTGACGCCGGAGCTGCTGTTCGTGGGGTTGGAGGCAACCGTCCATCCGGATGCCGAGATGGAGACCGAATCGATGGATCTCGAATCGTCGGCGCTCGAGGAGCTGGCCGTGGCGGACGAGGAGCAGGCGGCCATGCTCGCCGAGATCGCCGCGAGCCGCGACTGGCGTTTCGAACCGTCGACCTTCTCCGCCATGGACAAAACGACCGGCGAGACGGTCTGGTCGGTGGAGATCGAGGCCGGCGTCGGCGGGTCGCCCATGACCTACCTGCACGGTGGCCGCCAGTACGTGGTCCTCGCCGTGGGCGGCAGCGGTGTGCCGTCGGAGTTGATCGCGTTTGCGCTGCCGGGAGAAACAGGCTGAGTTTCCGCGCGTACAATCCCTCGGGCACCTTTCCCGCACCGAGCAACGAAGGAGAACGAAGATGTGGCGAGCTGGCGAACGGACGAACCGACGGCGACTGGCGGCTGTTGCCGCCTGTGCCTTCCTGCTGGCATCGGTAGGGGGAGCGGCGATGGGCAGTGACCTGATGGATCGCGTGGAGCACGGCTACGCCGACTCGAACGGCGTCAAGATCCACTACGCCTCGATCGGCGAGGGTCCCCTGGTCGTGATGATCCACGGCTTCCCGGACTTCTGGTACTCGTGGCGGCACCAGATGGAGGTGCTTTCGAGCGACTTCCAGGTCGTCGCGATCGACCAGCGCGGCTACAACAAGAGCGACCAGCCCGACGGGGACGAGAACTACGACATGCGCTACCTGGTCGGCGACGTGGCGGCCGTGATCCGTCACCTCGGCCGCGACAAGGCGACGATCGTCGGCCATGACTGGGGCGGCGCGGTCGCTTGGCAGTTCGCGTTTCATGTGCCCCAGATGACGGAGCGGCTGATGCGGCGTTCGAACGCTCCGACTTCGGCGCGATGCTGGCCTACTACAAGCGGAACTACCCGCGCGAAGGCGGTGGCGGCATCGGCCAGGCGGAAGGCCAGGAAACGCCCCGTTTGGGCATGCCGGTGCTTCAGTTCCACGGCCTGGACGACACGGCGCTGCATTCGGACGGCCTGAACAACACCTGGGACTGGCTGGACAGCGACCTGACCCTCGTCACCGTGCCGGGCGCGAACCACTTCGTCCAGGAAGACGCCGCCGACCTCGTCTCGACGACGATGAAGTGGTGGCTGCTGTCGCGGGTGGAGTAGAGCCGGCAGGAGCAGTCGAGGGGGGCCGTGGCATGGCGGCGCAGGGACCGCTTCACCACCACGCCGAGCAGGGTGGAGGTGAACGTCCGCGCGATTCCTCTTCTGAAGCCCGGTGGCTGGAGGCTACTTGGCGTTGACGAGGTTCCGCTGGTCGGTACGGTGCCGAAGGGTTACCTCGCCTATGGAGCTCCCCGTTGGACGGGAGCGCCCGGGCCTCGGGACAGCTTGGCGCTGGGCTACTGCGGCTACATCGCGAAGATGGGTCGGTTCAAGGACGTTCCCGCGCGTGAGTGCGTCACTGAGGAGATCATCTCGAAGATCGGGCGGATGCTCCCGATACGGATCGCCCGATCCCGGCTCGTCCGGGTGGCGAAGGACGACGTGCGCTTCCTTTCCCGGGACTTCGTGCATCTTGAGTACGAGGCCTTGCGCCATGGAGTCGAACTTGCCGCTACGTACTTCGACTCCACACCAGAGGAGGTGACCGCGACTTTCCGCCTCACCGACAGGAAGGAAGAGCGTCGGTTCTATACCGTTGGGAATGTGCTGACGATTCTGAAGGCGCTCTACCCGGAGGACTCTGACGTGCTTGCGGTGGACTTCGTCAAGATGCTCGCCTTCGACGCGTTCGTCGGTGCCCCGGACCGCCACCACATGAATTGGGGCGTCCTGGAGACACTTGACCCGGGGGGTGCCCCAGTCCGGTTCGCGCCGATCTTCGACACGGCGCGAGGGCTCTTCGTCAATCACTCCGATGCCGCCTTGGCGCAACAAGTGGAGCGTAAGGGACTGGGGTTTGTCGAGGAATATGCTCGCAAGTCGCGGCCGGTTCTGTCGGTGGGCGGGACTGTGGACCAGAATCACTTCGGTCTGGTGGCGGGAATCGCACGGGACCATCCGGGTCTCTTCCCGGCGATGAAGACCGTCTTCGATGCCGTGTCGGTCCCGGAGATCGAGAGAATGCTGCAGCGACGGTTCCGGCGCATCATTACCCAACAGCGCCTGAAGCTCATCGTGGAACTCCTGGACTTGCGGATTACCAAGCTTCGGGAGGAGAATCGGACATGACCAAGTCTGTCCAGATGGCCTTGGACCAGCTACTTCGGGTCTCGGGCCTCCGTCGCCGACGCGTTGATGCAGGGGCGACGACGGGGAGGAGGCTTCATGTCGTCCGGCGCAGCCGGGCCCACGGTCTGGAGTTGATCGGCGAACTGTCCTGCGAAGGCGACGCCTTCGTCTTCCGCTACGAGCCCAGCTACGACGGACCGCCGATCTCGGCGTTTCCTGATAAGGACAGCCCCTACAAGAGCGACGTGCTTTGGCCCTTCTTCGAAGTGCGGGTACCGCCGACCAGCCGGAAGGACGTTCAGGATGTCATGAGCCGGGTCAATGCCGACGATCCGCTGGAAGTGCTCGCAGTCCTCGGTGGCGTTTCGGTGACGAACCCCTACGAACTGCGACTCGCGGGCGAAGGCGCCGGCGGCCTCTGATCCTTGGGCATGGCTGTGCCATGCTCGCTGGCCGCGCGGGCCTGCGGCTGGCGTTTGGGCCGGCACCCGCGGCTGACCCAGGCGTTAGCGACGAGAAGGTCCGCGTCCAGCAACGCGGTCATGGCCAGTCGGCTAGTGATCGGTGCACGTCCCCGTTGGTGATGGTCGTCGCGTCGGCAGGGACGGCGAACACCGTATCGTCTTCTCTCTTTCGGACGGGGGTAGCGCTCGTGAATCCGCGCCGAGCCAGTTCAGACAGCGCGCGGCCCAGGCTGTAGCCCTTTCGCGCGGCCAGTGCCCTGGCGGCAGCCAGCATGTCGTCGTCGATCGTCACTGTCGCGCGCATGCGAGCATCATGACATCAGAGCACCGTGGACGGTGTGGCGTAGTGGCCATCTCGCGGCTGTATCCTTGCGCCGTGAACGAGACGCCGAAGGCCGAGCGGCGTTCCGGGCGCCGGGCTTTGCAGAGGCCCGGCGTCTCGACGCCGTTGTCGCTCTTGGCGCGCACGCAGATTGGCTGATGGCAACCAGGAACCTGATCGACGTGTCGTCCCTGGAGACCCTGGGCGCTCGAAGGCTTGCGGAACTCCTGCAGGCGGCGACCGCGCGCGACACCGTGGCCAAGAGCCGGTTGCGTCTGGAGGTTGCGGCGGCGGGATGCGCCGGAGCGGCCGCAAGCGAGATACGGAAGCGGCTGGCGGCGGTCGGCCGGACGAAGAAGTGGGTGCCCCGTTCCCAAGCCGCGATCCTGGCGGAGGACCTGGAGTTCCAGAGGGAGGCGATCCAGAATCATGTCGCCGAGCGGGATGCGAACCTGGCCCTGGAACTGCTCTGGCGGTTCATGGCCCTCGCCGAACGCGTCTTCAACCGCTGCGATGACAGCGACGGCCTGGTCGGCGACGTCTTCCGGTCCGGTCTCGCCGACCTCGGCCGAGCAGCCGCCGAGGCGCGTCCTGACCCGTTCAAACTCGCCGACAGGACCTTCGAGGCGCTCTGGAGGAACGGCTTCGGGCAGTACGACGGTCTGATCGGCGAACTGGCGTCCGGCCTGGGCGAGTCGGGACTGGAGCATCTCCGCCTGAAGGTGCTGGCGTTTCGGGATGCGGGAGCGCCAGCCGGCCAGGACGAGGCGCGGGACAACGTAGTGGCCGGCCCCTGGATCGGGTCGCGCGAACGGCCTGATGAGGACGATGAGTTCCTCGTGGTGCTCGAGTATGCGATTCCCGGGGCGTTGAAGGACATCGCCGATGCCCAGGGCGATGTGGACGCCTTCGTTGAACAGTACGACGAACGAGAGAGGAAGATACCGGCCTTCGCTGCCCAGATCGCCCGTCGTCTGCTTGAGGCTGACCGGGCCAAGGAGGCCCTGCAGGCGCTCGACGACGCTCGTCCGGAGCGTGAGGACGGCCTGCCCGCGCTTGGCCGCGAGTGGCGAGAAGTCCGAATCGATGTTCTTGAGGCGCTGGGCCGCGGCGAAGAGGCTCAGGCCGCGCGCTGGAGGATCTTCGAGCGGGAGCTGGACCAGAAGCACCTGCGCGCGTACCTCGACCGGCTGGACGCCTCCGAGGCGGACGAGGCCGCCGAGAGAGCGTTGGACCACGCGTCCGGCTACGCGGACATGCACGCCGCCCTGCGCTTCCTGCTGGACTGGCCGGACCTGTCGAGAGCCGCCGACCTCGTCGTTCGAAGGGCGAGCGAACTGCACGGCGACTTCTACAGGTCGTTGAACGCCGCCGCGACTTCGTTGGCGGCCGAGCATCCCCTGGCCGCGACCCTCGCCCTGCGGGCGATGATCGACTTTACGCTCGGGAGCGGGCGTTCCACGCGTTATCGGCACGCGGCGCGCCAACTTCTGGCCTGCGCCAGCCTGGCGGCGGCGATCGACGACTACCTTGGCTTCGACGATCACGATGCCTACTTCCAGGCCATTCGGGAACACGACGCGAGGAAGAAGAAGTTCTGGGCGATCCTGGGCGAAGCGATGGGCCTTGCCGGCCCCTTCCGACCGTGACGGCGGTCAGCGGCGGCCACTCCTGCCCGGCGCGTGTAGCATCGCCCCGTGAACGACGCGGTCGAGGATGCACGGCGTCAATGGGATGCCGGCTCTATCGAAGCTCGGCGTCACGACGCAGGAGGTACGCCCGGAGATTCAGGCGCTGCGGAGCGTCGTGGTCCAGGAGAAGTGGAGATGAGGCGACCAGAGGCTCGCTCCACTGCCGTTGCAGCAGGCAGCGAGTGCTGGATGCGCTCCGTATCGTTCGGGGGTTTGCATCGGATGCTCTGAGCGGTTGCGGAGTCTCCGCGTCGAGGCCTCAGGGCTGGAGAAATCGTGGCTTGGGTCAGGGAAAACGAGATCTCGCTTAGCAGCCATACGGCGAAGCCGGCAGCGACTACGATCTACCACTACCGGAACACGTTGGTGCGGCTTGGCGCGCTGTGGCGGGACGGTGTTGTTCTTCGACCGAACGAGAAGGAGCCCGCGGTATCGGAGCTCCTGAGCCAACCCGCTCCAGCGGACGAGCGAGGCGCCTTGACCGAGCCGGCGCGTGCGGCGTTCGCGGCATTGGTGCTGAAGAACGAACAGTGCAGGTCTCTCTTCTTCGACTTCTTCATGCCGTGTGCCTTGCGAGGCGATCCGGTGTCCGCATTCCGAGAGTGCGCCGTTCCGATAACGTGGAGTCGGCGGTCCGGCAGTCGTGAAGTCGTCTTTCGGAACGCAACGACCGGAGGGGTCGTGCGCCGTCAGTCGGCCGTCAGCATCGCCGCTACGCTGTACGGGCTGCGCTACTGGGCTCGGGACGAGCTTCGCCTCGTAGACGAGTACTGGAGAGTCGCCGGCGACCGGGCAGTGATCTTCCCGGTTCTGGGGTCGGAGGGCACGGCGGAAGCAGAGGGCAGTGCGGTCGAGCGGACGGTGGAGTTTCTGCTGTCGTTACGCGGAAGACGTGAGTGGACGCTCATGGCGATGTCGGAGCTTATTGAGTACTGCTGCGAGGCGCGTCGGCAACCGCTCAGCGTCTTGTTCTCGGCCGTCGATTGGCTTCTCGATAGATGGCCGAACCACACGGTTCTGGTCCCTACGTCTCGCAGCATGGCGACCCTTGGGGCGACCTCCGCATCACGGGACCGACTTGTGCTCCGTGGGTACTACAAGGCAGTCAACGGCCCCCTTGTTTCCCATATCCGATTGCACAAGGACATAGCTGCGCCTGCCACGGCACAGTAAGGACTACGGTATGCCCATGTCGCTTCAGGACCTCGGCCTTCGCTTCAACCCTTTTGAGCCAGCGGCATCGGGCACGCCCGTCGCGGGCGGTTTGGCGCTGCCGGCGGCGTTGAAGGAGCAGACGACGGTTTTGCTCGACGAGCTCGAGACTGGAGGCCGTGTACGAGCACTCGTCTTGGTGGGCGCTTACGGATCAGGCAAGACCACCTTGCTCCAATGGCTTCACCGCAGCGTCTTCCCGTGTCGTCAGGTCAAGTCCTTCCTCCTTGACGGTCCCGGAGTTCAGTTCTACGACTTGGCGAACGCATTGCTGCGCGACGTAGGGCG
>JAPVWO010000310.1 GCA_027493375.1 Candidatus Multivorans thiocomprendens | reverse complement strand
TGTACTCTCCGTCACGGCGTGCCTCCTTTGCTGCTGTCGTCGATTCCCGAAAACCGATCTCAGCAGGGCACGCCGCCTCGCTCAACCCCCGTACACGAAATTTGACCATAGCTCCCGAGGCTGAGCTAGCTGCGCCTCTCTAAGCCGTGAACTGCGCTTCTCGGCCCGGCCAGCTGGCCGTAGGGCGCTTGGGTTTGACCTCCCGTGATCGAACCTGGGTCCGTAGTGTGTGCCGATGGAAGCCCCCGAGTACGCCGAGCTCACGTCGAGCGAACTGGACGGCACCGGTGGCCTGAGCGGCCACTGGACGAAGTTACCGACCCTGGAGTATTGTCGCAAATCTCACCTTTGCAGGTGAATATGCGACAATCTACAGCCCGACAGCGCCTCCTCAACGCCACACTCTGGAGACTCTCCCAGTCGCCGGTTACCGCTCTTCTCGGGGCCCGGCAGGTGGGCAAGACGACGCTCGCCCAGCAGATCGTGGCGGCGTGGGAGGGGCCTTCCACGGTCTACGACCTGGAGGTGCCCGCAGTGCGCGAGGCGTTCCACACGACTCCGGAGCGGCTGCTTCGAGCCGGCGAGGGACTGGTCGTGATCGACGAGGTACAGCGCGTACCCGAGCTGTTCGAGATCCTCCGCCCGATCTGCGACGCCCCTGACCGCAAGGCGGTCTTCCTGCTCCTGGGAAGCGCCTCCTGGGACCTGATCCGGGGCGTCTCCGAGACCCTGGCTGGACGGATCTCGTTCATCGACGTGAGCGGCTTCTCTCTCGACGAGGTCGGGGTCGAGAATCAGGACCGGCTCTGGATCCGCGGCGGCTTTCCGCTCGCGTACCTCGCGGAGTCGGACTCCGCCTGCACGCTGTGGATGGAGTCGTTCACGCGCACCTTCCTGGAGCGCGACGTGCCGGGACTCGGGTCGAGGGTGTCTCCCGAGGCCCTCGGCCGCTTCTGGACCATGCTGGCGCACGTCCACTCACAGGCTTGGAACGCGTCGGCGCTCAGCCGCTCGATGGGAGTCGGCGTCAACGCCGTGAACCACTACCGCGACCTGCTCGCCGGGACGTTCATGATCCGAGTGCTCCAGCCGTGGTTCGAGAACGTCGGCAAGCGCGTCGTCAAGGCGCCCAAGGTCTACCTGCGCGATTCAGGCATCCTCCATCACCTGCTGGGGCTGGAGTCGATGGACGACCTCGTTCGCCACCCCGTCTATGGCCCCAGTTGGGAGGGCTTCGCCCTGGAACAGACCCTGATCGCGTTCGGTGCCCGCCAGGCGTACTTCTGGGGCACTCATCGGGGCGCGGAACTCGACCTCATGCTGCTCCGCGGCGGCAGGCGTTGGGGTTTCGAGTTCAAGTGCGCGGACGCCCCGAGGACGACCAAGTCCATGCACTCGGTCAGCAGGGACCTCGGTCTCCAGCACCTGTGGGTGATCTACCCGGGCGACCTGGAGTACCCGCTGACGGAGAAGATCACCGCGGTCCCGCTCAAGAAGATCCGCGAGATCAAGGTGACAAACTGATGGAAGCGATGAAGGAGCCGATTGATGACTGAACCCACCACCTACGAACAGGTCGGCGACGTGGCCCTGGTCACGATGAACGACGGCAAGGCGAACGTCTTCGGACCGCCGATGATCGCCGCCGTCAACGCCATGCTCGACCGGGCGGCGGACGAGGCCAAAGCCGTCGTCCTGACCGGCCGGCCCGGCGTGTTCTCCGGCGGCTTCGACCTCAACGTGTTTCGGGACGGCGGCCCGGCGGAGGCTCGCGCCATGGGCCTCGCCGGAGCGCGTCTGATGATGCGCCTGTACGGATGGCCGCAGCCCCTCGTCGTCGCGGCCAGCGGACACGCCATCGCGCTCGGCGCGCTCTGCGTGCTCACCGGCGATCATCGGCTGGCCGCGGACGGTGAATTCCGGTTGGGCCTGAACGAGGTCGCCATCGGCAGAACGCTGCCGCCTTTCGCCTGGTTGCTGGCCAGGGAACGGCTCTCCAAGCGCGCCCTGACGCAGGCCGCCCTGACCGCGAAGATGTACGGCCCCGAGGGCGCGCGGGATGCCGGCTTCGTGGACGAGGTCGCCGCGGCCGACGAGCTGCGCGAGGTCGCCCTCGAGCGGGCGGCGCAACTGGCCGAGTACGACGGCAACACGTTCTCGGCGATGAAGCAGGGCCTGAGAGGCGAAGGCATCGACGCCGTCCTGGCCGGTCTCGCGGAGGCTCAGTCCGATGGCTCTTGACGTCTACTTCAGCGCGACGCCCAACGGGTGGAAGATCTCGATCATGCTCGAGGAACTGCGGGAGGCCGGAGTCGAGTTGCCCGAGACTCGCCTCCACATGGTCGATCTCTCGGCCGGCGACCAGTTCACGCCCGAGTTCACCGCCATCAATCCGAACCAGAAGATGCCGGCACTGGTCGACGACGGGCGTGCGGTCATGGAGAGTTGCGCGATCCTGCAGTACCTCGGGGAGAAGTACCCGACACCGCTCTACCCGACGGACGAGCGACGCTGGGACGTGCTTCCCTGGCTCTACTGGCAAGCCGCCAATCTAGGCCCGGCCTTCGGCAACAAGCTCAGCTACACGCGCTACATCGATGTGCCCGAGGACGCCAAGGCGCATCCGCTGGAACGATTCGGCAGGGAGTCGCTTCGACTGGTGGCGATTCTCGGCCGCCGGTTCGAGAAGCACCCCTACATCTGCGGCGACGACTTCACGGTTGCCGACATCTCCGTGTTCCCCTGGATCCGGGCGTACAAGTGGGCCAAGGTCGACATCACGACCCGGCCCGCGGTCGTTGACTGGCTCAAGCGCGTTCGCGCCCGCCCGGGGGTGGATCGCGGAGTCGCCTACGGCGTGCCGAAGGACGAGGTCGACAGCTTCAGCAAGGAGCGCCGGGAGCGCTACAAGGCACGCGGCGCGCAGATCGCCGCCAACGAGAATCTCCGGACCTCGATCTGATCCCGGGCCTTGAACGCCTGCACCGCTAGGATTCTCTAGCTCTCACACCGAGCCAGCGATGAGCCAGGAAGCAACAGTCCAGCAGGTCCAGCTCATGGGCCACCGGATCCGGCGCCTGCGGCGGAAGAACAAGCTGACGCAGCCGGCACTGGCCCAGCGGGTCGGCATCCCGGCGTCCGACCTGTCCCGGATCGAGCGGGACGAGCTCCGCGTCAGCCTGGACGTCCTGATCCGCATCGTGGCCGAGTTCAACGTCGGGCTCGACGAGTTGATGGGCAAGCCGGCCGGCGGTCGTGGCCGGCGTCGCTAGGGCCGCCGACATGGCGTCGCCGGTTCCTCGATCTACGGGACCAACGCGAGATCCGTCAGCGAGAAGTCCTCGCCCTTGCAGAGCAGCGGTTCGCCGAGCTGGCGGGCAAGCGCGTAGACGAAGCAGTCCCCGTAGTTGAGTCCGGCCGGGTGGCGCCCCTTCCCGAAGTCGGCAAAGGCCTGACGCGCGATTCTGGCTTGAGCCAAATCAACCGGCACCACGTCGACGCCGGCCGATTCAATCAGTAGATCGAGCAGTCGAACACCTTCCGCTCCGTGACGCGACTCGAGGACCATCGAGGCCTCCACAAAGCTTGCCGCCGAGATCCGGCACACGGCCGCCGCCGCGATCTTCTCGGCGAAGGAGTCACGTTCCGGCTCATCCTGCAGGATCGCGAGCATTGCCGAGGTATCGAGGACCATCAGCGAGGAAGGCCGTCCTCGTCGTACCCGAGAATCTCGTCCGCGGACCGCTGGTCGCGCACTGGCAGCTTCGCGCACCGGCGTCCGATCTTGCTGAGTTCGCCGGCCAGCGTCCGGCCGGACTGTTCGCGCCGGCACCGTTCCAGGTGGTTCCGCAACGCCTCCGTGACCGCTTGCGTCTTGGTCTGTCCGGTCAGCCGCGCCAACTCGCCGGCCAGCCGCTCTGTCTCCGCGTTTCTGATGTTGAGTGCCATTGCTACATGTATAACACGATACCTATACGTATCGTAACGTTGCACCGGTAGTGGTGGCGAGCACGCCTAGGCCACAACGTCGACCAGGCGGCGGAGGCCGGTCTCGATGCCGCCGTCCAAGTGAACGGCCAGCACCCGGCGCTCCCGTTCGACCAGCACTTCGTAGTCGCCCCATGCCTGGGCGAGCTGGACCTGGCCGAAGGTCAGGCCTTCGCCTGGCATCGGGATATCGGCGGCCGGCGGATCGGCGGTGAGCTGGAGGAACAGACCGCGATTCGGGCCGCCCTTGTGCGCCTGGCCGGTCGAGTGGAGGAAACCGGGCCCGAAACCGAGCATGGACGCGCTGCCGGTGCGCCCGGCGACGCCGCGCCGCAGCGCGTCGAGCAGCTCGCGGTTGCGGTGGCTGCGGTCGAGGTATGCCGAGATGACGGCGTAGCCGCGGTCCGGGAACGTCGCGATGTGGCTGCCCAGGAGCTGGTCCAGCCCAAGCTCCGTGACCTCGCTCAGCCGCACGACGCCGGCAGGCGCCGGAGCATCGCCGGCTTTCATCCGCTCGACGTAACGCCGGGTGACGACCTTGGACGACTCCACGTCCGGCTGGTCGAACGGGTTGACGCCCAGCAGCGCGCCGGCGACCGCCGTCGCGAATTGCCAGCGGAAGAACTCGCCGCCGAGGTCGGCCGGAAGGTCCGCCTCGATGCGCGCCAGTGGCTCGCCCGCGGGCACCCCGGCACTCGCGCCAGTACCCAGCACGATGTCGAACCGGTCTGCCGCCGGATCAACCGATAGGCCCGCCGCCGCGACCGGCAGCAGCAACACGTCGCCCTTGCCCAGCGACTCGGCGAGAAGCTGCTCGACCCAGGCCACCAACTCCGCGCAGCCATCCGGCGCATGGAGGTAGAGCTTGTCCCGGTCGCAGTCGTGGGCAGCGGCGAGCAGCAGGCCCAGTTCGACGCCCGGATTCGTCGCTCGCTCCTCCTGGTCGACGCGGCAGGCGTCCGCCATCGCGCGCGCGCTCCCAAGCAGCGGCTCGACATCGATCCCGGCGGCCGCGGCCGGAGCCAGACCGAACGCCGACAACACGGAGAACCGGCCGCCGATGTCCGGGTGTCCGAAGACGACCCGCGCACCGGCGTCCCGGGCGCGTGCCTCCAGCGCCGAACCGGGGTCCGTGATCGCCAGGGCGGCCCGAGACGCGGCTTCGCCCAGCCGCTCGATCAGCAACTCGAACGCCAGCCGGGTTTCGAGCGTGCCTCCCGACTTCGACGCCGCGATGACCCGGAGCGCGGCCGGATCCACTCCGTCAAGCGCGCGGGCGATCTCCCGAGGGTCCGTCGTGTCGAGGACGATGAACGAAGCACAGGCTTGCCGTGGCAGCGCCCGCCACAACAGGTCGGCGCCAAGCGCCGAGCCGCCCATGCCGAGGAGCAGGCACCGCTCAAACGGGGTTCCCGCGAGGTGCTCAGCGAGCGCAGTCGCCTCCGTTTCTACCCGTTCGCCGTCGGCGTCGGCGAGTCTCAGGCGGCTCAGCCGTTCGATGTCCAGCCAACCGAGCCAGTCCTCCTCGCCCGAATCGGTCCAGAGCGAACCGTCGCGGGACCAGAGGCGAGCGGTGCCGTCGAGGTCGCGCCATTGCCGGCGGCGACGCACCAACGCTGCAGTCAGACTGGAGTCCGCCTCGACCTGCATCACGGTGGCGGATGGTAGCGCCACCGGCGGGCCCGTTTACCCGGTCACGGCTCGAAGCGCTCGGCGTAGTTCTCCGGCCCCTCTTCGCGGATATCGCTGAGCCAGTCCCCTTCGTAGGGCCATGCCGCAGGGTCGTCTTCGCTCGGGCCCTGCCAGAAGCGCGCGAACGGACCCTCGGCGCCGCCTTCAAGCGACCAGGCCTGGCGGCGGAAGGACCAACTGTCGGGGACCAGACGGTGCGCTTCGCGGAAGTGACGGACGGCTGCCTCGTGGTGACCCTCGAGCTCCAGGTGCGAGGCGAGTTCGAAGTGGGCGTGTCCCAGGGCAACGTCGGCGTCGCGCGGCCGCGATCGTTCCACGACGTCTTCCGGCGACAGCGCGAATCGGCTTTCGGCACCCTTCTCAACCCAATCGCGCAGCGCAAGGTGGTAGGCATCGGTGTCGGCCGGGATCTTCGCCGCTTCCTGCAGCATCTCGCCGAAGCGACCGGGAATCGGGGAACGAGACGCCATGTTCGGCGCCTTGTCCGCCGGCGGCGCGGGCGCGGCCTCCGCCGGCCGGACGACCGTGCCCGACTCGTCGATCCAGACCGAGCTGGGGATGTTGATCACGCCGAAGATCCTGGCCAGCAGGTGGTGACGGTCGACCAGCGAGGGGTGCTTGGGCTTGGCGGCTTCGATGAACGCGCGGCAGCCCTCGGCACCCAACGTGTCGAGACCGACCGTGACCAGTTCAAATCCCCGCGGATGAAGCTCGTCGCGCAACGCCTGCCACCCGGGCAGGTGGGCCGAGCACCCTCAGTAGGGCGCCCAGGCGTAGACAACGACCTTCCGCCCGCGCAGGCTCGATAGCCGGAACGGCTTCCCGTCGAGATCCGGCAGCTCGAAGTCCGCGTCCTCGGCCGACACGATCGCCCGCGAGCCGAGCGACTCGGGGCCCAGCGCCCACACGCCGTGCTCCTCGTCGTGCACGACCGGTAGACCGATCGCCTCGGCAACGGCAAGCCCGTCGATCGGGCCCGACGACGCCGGGGTACGGTCGAAGAGAGGCACGCAGGCTGAACCTTTGCAGGCGCCCTCCGGTTTGAGAGCCCAACCCGTACCGGCCTCGAACTCCGTCCTGGACACCGTTCTGTCTGTGAGAATCATGGGTCGAGTGTAGCCGCCAGCGACCACGCCGGGTGCGTCGGCGTCCCAGCCCGCCGCCGCCGCAGGCGGCCGGAAAGCGCGCCGGCCGTCAGGCCGGCTCCGCCTTGTTGCGGAACAACTCCCGCGTACCGCCTGTTAGGTTTGGCCAATGCCCCGCGCACCTTCAAGTAGCCCAACCGAACGCCCGCGGATCGCCGCCACGGCGGGCCTGCTCGTGCTCGCCGCGCTCGCCTTCCTGGTGGGCTCGCGCTGGCAGGGCAACGTGCTCCAGGCGGAGAGCCAGGGCGAGCCGCGGCGCGTGACGCCGAGTTCGGGGCTGCTGCCCGAGGAGCGAACGACGGTCAACCTGTTCCGCGAGACGCAGCCGTCGGTCGTCTACATCACGACAGTGGCCACGCAGCGGCGGGTCGACGTTTTCGGACGCCGATTCGACCGCGTCCAGGACGGCACCGGCAGCGGCTTCCTGTGGGACGACAGGGGCCACATCGTCACGAACTTCCACGTGATCCGCAACGCCGACACGTACCAGGTCACCCTCCACGACCAGACGACCTGGCCTGCCACCTTCGTCGGACAAGACGAGGAGATGGACCTCGCCGTGCTGCGGATCGAAGCGCCCGCGGACGAGCTGCGGCCCATCCCGGTCGGCTCGTCGAACGATCTTCAGGTCGGCCAGTCGGTACTGGCGATCGGCAACCCCTTCGGCCTCGACTACACCCTGACCACCGGCGTGATCAGCGCACTCGACCGCGAGGTCCTGTCGATCGGCCGGCGCGAACTCCAGGGGGTCATCCAGACCGACGCCGCGATCAACCCGGGGAATTCCGGCGGCCCCCTCCTCGACTCGAGCGGGCGGCTGATCGGCGTCAACACGCAGATCGTCTCGTCCGGCGGCGCCTGGGCCGGCATCGGCTTCGCGATCCCGGTCGACACGGTGAACTGGGTCGTGCCGGAGCTGATCGCCCACGGCCGCGTCAACCGCCCGCAGCTCGGCGTCACCCTGGTGGAAGGCGCCCGCGTACGGCCGCAAGTCGACGGCGTGTTGGTGCTGGAGGTCGTCCGCAACTCCGGGGCAGACCGCGCGGGGCTCCGCCCCACCCGGCGCACCCGTCAGGGCATCGAGCTCGGCGACGTGATCACCGCGATCGAAGGCCAGCCGGTCCAGTCGGTCAGCGACATCCGGGCGCTGCTGGAACGGCAGCAGCCGGGCGACTCGGTCACGGTGAGCCTGCTCCGCGGCGACGAGGAGACCGAGGCGGAAGTACGACTCTCCGCTCCGCGCTAGAGTCGCACCTTCGTGACTCAGCGTCTGGGAGTACCGGCGCGAGCACCCTGCGAACATCCTCCAGCAGGTCGGCGGCCTGGCCGCCAACAACCGGAACATCGCGATCTACGGCGACCTGATCATCGACACCAGCGTCGACGACTTCGTTTTCGCCCTCGATGCGAAGACGGGCGAGCTGGCCTGGGAGACGATGATCCTCGACTACAAGACGCAGCCGGCGATGCAGAGCTCCGGCCCGATCATCGCCGACGGCAAGGTGATCTCGGGTCGAAGCTGCCTGCCCCGGGGCGGCCCCGACGCCTGCGTCATCGTCGCCCACGACGCGAACACCGGGGCCGAACTCTGGCGACGCCGCACGGTCCCGGCACCCGGCGAACCCGGCGACGAGACCTGGGGCGACATCCCGTTCGAGGACCGCACCCACGTCGGCACCTGGATGGTGCCGAGCTACGATCCGGGCCTGGAGCTGATCTACATCGGCACCTCGGTCACGTCGCCGGCGCCGAAGTTCCTGCTCGGCGGCAGGGACCTCCGGCACCTGTACCACAACTCGACCCTCGCGCTCGACGCGAACAGCGGCGAGATCGCTTGGCACTACCAGCACCTGAACGACCACTGGGACCTTGACCATCCCTTCGAGCGCCTGCTGGTCGACACCGCCGTGGCGCCCGACGCAGACGAGGTCGACTGGATCAACCCCCGCATCGAGCCGGGCGAGACGCGCAAGGTGATCACCGGCGTCCCCGGCAAGACCGGCGTCGTCTACACGCTCGACCGCGAGACCGGCGAGTTCCTGTGGGCGCGGCCGACCATCCGGCAGAACGTGATCGCCATGATCGACGGCGCCACCGGCGCGGTCACCGAGAACTCGGAAGTCGTGTTCCGCGAACTGGGTCAGGAGGCCTACGTCTGCCCCACCTACATCGGCGGCAAGGACTGGCAGGCGGGCGCCTACAGCCCGGTGACCAACGCGATGTACGTGCCGATGCGCAACTCCTGCGCCCGGATGACGGCGACCCGCGCCGGCCGGCTGCAGATCTACGCCCTGGACGCCGAGCACCAGATCGCACCCGGCACGGATCTCTCCGGGTCCGTCCACGCTGTTTCCGCCGAAACGGGCAAGTCGCTGTGGACGTACGAGCAGCGGGCCGGCCTGATGTCGCTGTTCGTCACCGGTGGCGGCCTGGTCTTCGTCGGCGACGGCAACGGCCGGTTCCGCGCCCTGGACGACGAGACCGGCGAGAGCCTCTGGGAGATCAACCTCGGCTCGCCGGTCACGGGATTCCCGGTCACCTACGCCGTCGACGGCCGGCAGTACGTCGCGGCCAGCACGGGCAACCGGTCGGCGGCCCTCCTGTCCGGGCTGACGCCGGAACTGCGGCCCAGCTCGGGCAACAACCTGTTCGTATTTGCGCTACCCTGACACTCAACCGACTGCAAGGAGGTTCCGCACCATGGCTGGATACGCGATCATCAGTGTTCAAGTGAAAGACGAAGCTGCCTACAACAGCGCTCTGGAGCAAGTGCCGGCGGTCGTCGAGGCCCACGGCGGCCGCTACCTGGTGCGCGGCGGTGCCGCCGAGGCCATCCGTGGCGACTGGAAGCCCGACCGTCTCGTCATCGTCGAGTTCGACAGCGTCGAACAGGCCAAGGAATGGCAGGACGGGGCCGACTTCGCCGACCTGAGAGAGAAGCTCAGCCAGTCGACCGACACGGACGTCGTGATCGTCGAGGGCGTGTAGCGCCTCGCGGCGGACCGCGCCGCGGCTAGGGAGAGTGGCTGGGAGGCAGGGATTCGAACCCCGATTCTACGGTCCAGAGCCGCATGTCCTACCGTTAGACGACCTCCCAGCGGTAGCGGCAAGCCGGGCAGTTTAGCAGCGGCGCTACGCCTTGTGCCGCGTGCCCGGCGCCGGCGGCGTCTCGGGCCCGCCGGCGAAGCACTGCGCCATGCCCATCCACTCGGTGGCGATGGGCCCCACAACCTCCAGCGACGTATCGGCGATGTTGCGGACCTGGGTGACCACCTGGGCGAACTCGACCGCGGCGCCAGTGATCCGGTTGGTTGTCTCGTCCGCGTTCCAGGTCCAGACCTCGCCGGACGGCGCGGTCAGCTCGAGCGCCGGCACGACGCCAGGCACCTCCAGGCCGCGCACCGCGTAGGTCCAGCCGAAGGTGTTGAACCCGAGGAAGACGATGTTCCGGATCCTGTCGGCCTCGGCGCGGTCGAGTCCCAGCACGTCGAAGACCTCCTGGCCATGGGCCCAGGTCTCCATCTGCCGGGCGGTGACCGAGCTGCGCACGCTCATCGGCGGGCCGAACCACTCCACGCGCTTCCTCGGATCGACTCCTTCGAGCCGTTCGCACATCTTCGGGTAGTACTCGCGCCAGACGTCGTAGACGGCGCGGTTGCGCTTGCCCTCGAACCACTCGTCCGTCAGTTCGCGGAGGTTGAGCCGGCCGCGGCGCTCGGCCATGAACTGCCTGAAGCCGTCGAAAGCGGACTGATCGTGGTACGAGGCGTCGGCCGCGTAGTTGAAGATGTGGAGATGCGCGACGACGTCGTGGAGCGTCCACCCCTTGAACAGGGTGGCCCGCTCGAAGTCGGTGTCCGCAAGAGGGTCCAGGACCTCGGCGAGGCAGTCGCACTCGTCCCGGAAATCGGCGATCTGCTGGAAGCTGCTCATGTCGTCGCGCGCCGGCGAAGCCTACCGGCTCTCTCGCGCCGGCCCCGTCTTCCGTCTGCTAGCCTGCCCCGTCTTCGGGCTCCTGGCGCCGCGTCGTGAGCGAGAACAAGAAGTACGACGTACTGATCGTCGGCTGCGGGCCGACTGGCGCCACGCTCGCCAACCTGCTTCGGGCGCGTGGCCGGTCGGTGGCGATCTTCGACCGCGAGCCGGATGTCTATCCCACGCCCCGGGCGATGGTCCTCGACCCGGAGAGCTGCCGCATCTACACGTCCATGGGGATCCTCCAGAGGCTGATCCCCGGGGACGCCTCGCCTTACGCGCGGAACGAGTTCGTCGACGCGAAGCGCCGGCCGCTCATGACGCTCGATTTCCTGCGGGCTCCGAGCCGGTTCGGGTTCCCGATGGGCGGCATGGTGTTCCACCAGCCCGCGCTCGAGCGCCTGCTGCGCGACGACTTCGCGAAAGGCGTCGGAGTCGACGCGTTCCTCAGGTACGACGTGTGCGCGGTCGACGGTTCGGGCGAGGCCGCGAAGGTGGTCGCGACGAATGGCGACACCGGCGAGCGCCATGAGTTCACCGGACGCTACGCCGTCGGAGCTGACGGCGGCGGCAGTTTCTGCCGGTCGGCGATGGGGTCGGAGCGGGTCGAGTTCGGCTACCGGCGCCAGTGGATCGTCGTCGACCTCGTCGTTCACGACCAGAAGCTCTTCGATTCCCTTCCGGACGGCTCCGAGATCAGGTGCCGGCGCAACCGTTCCGTCGTGTACTTCAAGGGGCACCACAAGCACGTCCGTTTCGACTTCGAAGCCGGGGAGGCGCTCGCCCGGGGCTTCACCGCCGAAGACGCCCTCGAGGCGATCTCCGAGTACTTCGACCCGTCTTCGTGCGAGATTCTCCGTACTCAGCCCTTCCTCTTCCATGGCTCGATGCCAAAGGCGTGGCGCGCCGGTCGACTGCTGCTGGCCGGGGATGCAGCCCATCAGTCGCCGCCCTTCTCCGGCCAGGGCCTCAACATGGGCATCCGCGACGCCGTGAACCTGGCCTTCAAGTTCGAACTCATGTTTCGGGGGCTCGCCGGACCGGCGCTTCTGGACACCTATCAGGAAGAGTGCTGGGACCACTGCGCGCGCCTGATCGAGGGCGCGTCGGAGCGGGGCAGAATGATCAGCGCTTCGAGTCCGCTCGCCATCGCGAACCGCAACTTCTCCTTCTTCCGCGGCCGCAGGAAGAAAAGGACCGGCTTCTCCCTGATGCGGCGCATGACGAACCGGCAGCCCTACCAACGGGGGCTGATCGGGGGCTCGGAGGCCTCCGGGGGACGCATGATCAGGCCCCGCGTGACGACCGCCGGCGGCGAAACCTGGCTCGACGACCTGCTGGGTCCGGAGTTCTCCCTCGTTACGAGCTCCCCGACGGCTGGCGCCGACATGGACTGGTTCAGGGAGGTTCTCGGCGGCATCGTCCTCCAGCTCGGCCGCGACCTGTCCGACGCGAACGGCGAACTCACCCGCTGGCTTGGCCGGAACAACGCGTCCAGCGTGTTGATTCGGCCCGACCGCTACGTCTACGAGACGGGCGATGACGGTTCCAGCCTCTGCCGGTCCCTCAGGCGAAAGCTGGAGGCATTCCGGAACTGAGCGCTACATCGCGGGCGACCCCTTGACCTCACCCCGCGTTTCATTCACTGTATGACCAGCCAGTAAGTCGCCGCCCCGCAATGGCCCTCGAGGAGAACGAACTCATGGCAATCGCCTTCACGCTGAACGGCAAGTCGACGACGGTCGACGCGCCGCCGGAGATGCCCCTGCTCTGGGTACTCCGCGACGAACTCGACCTCAAGGGCACCAAGTTCGGCTGCGGCCGGTCCTTCTGCGGGGCC
>JAPVWO010000031.1 GCA_027493375.1 Candidatus Multivorans thiocomprendens | reverse complement strand
CGACGCCTACTACCCGTTCTGGTCGCTGCTCACGGACCGGTTCGACGTCATTCTCTTCGACCTCCGCAACCATGGCTGGAACCCGGTCGGCAACCGCGAGAACCACGGCATAGAGACATTCGTCGACGATCACGGGCACATCGCGGAGGCGATCGACCGGCACTTCGGCGCCAGGCCGAAGATCGGCGTGTTCCACTCGGTGTCGGCCCAATCGGCCCTCATTCATGCCAGTCGTGAGTCGATCTACTCGGCCCTGGTCCTGTTCGACCCGGTCGTCTGCCCGCCTGGCTGCCGGCCGGAGGACGTGCGGAAGGTGGAGACAATGCTCCGGCACCTCGGCGAAGCCGCCCTGAGGCGGCGCGAACGCTTCGCCAGCCGCGAGGAGTTCATGGACCGGGTACTGCGCGCTCCCGCCTTCCAGCTTCTCTGCCCCGGCGCGCCGGAACTCGTCGCACGGACCACCCTGCGACAAGCCACGAACGGCGACGGCTACGAACTGCGCTGCCCGAGGGAGTACGAAGCGGCGGTCTCGCTGGAAGGCCCCCGGTGGGCAAAGGCAACGGACCTGAGCAGCGTCTCCTGTCCCGCGAAGATCATCGGCTCCGACCCCACGGTGCCTTTCTCGTTCCTGCCCACGGTGGATCTCGGGGAAATCCTGGCCCTCGACTACGACTTCGTTCCGGAGACGACGCACCTGCTCCAGCTCGAGAGGCCGGCCGCCTGCGTCGCGGCGATGATGCCGTTCGTGGAGCGATGCCTCACGGAGGCTTCCTGACCAATGACCGCGAGCAAGGAAAAGTACGACGAGTCCAAGCCGGGGCCCAGACTCATCGTGCTGATGGGGCTCGTCACGACCGGCGGCAACGCCGGTCTCCTGAGCATCGAGGCGTTGCGCACGTCTCCGGTGTCGATGGTCTATGCGGTGGCGCTGGCGACGGCCGCGGTCGCGACGCTGGTCGCCCTGCGTCGCGGTCGCCCGAGCGACACTTCACCGGAAGCAGAGATGCCGCGAACGGGCCCGGTCTGGCACGAGTCGACGCTGTTCACCGACCCCTGGTACCAGGTGCCCGCGGTCTTCTGCGTGTTCATCCTGTTCTCGCGGTTCGTCCTGGACCTGGTCGCCGAGCCGCCGATGACCGACCGGGCCGTGTGGTTCCTGGCGGCCTTGGGGATCGCGATTCTCGCCGTGGCCTACGGTCTGATTGGCGCCACCGATTCGAAGAAGCGGCCGAGAGACGACGAGGCGAATCCGCCCCGGGCCCGGCAGGGGCGGAAGCAGGAACAGCCCGCGCTACCAGAGCCGTGAGACCTCGTCGTCGTAGCCGGTCATCTCCCACCGAATGAGCGACCAGGGGATCTGGCCCGCCGCGTAGACCTCGTCCAGGAACTCCCGCAGGACGAAGTCGTCGCCAAGTTGATTCGCGCGGTCTCGCATCAGCTTCATGAACTGGACCTTCCCCAGGACCATCAGCATGTGGTGCCCCACGCCGCGAAGAGTCGTGTCCAGCTCGAACCAGAGATGGTGGCTGCCCTCCAGCAACTCGCCATGCGGCGCGTTGTCGATGCAGAACCGGGTCGCTTCTTCCAGACTCCAGTCGCCGCTGTGCATGTAGATGTCGGAGAGCGCGCGCACGGTGCGGAAAGCCGCCTGTTCATAGGCGACTTCCCTGCCGTGGGGATTCCGTCCGTCCAGGTAGCCCGCATGCATCAGCAGTTCCTCGAGGGCGAACGCCAGCCCCTCGTCGCGAGCCGTCGAGATCTTGTACGGCCGCTCTCCGCCGCGGATCGGGTGATCGTCCCGCTCCGCCCTGAGCATGTCGAAGTGGTGACCGACCAGTTCATGCGTGTTCTCCATCACCGCTTCCCGGTGGGAGAAATTGAAGAAATAGTCGTGCGTCTCGGGCCAGGGATCCTCCAGGGAATACCCTTTGCCGTAGAGCCGAGAGTCGAAGTAGTCATCCGGCACGAGGAAGTCATGCACGGTGAAGATCTCCTCGCTGCGCAGGAAGCTCATGATGTGATCGACGGCTTCTTCGATGCCGTCCCTGTACTCGACCTGTGACGCGACCGGTACGAGCGGCGGAACATCGCGATTGCGGTGCTCCTCCAGCCGCTGGAAGGTGATCACGCGATTGTCTTCCAGTTCAACGATCGTCCGGATCTCCTCCCAGGTGTAGGGAAACAGATAGACGTTCCTGAGCAGCCAGTTGTAGTTCTCCCTGCCCACACCCGTGGAGCCCGTCATCCGATCTTCGTTGGACCGTATCCAGTCCTCGTAGTCGTCGATAGCGGTCAGCGCCGACTCGACGTCGGCCACGAGCTCCGGATGATGAGTCCTCAGGCCCTGCGCGAGCGATTCGTAGACCGATCTCGTGTCTCCGATGGAGAGAATCGCCAGCGTGGCCAAGTCGGCGGCGATCAACGAGAAGTCCTCGAGATTCTCCTTCGCCTGCTGCACCAGATCGGGTACGGATCCGAGCCTGGATTGCAGATCCGCGACCTCGTTCTCCTGGAGAGGTGGTTCAGCCACGTAGGCAAGCGTGGCGATCACGTCGTTGTAGAAGCCGGGATCCCGGGACCATGGGCTGAGAACACGGTGCTGGAACTCGTAGCCGTTCGTCTCCGCCCGGACGAGCTGGTAGTCGACCTGTTGCGGGATCGGCCAGCCCGCGGGGTCGATCGCCTCCAACCGCTCCTGAAACGTCCTCAGCTCGCCGTACTTCTCCGCCATTGCCGCGGCGGAAAAGTCGGGCGTTGTGTCCAGATTCGACAGGAACCAGCCGCTCTGCGAATAGGACTGGATGTTGCCGGAGCCACCCTGTTCGAACGAACGAAACTCCTCGAACAGGGTGACGAGATCCGCGTAATCGGTGCTTGCGACGGTCTGAGCCGCGCCGGCGTCGGCCTGATCGCTTCCCGGATCGTTCGACAGCAAGCGGTACAGGACGAAGCCAGCGAAAATGACCGCCAGTACGACCACAAGACTGCGGGCACCGCGCATTGGAGTTCAGGAGTCTATACCGGCGCCTGGGGCCGTTCCCGCCCTAATCCGCCAGTAACGACGCGCGGACGATCTCCCGGTCGTTGCGGTGCACGATGTGGCCGTTCGCGTAGGCGGGGTGCACCCAGAGGAGCTTGCCGAGCTCCCGGCGGATACGGACGCTGCGGGTGGTCGGTTCGAGCAGGTGCGTCCGGTCGATCTCGTCGTAACCGTCACGGCTCAGGCGGGCGATCATCAGTTCGCCGCGGTCGTTGCTGATGAAGTAGCGGTCGCCGTTGCGGACCAGGAACGCGGTGGCGATGCGGGCGTCCTCGCTCGGCTCGAAGGTCGCCCAGACTTCCTTGCCCGTAGCGCGGTCGATGGCTCGCAGCGCGCCCTGTCCGCCGATGCCGTAGATCATGTCGCCGTCGAAGACGGGCGTGGAGTTGAAGGCGTGCAGGCCATCGAGGTCCTGCTTGCTGGTGCTCTTCCCTTTCCAGACGATCCGGGCCTCCGGCTCGCCGGCTGACGCGGCGGCTACCTCGATCAGCGTCGAGCCGTGCGATGCGGACGACACGAGGAGCTGGTTGCCGTCCTGGATCGGCGTCGCGATCGTCTGCCCGTACTCCACGTCGTAGGGGAACTGCCAGAACACGTCGCCGCCGGCCGGGTCGAGCCCGGCGATGCCCTTCGGATGCCAGATGACGAGGTGCCGCCGGCCGCCAAGCTCGTAGATGACCGGCGGGTTGTAGCCCGGCTCGTTGCCTACCTCCATCGAGCGCCAGAGTTCGTCGCCGCTTCCCCGGTCGAAGGCCACGACCATGGCGTCGGGTTCACCGCCGACGAGAGTGATGATCTGCCGGCCGTCGACGAGCGGCGCGCCGACGAAACCCCACGCCTGAACCGGCGCTTCGTAGTCCGCCACCAGGTCGTGCCGCCAGAGCACGCGGCCGGCCTCGACCGACAGCGCCGCCAGGTAGCCCGCCGAGCCGAGCACGTAGACGCGGTCGCCGTCGACCGTCGGGGTTGCCCGCGGGCCGTTCGCGTAGGCGGGCATGAGCCCCGCCATCCCGGTTTCCCAGGCGTGCTCCCAGAGCTGCTCGCCGGTGCTCTCGTCGAGCACGATCAGGCGCTCGCGGCCGCGGTTCCCGGGCAGCCGTTCGAAGTCGGTCGCGAACACGCGGCCGGCGGCTACAGCCGGGCCGCCGTAGCCCGCGCCGATCGGCACGCGCCAGGCGAAGCGGAGGCCGCCTTCGGGGAAGCGTTCGAGGATGCCGTCCTCGTGCCAGACGCCCCGGCGTTCGTCGCCGCGCCACTGCGGCCAGTCGTCGGCGGGTGCGACCGGCGCCACCGCGAGGCCGAGCGCGAAGCAAACGAGCAGGATCCGGGTTCGCATGGGTCGAGCATAGCCGTGGGACGCGGACCGGAGAGCCGGCGCTTCGCGCCGGATGCCGGCGAGGGCGCCGGCGCACCCAGTGTGGGGCCCGTTCCCATCACGGTGATGTCGCCCCGGCCTGTCGCGGGCAAGGGTCAAGTGCGGTAGTTTGTGCGCCGCCATGCGCCGCGCGCTTCTACCGCTGATCGTCGCCGCACTGGCGCCCGTCTCCTGCGGCTCTCCGCCTCACGTCAGCGCGGACCTCGTCTACCGGCACAGCCTGGACTTTCCCTCGCCTCAGCGGCTGCGTCAAGGGTGGACCAGGGTTTGGGTCGGCAGGGAGCTGGAACGCGTGGATACCCTCATCCATCGCGTCATCGTGATTCCCGAGTTCGCGGGCGACCTGATGGTCATGGCGGGTCGTCAAAGGGAGCGGATGGTGGCGGAGATCGCCTGCCCGCCGTCAGACCATCCCGTCTGGGAGGAACTGACGCGCGGCCAGGACATCGAGATCGACCTGGAAACGGCGGACCGCGGCCACTTCACGACGGTGTCGTGCCGCGGCGGGCTGAGGTAGCCGACACTCCTAGTCTTCCAGGCCGACCGGACCGCGGCGTTTCTTCGTCTCGCCGCGACGGTGCTTGTCCTGAAGCCTCTTCTCCCTGGCGCCGGCGGACGGTCGGGTGGGCCGGCGTGGCCGCGGCTCGGCACGGGCCGCCTCGATCATCGCTCCGAGCCGGGAGAGCGCCTCGGCCCGGTTGCGGGCCTGGGTGCGGTGGGTATCGGCCGAGACGACGATCTCGCCCGCGGTGGTCAGACGCTTTCCCGCGAGGCGTTCGAGGCGCTGGCGCAACGGGCCTTCGATGCCGGCGGCGTCGAGGTCGAGGCGGCACCGCGCCGCCGTCGCGACCTTGTTCACGTTCTGGCCGCCGGGGCCGGAAGAGCGGACGAACTTGAAGGTCAGCGCTGATTCGGGGATGGCAATGCCGCCGATGTCGATGGAAGCCACGGGGCAATGGTGGCAGATCGAGCCGGCCCGCGGCCGGCGCGTTCTTCTAGCCGCCCGCGGCAGCAGCGGGTCCGAGGACCCGCGCACCCAGTGGTCAGTCCTCGGTGTACCGGATCTCCATGCGACGGATGATCAGCGCGGTCACCGCGAGCACGAAGGCGGCGAAGGCGAGCAGACCGAGGACGGAGACGGCAGCCGGAGGCGGTTCGACGACCACGGCGAACGGACCGTCGGAAAGCGGCACCGGCAGCAGGCCCTTCAGGTAGTGGATCACGCTGAGCTTCTTGAGCGCCGGCGGCAGCAGGAAGTGCAGCATCTCCCAGACATACAGCGCGCCGGCCGGGATGATGGGGTTTCGGAACACCATGCCGACCAGCGTGAACAGCGAGCCGTAGCCGATGCAGGCGAGCAGGGTTACGCCCAGGTAGGCCACGAGATGCCGGCCGCCCGGGCCAGCGGTCAGGTTCTCGATCGCACCCGAGACGCCCACGGGCAGGTAGATCAACGCGTAGCTGAACACGGTGCTGGCCATCCGTCTGGCCGCCGATCGGGATCGAGCCGACCAGCAGGACGATCGCCACCGGCACCGCCGACGCGAGCCCGAGGATCACCGCCCTGCGGGTCAGGAGCAACCGGCGCAGCTCCAGCCGCACGAGTCCGCCGACTTGCCGGGCCAGCAGCGCCCAGTCGAGGCGCGAACCCGCCGCCGTCTCCTGGGCCACCGTCACGAGGGTTCCTCCTCGTCGTCGACCAGGTAGCGGTAAACCGCCTGCAGATCGCTGTCCGCCGGGCCAACCGCTTCGACCTCCACACCGCCCTCGGCGACGAGTTCGGCGACCAGGCGCAGGAAGCGGTCCGCGTCCCGGGTGCGCAGATGGAGACCGCCGCCGTCGTCGTGGAGCTGGACTTCGGTGACGTGATCCAGCTCGAAGGCTCGCCGGCCAATTGACGGAAGAGCTCGATCGTCTCGGCGCGCACCATCGGATCGAGGCCGTTGAGCGGCTCGTCGAGCACCATGACCTGGGGCCCGTGCGCGATGGCCTGCGCCAGCTTGATCCGCTGCCGCATGCCCTTGCTGTAGCCCGCGATCCGGCGGTGCGCGGAGTCCACGAGACCGACCCGCTCCAGCGTCCGGGCGGTCAGCCGCTCCGCCTCGCCCCGGTCCAGGCCGTGCAGCAGCAGGTAGGAGAAGACGAATTGCCAGCCGGTGGCGCCGCGCGGGAAGGAGTCGTACTGGGTGCAGTAGCCGAAGCGGCGGAACAGATCCTGCGGCCTGGTGGCCGGAAGGCCGAGAACCCTGATCTCGCCCCGCGTCGGCCGCAGCAGTCCCGCGAGGAGGTTCATCAGCGTGCTCTTGCCGGACCCGTTCGGGCCGACCAGGCTGGTGATGCCGGGTTCGATCTCCAGGTCGACCCGGTTGACGCCCAGCACGTCGCCGTAGAACTTCGAGACGTCGCGGATCACGATGTTGCGGTCGTCGCTCACTTGACGACCTCGAAGGCGCGCACGCGGCGGTACAGCAGGGCCGCCGAAAGCGAGGCCAGCGCGGCCGCCGCGAGCCAGGCGGCCGCCTCCGGCATCTCGACCGACCCTTGTGTGCCGAACACGGAGGCGGAGAGCGCGTCCGTCACGTCGAAGGCGACCACCATGCTGCCGAGCCAGGAGTCGTAGAACTCCTTGTAGAACGAGCCGAAGGCCGTGCCGGTCAGGATCGCGCCCATGAACAGGATCCGCGCCCAGGGCTTCCACCTCACCCAGGCCGCGATCGCCAGCATCGGCAGCGACATGCAGAGGAGCCACACGACCGACACGACCACCATCGACGGCGCGACCCGCCAGTGCTCCAGCAGCCACTCGCGACCGCCGAGGGACGCCTGGATCACGAACAGGAGCAGCCCCGGCGCCCAGGTGATCGCCGAGACCAGGACGCCGAGGACGACGAGCTTGCCGAGCACGTAGTCGGTCCGCGTCAGCGGCCGCGAGAGATAGAGCGGCATCGCCCGGTTGCGCAGGTCCGCCGACACCAGCGAAGGCCCGACCACGAGCACGACGATGAACGCCAGGTACAACTGGACGCGCAGGAACAGGTTCTGGAAGAACCAGGTGTTGACCTGGACGAACTCGAGCAGGTCGGCCGAATCGAGGTTGATCAGGGTCATCGCCTCCGCGTTGTAGCGCAGGTACATGGCGCCAAGCAGCACCAGCGGCCAGGCGAAGCAGAAGGCGAAGAACGCCAGGAAGAGCCGCGACGCGAAGACGTCGCGCAGGCCGTAGCGGCTGATGACGAGGAAACGGTTCCGCGCCGGCATCAGCGGACCGTCGTAGCCCTTGTAGCCGTGGTCATAGACGGCCATCGTCGCCCTCCATCGCCTGGAGGAAGATGTCCTCCAGCGAG
>JAPVWO010000309.1 GCA_027493375.1 Candidatus Multivorans thiocomprendens | reverse complement strand
CGCATCCCGGTCCACATGATCGACACGATCAACAAGCTCACCCGGACCAGCCGCGCGATGGTCCAGGAACTGGGCCGCGAACCCACCGTCGCCGAGATCGCCGAGCAGATGGACATGGAGGTGTCCCACGTTCGCGAGATCATGAAGATCGCGCTCGAACCGATCTCGCTGGAGACGCCGATCGGCGAAGAGGCGGACTCTTCCCTCGGTGACTTCATCGAGGACGCGAGCGCCGTCTCGCCGCTCGACACGCTGCTCCTGAAGAACCTCAGCGAGCAGACCGCCGCGGTGCTGCAGACCCTGAGCCCGCGGGAGGAGCTCGTGCTGCGGATGCGCTTCGGCGTGGGCGACGGCGCCGAGTCGACGCTTGAGGACGTGGGGCGTTCGTTCAACGTGACGCGCGAGCGGATTCGGCAGATCGAATCGAAGGCGCTCCGCAAGCTGCGTCATCCGAGCCGTTCGGGGCAACTGCGCCCCTACCGCAACCGCCTGTAGCGGCCCACCCGTGCGGGGTTTGACAGTCGGCTTCAAGCCTCCCTAAGATGAACTCCGTGTCGCCCGCCGCTGTTTGCCTTGAGGCGGATTCTTCCTCGGTAGCTCAACGGTAGAGCGTTCGGCTGTTAACCGAAATGTTGGGGGTTCGAATCCCTCCCGAGGAGCCACTGTTCACGGCCTGGACGGTGAGGCGGGACCGCTTCTCTCGCCCTCGACCGTGGCGAGGTAGTTGAGATGGTCGAGGTTTCGGAGGAGTTCCTGTCAGCCAATCGGCGCGTCGTTCACCGGCGCCTGAGCGTGGCCAAGCTCTACGAAGAAGCGGTTCGGCGCGGCGAGGCCGCGATTGCCGCGGGGGGTCCGCTCGTCGCGTCGACCGGGGAGCACACGGGGCGGTCGCCGAACGACCGGTTCATCGTGCGCCGCGCGCCGTCGGCGGACCTGGTGGACTGGGGGCCGGTGAACAAGCCCCTGGCGCCGGAGCACTTCGACCGCCTCCACCGCAAGATGCTGGCCGCGGCCGCCGACCGGGACCTGTTCGTCTTCGACGGCTTCGCCGCCGCCGATCCGGCCTGTCGTCTGAACGTGCGGGTGATCAGCGAGCGCGCCTGGCACAGCCTGTTCGTCCGCAACATGTTCCTTCGGGCGGCGAACGACGCGGAGCTCGAGGCCTTCGAGCCGGACTACACCGTCGTCGACATCCCCAGCGTTGTGGCCGACCCGGAGAGCGACGGCACGAACAGCACGACCTTCATCGCTCTCGACCTGGAGCGGCATCTGACTCTGATCGGGGGCAGCGAGTACGCGGGCGAGATGAAGAAGTCGATGTTCAGCGTGATGAACTACCTCATGCCGCAGCGCGGCGTGCTGAGCATGCACTGCAGCGCGAACTACGGCGCGGACCCGTCGCACTCCGCCCTGTTCTTCGGTCTCTCGGGCACCGGCAAGACGACCCTCTCGGCCGATCCGGAGCGCACCCTGATCGGCGACGACGAGCATTGCTGGTCCGACCGCGGCATCTTCAACATCGAGGGCGGCTGTTACGCCAAGGTCATCCGGCTCGATCCTCTGGGCGAACCCGAGATCTACGCCACGACGCGGCGCTTCGGCACCGTGCTCGAGAACGTCGTCTTCGATCCCCGGACCCGGGAACTCGATCTCGACGACGACTCCCGCACCGAGAACACGCGGGCCAGCTACCCGCTCAGCCACCTCGAGCACGTCGATGTCGGCGGCAACGCGGGGCACCCGACGTCGGTCGTCTTCCTGACCTGCGACGCCTTCGGCGTGCTGCCGCCGATCAGCCGGCTCGACGAGTCGCAGGCGATGTACCACTTCCTCTCCGGCTACACGGCCAAGGTCGCCGGTACCGAACGCGGCGTTACCGAGCCGTCGGCGACCTTCAGCGCCTGCTTCGGCGCCCCCTTCATGCCACTGCCGGCATCGGCCTACGCGGAACTGCTGGGTGAGAAAGTCCGGCGTCACGGCGTTGACGTCTGGCTCGTCAACACGGGATGGACCAGGGGACCTTACGGCCAGGGCAGCCGGATAAAGCTGGCCTACACGCGGAGGATGATCCACGCGGCGCTCGACGGCAGCCTGACCGACGTGCCCACGCGTACCCATCCCGTCTTCGGTCTGGCCTACCCCACGGCCATCGAAGGCGTGCCGGGCGACGTGCTCGACCCGCGACGGGGCTGGAGCGATCCCCAGGCGTACGATCAGTACGCGCGCCGGCTGGCCCGGATGTTCACCGACAACTTCGAGGGTCTGGGCGGCGGCGCGTCGGAGGCCGTGCTGGCGGCGGCGCCGCGCGTCGCGGTGTAAGGCCGGCAAGGAGAGTCGGATGATTCCCGTCAAGAGCGCCATCTCGGACAGCGGCCGCGCCCATGTGGACGGCCTGGACGCCTACCGGAAGCTCTACCGGGAGTCGATCGAGGATCCGGACGGCTTCTGGCTCGAGCAGACCCGTTCTCTGGACTGGTTCGAGGAGCCCCGTTCCGCGGGCCGCTGGGACTTCGAGGCCGTCGACTTCGCCTGGTTCGAGGACGGCGTGCTGAACGCCTGCACGAACTGCGTCGACCGCCACGCCGCCGCCCGGCCCGACAAGACGGCCCTGATCTGGGTCGAGGACGAGCCGGGCCGCTACCACCGGATCAGCTACCGGGAGCTGAAGCGGAACGTCTGCCGGGTCGCCAACGTCCTGACCTCGCTCGGGATCGGCGCGGGCGACCGGGTCTGCATCTACCTGCCGATGATCCCGGAGCTGGCCTACACGATGCTCGCCTGCGCCCGGATCGGCGCGGTCCATTCCGTGGTCTTCGCCGGCTTCTCGGCCGACAGCCTGCGCGAGCGGATCGTCGACGCGGGTTGCCGGCTGCTCGTGACCGCGAACGAGGGTCTGCGCGGCGGCCGGACGATCCCGCTCAAGGCGACCTGCGATCAGGCCGTGGAGGGACTGGACCTGGTCGAGCACATGCTGGTCGCGCGGCGCACGGACACCGAGGTACCGATGGCGCCGGGGCGCGACCTCTGGCTCCACGAGGAGACGGCGAAGCAGCGGGCGACGGCGCCGGCGGCCCGGCTCGACGCCGAGGCGCCGCTCTTCGTGCTCTACACCAGCGGCTCGACGGGAAGGCCCAAGGGCGTTCTCCACACGACCGGCGGCTATCTGCTCTACGCCTCGATGACCCACCGGCTGATCTTCGATCACCACGACGACGACATCCACTTCTGCGCCGCCGACATCGGCTGGGTCACCGGACACAGCTACATCGTCTACGGCCCACTCGCGAACGGCGCAACCAGCGTCATGTTCGAGTCGGTGCCGACGTACCCCGACCCCGGCCGCTACTGGCAGGTCGTCGACGACCTGGGAGTGACCCTCTTCTACACGGCGCCGACCGCGCTCAGGGCGATCGCCCGCGAGGGCGACCAGTGGGTCACGGCGTACGACCGCGGTTCGCTGCGGGTTCTCGGTTCGGTCGGCGAACCGATCAACCCCGAGGTCTGGAACTGGTACCACGACGTGGTCGGAAACGGGCGGTGTCCGGTGGTCGACACCTGGTGGCAGACGGAGACGGGCGGCATCCTGATCACCCCGCTGCCGGGCGCCACGCCGCTTGTCCCCGGCTCGGCGACCCTTCCCTTCTTCGGCGTCGAACCGGTGCTGGTGGACGCCGACGGCAACGAGCTCGAGGGCAACGACCGGAGCGGCAACCTGTGCCTGAAGCGCTCCTGGCCCGGCCAGGCGCGGACGATCTACGGCGACCACCAGCGCTTCGTCGAGACGTACTTCAGCACCTACCTCGGCATGTACTTCACAGGCGACGGCTGCCGGCGGGACGAGAACGGCTACTACTGGATCACCGGCCGGGTGGACGACGTCCTCAACGTGTCGGGGCACCGGCTCGGCACCGCCGAGATCGAGAGCGCCCTGGTCGCGCACGACGCCGTGGCCGAGGCCGCGGTGGTCGGCTGCCCGCACGAGATCAAGGGCGTCGGCATCTACGCCTACGTGCTGATCACGCCGGAGGCCGAGAGCCGGGACCGGCCGGAACTGGTGGCCGAACTGCGCCAGCAGGTCCGCACGGTGATCGGACCGATCGCCACGCCGGACCACATCCATGTCGCCGGCGGCCTGCCGAAGACCCGCTCCGGCAAGATCATGCGCCGCGTGCTGCGCAAGATCGCCGCCGGCGAGTACGAGGACCTCGGTGACGTGACGACCCTGGCGGAACCCGCGGTGGTCGACGGTCTGGTCGCGGACCACCGCGCCGCGGCAAGCTGAACCATGACCCAGCACAACCAGCGACGGGACATCGGAACGCCGATGCGCCTGCTGCTGGTCGCGGCCTGCGTCGTCGTCCTGGTCGCCGGTCTTCGGGCCGCGTCGTCGATCATGATCCCGTTTCTGGTCGCGGTCTTCATCGCCGCGATCAGCCTGCCTGTTCTGACCTGGCTGCAGCGACGCCTGCCGATGATCGTCGCCGTTCTCGGCACGATCCTGATGGACCTGCTGGTCATCGCCCTCGTCGGCTATCTGGTCGGTTCCACCGCGAACCAGGTCGCGGGCGAGATGGGCGAGATCCAGTCGACCCTCACGGAGTGGATCGAAGACGGCGGCGAGTGGCTGGAGGAGCGGGGAGTTCCGGTCGCCAATTGGCGGGCGGGCGACGACTCCCTGTCGCAGGCGTTGCTCTCACGTTTCGAGCCGGGCTTCCTGGTCGACTTCGTGAACCGGACCCTGCGGGCTACGACGGCTGCCCTGTCGTCGTTCCTCATCATCTCGCTGATCGTCATCTTCACCCTGTTCGAGGCCGCGACCTTCGGCCCCAAGGTGCGCGCGGCCTTCGGCAGCGCCGGCGCCGAGGCGCGCTTCGGCCGCGCCATGCACGAGATCCAGCACTACATGGGGATCAAGACGGTGATCAGCCTGGCCACCGGCCTGCTGATCGGCATCTGGGTGGGTGTGCTGGGTGTCGAGTTCGCGGTCTTCTGGGGGCTCGTGGCGTTCGTTCTCAACTTCATCCCGAACCTCGGTTCGATCATCGCGGCGGTGCCGACGACGCTCCTGGCCATGGTCCAGATCGGCGTCGGCCGGGCGTTGCTCGTCGTCCTGGGCTACCTGGTCGTCAACATGGTGATCGGCAACTTCATCGAACCGCCGCTTCTGGGACGGCGGCTCGGCCTCTCGACCCTGGTGGTCGTCCTGTCCCTCGTCTTCTGGGGTTGGGTGTGGGGGCCGGTCGGGATGCTGCTGTCGGTGCCGCTGACGATGGTGGTCAAGATCCTGCTCGAGAACACGGACGAATTCCGCTGGGTGGCCGTGCTGCTCGGCGACAGCCGGGAAGCGGAACGTCTGGCGCCGGCGTCCGGCGGGGAAGGGAAGGAGTGAGACCGATCGCCGCTGCTGCCGGCATCGCGGCGGCCCTGGCCCTCGCTGGTCCGGCGGCGGGCTTCGCGCAAGGTGAAGTGCTCGAGAACGAGGACATCCTGAGCCTCACCGCGGCGGGCCTGCCGCCGGAGGTCATCGTGGCGAAGATCGAGTCGACGGCGACCGCGTTCGATACCAGCGTCGAGAAGCTGGTGGCCCTCGTTCAGGCAGGCGTACACGCCGACGTGCTGGCTGCGATGGCGAAGGCGTCGGCGTCGACCTCCGCGGCGAGTGAGCCGCCGGCCGACGATCCGGTCGGTGACAAGGCGCCGGTCGAGCAGCCGCGCGCGGAGCCGGAACCGGTTCGACGGGCGTCCTGGCAGGTCGGGGCGAGATTCTCGGACGCGCTGAACTCCGGCGGCCGAGGGCCGGAGATGGTGGTCGTTCCGGCCGGCAGCTTCTACATGGGTTGCGTGTCGGGCATGGGCTGCAGCAGCCGCGAGCGGCCGATCCGCGACGTGTCCTTCGCCAACCCGTTCGCGGTGTCGCTGCACGAAGTCACGCTGGACGAGTACGACCGCTACACGGCTGCGACGGGACGTCCGCCGGTGGACGACGGGGGCTGGGGCCGGGGCCGGCGCCCGGCGGTGAACGTCTCCTGGTCCGACGCGCAGGAGTACGTGGCCTGGCTGTCGCGGGAGACCGGCGGCGCCTACCGGTTGTTGACGGAGGCGGAGTGGGAGTACGCGGCGCGTGCGGGATCGACGACCCAGTTCCACTTCGGCGATCACCCCATGGAGCTTTGCCGCTACGGGAACCACGCGGATGTGAGCGTTCCCGAGCGCCTCGAGTGGCGAAACACGCTGTGCTCTGACCGGGTCGCGCTCGAGACGGCCGACGTCGGTAGCTACGCACCGAACCCCTGGGGCCTTCACGACATGCACGGCAACGCGTGGGAATGGGTCGAGGACTGCTGGAACGAAAACCACGAGGGTTCGCCCACCGACGGCAGCGCCTTGACGGAAGGGGACTGCTCCCGGCGCATCGTGCGTGGAGGTTCCTGGAACAACCGGCCGGCCCTTCTCCGGGCCGCGGGCCGGAACGGCGTGGGTGTCGGCGAGCGCGGCCTGAACATCGGCTTTCGCGTGGCGCGGACGCTCGTTCCCTGACCCGGCCTCACAGCAGGCCGGGGAAGAGCGCCCGGCGGTTCGAGGGGTAGTCGGGGAATCTCTCGCGATACCAGCGGTGCCGCCAGAGCGCCCGCGGGATCAGGTTGGCTCCGGTCCACAACGCGAACGCCAGGCCCGGGAGCGACCAGCTCATCAGCGCGAAACCGATCCACTCGACGATCTCGCCCGTCAGGTTGGGGCACGAGACGTAGTCGAAACCGCCGCCGCGAGGCAGGATCGCGCCTCCCGAGGCCCTGGCTCGCAGCGCCGACAGGCGGTAGTCGGAGGAGATGTTCAGGGCGGCCCCGGCGATGAACAGGGTCGCCCCGGCCAGGAAGCGCGGGTCGGAGAACCAGTCCCCGGGATAGTCGGCGACCCGGGCCATGAACCAGCCGAGGAGCGCACCGTTGACGAGGTTGAACGCGAAGCCCGAGACGGCGGTGACGGCGGGGAACGGGCGCGCCTGGCGCTGGACGATCCACGGCCACACGAGGGTGCGGTGCACATAGTGGGCAAGCCACAGGCCGACCAGGACGTCGGCGACCCTGTGGCGCTCCCCGGCCGCGAAGTAGACGACGGGGAAGACAACCAGGGCCGAGAGCTCCATGAAGAGCCAGCCCCAACGCGGGTCGACCTTCGGCCCCCGGGCCCGGCCGCCTACCCGCCCGGTCCGGTCCTTGCCCACCAGTCCGTAGACCAGCACCGGCACGGTCAGTCCGCACCAGATCATGACGAACACGCCGAAGACATCGAAGTAGACGGGAATGGCCGAACTCGTCACGGCGACTCACACGGTAGCGCTCCAAGGCGCAAGCTGCTACTCTCCGAATCGGGACTATTCGGGTCCCCGTTTCGCCGCCATGATCCGTCTGACCAAGCAAGCCGACTACGGGATCGTCCTGATGAGCCAACTGGCCCTGACCGGGCAGACTGCGGCGGCTGAACTGGCCCTGCAGACGCATCTGCCGCCCGCGATGGTGAGCAAGATCCTCAAGCTGCTCGCCAGGGCCGGCTTGCTGGTTTCTCACCGCGGCGTGCACGGAGGCTATGAACTCGCGCGCCCGGCGGCGGAGATCAGCGTCGCGCACGTGATCTTCGCGCTCGAGGGCCCCATCGCCCTGACCCAGTGCAGCGAGCACTCGGACGACGAGTGTTCCTACGAGGCGTTCTGCCGCGTACGGGAAAACTGGCAGCGGATCGACCGGGCTGTTCGCAGAGCCCTTGAAGGCGTCACGATCGAGGACATGGCGCGCCCGGACTTTCTCGGCGGCCGGCCCTTCGCCTCCACGCTCATTCCGCTGGGGAGCAGTTCCTGATGCCGACCGCCGCGGACACGATCGGAGCGCTCGCCGAACGCGACTACGAGTACGGCTTCGTCACCGACGTCGAGCAGGACACCGCGCCGCCGGGCCTGAGCGAAGAGATCATCGCCTTCATCTCGGCGAAGAAGAACGAGCCCCAGTGGTTGCTCGACTGGCGGCTCCGGGCCTACCGGGGCTGGCTTGAGATGGCCGAGCCGACGTGGGCGAACGTCCGCTACCAACCGATCGACTACCAGTCCATCTGCTACTACGCGGCGCCGAAGAGCGACGACGACCGGCCCAAGAGCCTCGACGAGATCGATCCCGAGATCCTCGCCACCTACGAGAAGCTCGGCATCCCGCTCAGGGAGCAGGAGATGCTGGCCGGCGTGGCGGTCGACGCGGTGTTCGACAGCGTTTCCGTCGCTACGACGTTCCGCGAGAAACTGGCCGAGCTCGGCGTCATCTTCTGCTCGTTCTCCGAGGCGGTCCAGGATCACCCGGAACTCGTCAGGAAGTACCTCGGCACCGTGGTTCCGCGACGGGACAACTTCTTCGCCGCCCTGAACTCGGCCGTGTTTTCCGACGGTTCTTTCGTCTACATCCCGAAGGGCGTGCGCTGCCCGATGGAGCTCTCCACGTACTTCCGGATCAACGCGATGAACACGGGCCAGTTCGAGCGAACCCTGATCATCGCGGACGAAGGCAGCTACGTCAGCTACCTGGAAGGCTGCACCGCGCCGATGCGCGACGAGAACCAGTTGCACGCGGCCGTCGTCGAGCTGGTCGCCCACGAGGACGCACAGATCAAGTACTCGACGGTCCAGAACTGGTATCCGGGCGACAAGGAAGGCGTGGGCGGCATCTACAACTTCGTGACCAAGCGCGGCCTGTGCGAAGGCCGGCGCAGCAAGATCTCCTGGACCCAGGTGGAGACCGGTTCGGCGGTGACCTGGAAGTACCCGAGCTGCATTCTCAGGGGTGACGACTCGGTCGGCGAGTTCTACTCGGTGGCGCTGTCGAACAACCGCCAGCAGGCAGACACGGGGACCAAGATGGTCCACGTCGGCAAGCGCACGTCGAGCACGATCATCTCGAAGGGAATCTCCGCCGGCGAGGGTCAGAACACCTACCGCGGCCAGGTGCGGATCCTCCGCTCGGCGGAGGACGCCAGAAACTTCTCGCAGTGCGACTCGATGCTGATCGGGGACCGCTGCGGAGCTCATACCTTCCCCTACATCGACGTCGCGAATCCCACCGCCCAGATGGAGCACGAGGCGTCGACGTCGAAGATCGGCGAAGACCAGATCTTCTACTGCAACCAGCGCGGCATCGACACCGAAGATGCCGTTTCCATGATCGTCAACGGGTTCTGCAAGGAAGTGTTCCGCGAACTCCCGATGGAGTTCGCCGTGGAGGCACAGAAGCTGCTCGAGGTGAGCCTCGAGGGCAGCGTCGGCTGACCCCTCCCGGGGGGCCGCATGTTGCCGGAACCGCAGGGGGCTGCAAAGCCGCCGCACGGAGAGACACAGCAATGCTGAGGGTGAAGGACCTTCACGCGAAGGTCGAAGAACAGGAAATCCTGAAAGGCGTGGACCTGGAGGTCTGCGCCGGCGAGGTCCACGCCGTGATGGGGCCGAACGGCTCGGGCAAGAGCACGCTGGCCCAGGTTCTCGCGGGCAAGGAGGACTACGAGGTCACCGCGGGCTCGCTGGAACTCGAGGGCGAGGATCTGCAGGAGATGGCGCCCGAAGAGCGGGCCCACGCGGGCCTTTTTCTGGCCTTCCAGTATCCGGTGGAGATTCCCGGCGTCGGCAACAGCTACTTCCTGAAGGCGGCCGTCAACGCGAACCGCAAGGCTCGGGACGAGCCCGAGCTCGACGCGATGGACTTCCTGAAGCTGCTGCGCGAGCGAGCCACGCTGGTCGACGTCGACGAGGCCCTGCTGCGGCGGCCGGTCAACGAGGGCTTCTCGGGCGGCGAAAAGAAGCGGAACGAGATCCTCCAGATGGCGGTGCTCGAACCCCGGCTCGCGGTCCTGGACGAGACGGATTCCGGGCTCGATATCGACGCGCTGAAGACGGTGGCGGCCGGCGTCAACGCGCTTCGGGCGGAGAACCGGGCGTTCGTCGTCATCACCCACTACCAGCGCCTCCTGAACTACATCGTGCCGGACCACGTTCACGTCCTTCTTGATGGCCGCATCGTCCGCTCCGGCGGCAGCGAACTCGCGCACGAACTGGAAGAGAAGGGCTACGCCGGGTTCGACGGTGCGCGGGCAGGGGCCTGAGCGGGAGGGATCGTGACCGCCGGCGCCGACACCCGCATCGGTCCCTACCTGGAGCTCTTCGCCGGCCGCGGCGCCGGGAGCGAGCCGCTGGGCACGCGGCGGCAGCAGGCGATCGAACGCTTCGAGGAAGCCGGTTTCCCGACCCCGCGCGACGAGGAGTGGCGGCAGACGAACCTCGGCCCCATCCTGCGCCCCCGGCCCGTGCCGGCGTCCGGGCGAGCGTTGGGGGACGGCGTCGCCCTGCCCTTCCTCTACCCCGGCTGCGACCGGATGGTGTTCGTCAACGGCCGCTATGCCCCGGCGGCTTCATCGCCGCCACAGGGGGTGACCGCATTCTCCCTCGCCGATACGGCGGGCCCCGGCTCCGACCTCCTCGCCGAGCACCTGGGGGCGAGCGTGGACGGTCGCGCCTCCTGCAGCGCCGACGCCGGCGTCCACCCCTTCGCGGCGCTCAACACGGCGCTGTTCGAGGACGGCGCGGCAATCGGGATCCCGGCGGGGACGGCGCTCGAGCGGCCCATCCAGGTGCTCTGGCTCAGCGCGCCGTCCGCGGACGCTGCGGCTGGAGACAACGGCGCCCCGGTCTCGATCGAGGTCAGCTTCCCGCGCCTGCTCGTCGTCGCCGGCGAGAACAGCCAGGCTTCCGTCATTGAGACCTTCGCCGCCGCCGACCCGGCGGCCGGCGGCTACTTCGTCTGCCCCGCGGCGGAGTTCGTGTGCGGCGCGGGTTCGGTGGTTCGCCACACCCGGCTGCAGGCCGACGCGGTTGGAGCGTTCCACCTCGGCTTCCAGCACGCCCGGCTCGACCGTGCCGCGGCCTTCGACTCCTCCTCCCTGGCCTTCGGCGGCGCCCTGGTACGGAACGACACGGTCGCCCTGCTCGACGGCGAGGGCGCGGACTGCACCCTCGACGGCCTCTACGTCCTCGCCGGCTCCCAGTTCACGGGCAACCACATGCGGGTCGAGCACCGGCAGCCGCACACGACCAGCCACCAGCTCTACAAGGGCGTGCTCGACGGCCAGGCCCGCTCCGTGTTCAACGGCCGCATCTACGTTCACCAGGCCGCCCAGAAGACGGACGCCAAGCAGACGAATCGCAACCTGCTGCTGTCCAAGGCCGCGCTGGCCAACAGCAACCCGCAGCTCGAGATCTTCGCCGACGACGTCCGCTGCACCCACGGCTCGACGATCGGCCGTCTCGACGGGGACGCTCTCTTCTACCTGCGGGCCCGCGGCATCGGCTTCGAGGAGGCGCACGGCATGCTCGTCCACGCCTTCGCGAGGGAGGTAACCGACAAGGCGACCTTCGAGCCGCTGCGGCGGGACCTGGAAGCTCGCCTGTTCGCCAGTTTGAACGGCGTTCGGAGCAACGGGCAGGGCGGGTAGACGGATGACGGCGCCGGCAGCCGCGGCCGAGAACGAACAGCGGGACGCCGCCGTGTTCGACGTCGAGCGCCTGCGGGCCTGCTTCCCCATCCTCGAGCGGGAGGTCCGCGGCCACCGGCTGGTCTACCTCGACAACGCCGCCAGCGCGCAGCGGCCGGAGGTCGTGATCGACGCGGTCACCGACTGCTACCGCACCTACTACGCCAACGCCCACCGCGGCGTTCACGCCCTGTCCGAGCAGTCGACCGACGCCTACGAGGCCGCCCGCGGCAAGGTCGCGCGCTTCATCGGCGCCCCGGACAGCCACGAGGTCGTCTTCACCCGGGGCACGACCGAGAGCCTGAACCTGGTCGCCCAGAGCTACGGCCGGCCGCACCTCGAGCCGGGCGACGAGGTGTTGCTGACCGAGATGGAGCACCACTCGAACATCGTCCCCTGGCAACTCGTCTGCGAGCAGACCGGCGCCCGCGTGCTCGCGGCGCCGATCACCGACGACGGCGAGCTCGATCTGGACCGGTTTGCCGGCATGCTCAACGAGCGCACCCGGGTGGTCGCGCTCGCCCACGTCTCGAACGCGCTCGGCGCGGTGAACGACATCCCGGCCGTGGTCGAGCTGACCCGTGCCCGTTCGGACGCGGCCGTGGTCGTCGACGGCGCCCAGGCGGTGCCGCACATGGCGGTCGACGTCGGCGCTCTCGGCTGCGACTTCTACGCCTTCTCGGGCCACAAGATGTACGGCCCGGGCGGCATCGGCGTGCTCTGGGGCCGTCGCGAGTTGCTCGCGGCGATGCCCCCGTACCACGGCGGCGGCTCAATGATCACGCGGGTCACCTTCGAGCGCAGCGAGTACATGGCGCCGCCGCAGCGCTTCGAGGCGGGAACGCCTGCTATCGCGCCGGCGATCGGTCTGGGCGTCGCCGTCGAATTCCTGGAGTCGACCTGCCTGGATCGGATCGAGCGGCACGAACAGGAACTGCTCTCCCACACTATGGAAGTCCTGAATGATCTCCCCTGGGTTCGCGTGCCGGGCCACGCCTCGAATGCCGGATCGGCCCGCGCCGCCGTCGTTTCGCTGGTGATCGACGGCGCCCACCCCCACGATGTGGCAACGATCCTCGACGAACAGGGGATCGCGATCCGGGCCGGCCACCACTGCGCGCAGCCGCTGATGGACCGGCTCGGCGTCCCGGCCACGGTGCGAGCCTCGTTCGGGCTCTACAACACCCACGAGGAAGTCGAACTGCTCGTTTCCGGCCTGCACGAAGTGCGGCGGATCTTCGGCTGAGCGGCTTGGGGAGCAGAGCCGAACGCCATGTCCGATCTCCGCGATCTCTACCAGCAGGTCATCCTCGACCACTACCGCTCGCCCCGGAATTTCGGCGTTCTCGATCCGGCGACGGCCTGCGCCGAGGGCCACAACCCGCTGTGCGGCGACAGGATCAAGATCTACCTGCGGATGGACGGCGACCGTGTCGACGGCGCGACCTTCGAGGGCGTCGGCTGTGCGATCTCGACCGCCTCGGCCTCCCTGATGACGGAGGCCGTGCGCGGGCTGGAACGGCCGCGGGCGGAGGCGCTGATCGCTTCCTTCCTGGCGCTGATGACCGGTGACGGCAACGGTGCCGCCGCTGTCGACCTGGGCAAACTGGAGGTGTTGAGCGGCGTCAAGGACTACCCGGTTCGGATCAAGTGCGCGACGCTGGCCTGGCACGCGCTCCGGGCCGCGCTCGAGGGCGGGGACTCGGAAGCCGTAACGACCGAGTAGGCTGTACGGTCGACGGGAGGAACGGAGAATGGACGACACCGCCACGACTGGAGTTCCGGTGGACATGGCGGCCCTCGAGGCCCGGATCGTCGAGGCGCTCAAGACCGTCTACGACCCGGAGATCCCGGTCGACGTCTACGAACTCGGCCTGATCTACGACGTGCGGATCGAGGCGAACGCTCACGTCAAGCTGCAGATGACGCTGACGTCTCCGCACTGCCCGGTCGCCGAGTCCCTGCCGGGCGACGTGGAGCGGACCGTGCGCGACGTCGAAGGCGTCGAGGGCGCCGAGGTCGAGGTGGTCTGGGACCCGACCTGGAATCCGGCGATGATG